>NZ_JAHZMO010000009.1 GCF_020748185.1 Terrisporobacter petrolearius | reverse complement strand
CCATTTCGCCTTGAAGCATGGCTTCAAACATTGGTGCAAAAATATCTTTAAGAGCATCTTGCATATCTTCAACCGTTTCAGGTTGATATTGTTCAAGTATTGCATTTACTAGTTCATTTTTCTTAGAACTTTGTTTTTTTCTAACCATAGTATCATACCTCATCTTTTTAAGTTCCTTTCCTTAATGGTATCACACTCTATAATCAAAAAAGTGCATAAGCTGACAACAATCTTGTCAACTTACACACTTTATTTTACATTCCCTTTACTTAAAATACTTAAAGAAAGAGCTGTTACATTTAACCTCAAATTATTTGTGTAACAGCTCTTATATATTTTATTATTCCTCTTCAATAAGATTTTTCATAGTTTCTTTGTCCATGGCACCTGGCACATACTTAGCAATAAATCCTTCTTTATCAATTATGAATGTGGACGGGAATGAACTTATTCCATATGCATATATTTGACTTCCTCCTTCATCGAACACAACAGGAAATGTGTAGTCTTCATCTTTCAGAAATTTTTCTATATCCTTCTTACTTCCTTCATTACCTAAATTTGGAGATGCTACACCAAGTATTATTACATCATTTTTATTTTCATTATATTCTTTGTATAACTCTTCTATATAAGGCATTTCTTCTTTACATGGAGGGCACCATGTAGCCCAATAATTTAAAAATACAGTCTTGCCTTTATAATCACTAAGCTTATGTTTTTTTCCATATTGGTCATATAAATCAAAATCCAAAGCTTCAATTTTTTTATCGTCTTTAGAAGATGTATTTTGAGTACTTTCAGACTTTTTAACATTTTCCGTTTTTGTGGCATTTAAATTATTGGTAAACCCATTTATGAACATTAATAAACCAGAAATAATAAGTATTATACCACCAAGTTTTTTAATTATATTCATATGCTTTTTAAGCTTATCTACTGTCTTTACAAGCTTATTATAAAATAATGAAAGTAATATAAATGGTGTTATAAACCCTATAGTATATACACCTATTAATAAATATGACGCAGACAAACTTTCTGTACTAGAAGACATAATAAGCACAGATGCAAGTATAGGTCCTATACATGGCGTCCAACCAAAGCTAAAAGTAAATCCTAACAAAAATGAAGTTATTACATTCATTTTTTTAGTTTTTATTTGCAATCTTTTATCTTTGTTAAGGATATTCACCTTTATTATATCCATATAAAATAGCCCCATAAAAATTATTATAGCTCCTCCTATTAATGCAATTAAATTTTTATTTGCATTAAAAAATGAACTTAATGCATTTACTGAGGATCCTAGTATAAAAAATGTAGCGGAAATTCCAAGCGTAAAAAATACAGTATTTCTAAACAGCTCACTTTTAACAAAGCTTTCGTTTTTCATATTTTCAATACTACTATTTGATAACATACTTAAATAGATTGGTAGTATTGGCAGTATACATGGTGATAAAAAAGATAATAATCCTTCAGCAAACACCATTATTAAATTTAAATTTTCCATTATGATCTCCCTAATTTATTATTTTACTTTATCTATTATATCAAAATTAAAAACCATTCTCAATTAGGTACTAGCAAAAAACACTCTCTAGAGTTTCTAAGCCCCAAAGAGTGCTTATATTTTTTTAGCTAATTTTTAATAGCTTTCTACTTTCTTTACAATACCCTTTATCTTTAATTAAACACAATATATTATTAATTTCATATTCAGATTCTGCGTAAACCATAACTGCCAATTCATCATTATCGTCAATTATGTCATATTCATCTATGCAAGCATTTATTAAAGATATTATTTCTTCTTTTCTAGGAGATTTAAATCTTAATAAAACTTGACAATTATTATTAATTGTTTTTTCTACTTCAATTTTGTCTTTCGTAAATTGATCTATGTTAGCAATTCTATTGTCAAAAATATCTATAACATCTGCATAAACAGCGCTCCCTGTAGGTTCTTTTCCTGCTCCTTTGCCTACAAAAGACAATTCTCCCACAGAATCCCCATTAAATACAACGATATTATATTCATTATCTATTTGAGATAATAAGTTATTATTGTCAACAAGGACAGGTCTTACAAAACCACTAACCTTTTCATTCTTCTTCTTACTTTGGCCAACTAATTTAATTTTACATCCCATTTTTTTTGCATAATCAATATCCTTCATATCAATTTTTGATATACCTTCTAAGTAGAAATCTTTCCAATATACTCTGCCATTGTAAGCCAAAGTTGATAGAATAGATAATTTTCTTGCTGCATCATATCCTTCCACATCTGCTTCTGGATTAGCTTCTGCAAAACCTAATTTTTGGGCTTCTTTCAATACTTCATCATAAGACAAACCTTCATTGTACATTTTGCTTAAAATAAAGTTTGTTGTTCCATTTAATATGGCATACATACTATCAATAGAATTACCTTCTAAAGACTCTGTTAAAGGTTTAAGAACAGGTATTCCACCACCTACAGATGCTTCAAATTTAAGACTTACATTATTTTCTTTTGCTAACTTAACAAGCTTATCACCATACTCTGCTAACATATCCTTATTAGCTGTAACCACATTAATTTTGCTTTCCAATGCTCTTTTTATATATTCATACGAAGGATGTAAACCTCCCATCAGTTCAACTAAAATATCAATATCCGCTTTAAATACGTCCTCAATATTTTCAGTTATTATATTCGCATATTTAGAAGAGTTATATTTATTTTTATCTCTAACTAATATGCTTGTTATTTCTATATTTCTTTTATTTTTATTTCCCTCAATCATTTGTACAAGACCTTTTCCCACTGTTCCATATCCAAGTATAGCTATTCTCATATTAAAACCTCCTTTTTACTTTACAAAATAAATTTTATTTTTTAATCAAAAAAGAGACTAATTCCTCATAAAGGGACGAGTCTCTCGCGGTTCCACCCAATTTAGTTTTATTTACAATAAAACTCACTTTAAACTTTAACGCAGCTTACGGTTAATCTTACTAAAATCAACTGGATTACTTCAGATTACAGCTCCTAGGTAGTTTTCAATCTCTCTAATTTGAAAAGCTTTACAGCCTATGAGCTTTTCTCTCTGATAATCGAATTAGATTTACTCTTCCTATTCATCGCTTTTAAATATTAATTTATATTTTTCTTTAAATTAAAAAAACTCGCCCTTATAAATAAGGACGAGATACATTCCCGCGGTTCCACCTAAATTGATTTAAAATCCACTTAATGCTTTAACGCAGCTTACGGTTAATCTTACTAAAATCAACTAGATTGCTTCAGATCACAGCTCCTAGGTAGTTTTCAACCCCTCTAATTTGAAAAGCCTTACAGCCTATGAGCTTTTCTCTCTAGTAATCGAATTAGATTTACTCTTCCTATTCATCGCTTTTATAACTTTAAATTTATATTAAATTAATACTATAAGAATTATTACTAAATGTCAAGATAAATTTTATTTATTTATATAATATACTAAAATTTATAATAAAAGATACAAATTTACCTAATTTTCCTTTTATATAACCTGGCATTTATTTCACAACCAATTAATATAGTCCAGCTGCTTAAATATACCCATGTCATAAGTACGATAATTCCACCTAAACTTCCATAAATAATATCGTATCTTGCAAAATTATTTGAGTAAAATGAATAACAAAATGATGCTACTAACCAACATAAAGTAGATACTATAGCTCCTGGCAATACATCTTTAAAATACAACTTTTTATTTGGAGTAAATCTATATAAGTTCATCAAAATAATAATTACAGTTATAATTCCCACCACGTATCTACAAAGGTTCCAAATATACATAAAATATTGATCTAAACCAATTAGATTAAATAAAAATGAGCCTAACCTCTCACCAAATACTAAAAATATCATAGATGTAAAAATCAAAACAACTAACATTATTACAAATACTAAAGATATAAATAACACCTCAAAATACGGCCTAGTTTCTCTAATATTATATGATCTATTCATGCCTCTAATCAGTGATAGTACCGCCCTAGACATAGTATACATTGCTAAGATAAAACTTAGTATTAAAAAACTAAAACTTCTATTTTCTATGGCGGATTGCATTAATGATGATACTATATTAAAAGCACTTAAAGGTAATATTTTTTTTAATAAAAATATATATTTACTAATTTTAATTATTGGTGTATATACTACCAAACTTATTGTAAATATTAAAAAAGGAAAGAAGGATAACAGTAGATAAAATGACATTTCAGCTGCTTTTGAATTTATTTCTCTATAATTAGAATATTCCATAAGAAATTTCATTTTTTTGCTATATGTTTGAAATTTATTATTAAGTTTATTTTTCATATTATCCCTCCTATCCTATAATATTTATTATCTATTTTATGTAATAGTTAATTGTGTTCTATTTTCCTATTAAATTTAATTTACTTAATGGTTGCTATGTATCTAGCACTCCAATTATGTTTTGTCATTATGTATTATTCTATTGTTATTACACATTTATCATTTGTATATATTTTCAACTTTTCCAATTATAATTCCTTTTTATATGATTAGAAATATGCATAGGTAAAATAACTGCTGATTTATCATCAAGACCATCTATTAACTGAATGGTACAGTATATCATCATTTAACCGAAAATAGGTTAATTAATCCTATAATGTATATGATGATGAGATTTTAATGCTTTATTATTATTGTATTATTCATCAAGTATTTTATGAAAAAGTGAATAAGACTTTCCATTCCATTATATCCTAAATTTAAATAATAATCTTTTTATTAGCATAAATAGTATATCCTTTTTCATTATAAATAAGCATAATACCATATTTATCTTTATCATCCATAATATGAAATACTTTCAGATTTTTTATTCACCTTCATTGTTTGTATGTATAGTTTTTGTTTCAAAATATATATTACCATATATTTTGAAACAAAAAAAGTAATGACTTTTGATACTCTAATACCAAAAATCATTACTTTTATTTTAAAATGTTATAAAATACATAAAAAAGTAAATACCTTACTTTAAATATTATTATTTCTACATTAATTTATTTCTACATTAATTTATTTATAATTTCGTTTATGCTCTTTTTAATTCCAGATAACTTGTTATTACAAACATCCTCATCATCACCTTTTACCGCTAAATAAAACTTTAGTTTTGGTTCTGTTCCAGAAGGTCTAATAGCTACCCAAGATTCATCTTCTAAGAAGTATTTTATTACATTGGCTTTTGGTAAATCATCTATTCCATCAGCAAAATCTTTAATTTCTACAACCTTTTTATTGTCTATACTTTCTAAATCATTATTTCTAAAGTAAGATATTATCTCTCCTATTTTTTCTAATCCTTCTATTCCGGCTAATGTTAAAGATATAGTTTCTTCTTTAAAATATCCGTATTTTTTATATAATTCTTGTAATCCTTCATATAAACTCATATCTTTTGAGTAATAATATGCGGCCATTTCAGAGATTAATAAAGATGCAACTACGCCATCTTTATCTCTAGCATGAGTTCCAACTAAATAGCCATAACTTTCTTCATAGCCAAATAAATAAGTCTTGTTACTTTTATCTTCAAAAGATTTTATTTTTTCACCTATAAATTTGAATCCTGTAAGCACATTTATAACCTCCACATTATTTGCTTTTGCTATATCTGCGCCAAACTCTGAGGTAACAATTGTTTTTATAAGTACTGAATTATCTCTTAATTTATGTTCTTCCTTTTGACCTTCTATTATATAATTAGTTAACATTCCACCAATTTGATTTCCTGTAAGAAGTGCATAATCTCCAGAAGTAGTTTTTACAGCTACACCAACTCTATCACAATCTGGATCTGTTGCGATTACCAAGTTAGCTCCTTCTTTTTTAGCAAGCTCTATACCTCTAGTTAACGCCCTTTGATCTTCAGGGTTTGGATACTCTATACCCGCAAAGTTTGGATCTGGCATTTCTTCCTCTTTTACAATAAGAACATTTTCAAATCCAACTTCTTCTAAAGCTCTCTTTACTGGTACATTTCCTGTTCCACAAAGTGGTGTGTAAACTATTTTAAATTCTTTTCCTAATTTTCTAACTAATTCTTTTCTTATTACTTGCGTTTTAACGGCTTCAATGAAGTCAGTATCTTGTTTTTCGCCTAGGATTATAACTAAATCTTTATTTGCTTCATTTAATGTAGGTATTATTGAATAATCTTCAATTAAATTTATTTCCTCAGTTATTGCATTTGCTATTTCCGGCATTACTTGTGCCCCATCTTCCCAGTATACCTTGTATCCATTATATTCTGGTGGGTTGTGGCTCGCAGTTATAACTATACCTGCTATTGCATTTAAGTTCCTAACTGCAAAAGAAAGTTCTGGTGTAGTTCTTAAACTTTTAAACACATAGGCTTTTATATTACATGCTGCTAGAGTATTTGCAGCTTCTATGCAAAATTCCCTAGACATAAATCTATTATCATGGGCTATAACTACTCCTCTTTCTTGTTCTTCTTTGGTAGTATTTTTTAATATATAATTAGCTAGGCCAAAAGTAGCCCTCCTAACAGTATATTTGTTTATTCTGTTTGTTCCTGCCGCAATTACCCCTCTAAGTCCAGCTGTACCAAACTCTAAATCTTTGTAAAATCTATCTTCGATTTCTTTTTCATTATCTTTTAAATTAATTAATTCTTCTCTAGTTTTCTTATCGAAATATTTATTATCTATCCAACTATTGTATTTTCCCCTATATGCCATTTAATTTGCTCCTTTACTTTTTATCTACAATTACATCTTAATAATCATATGTATATTTTATCCTTATTTTTCTATTTAGTAAACATGAACCACTAATATCTAAATTAATTTTTTCTACAAAAACTACAAAAGTATTAGGTCATGTTAAAGCTTGACCTAATACTTTAATTTATCCAACAATATAAATGTCTATACTTCTTACACCCCAATTATAGCAAGCTGATGAGCTATTCATAAATATATCTATTCTATTTCCTTTTATTCCACCACCACAGTCTTCTGCTACAAAGGTCATATTAAATTTAGGTATATAAACTTTTGTACCATAAGGTATTATTCTAGGGTCCACTGCAATAGTTCCCCATTTAGGGCGTGTTCCAGTAGAAGTAACACTATCACCACTATAAGCAGTGGCTGAAACTACTATTTTGTCTTTCTTAACACTCGAAGAATCTTTTTTCGTGGATAAATTTACAGAACTAGCAACATAACTAGTTCCTATACCTTTTATAACTACCTTATTAACAGGCTTTTGTCTTATTATTTCCTTATTAGCGACTCTAGATACCAATTTGCCATCATGATAAACTTCTTCAAACACGATTGTTTTTCTTCCTTCTTTTCCTTCTTGAGCAACCTTAGTAACTCCCTTTGGCAAAGATTTATCTTTTTTAACTTCAGTTTTGTATGATATTCTTGAATGCTCACTAACAGAAATTTGCTCTACATATGTAATTTTTATATTCATATAATCTTCTAATTTGCTATCCAAACTAGGATATATTATATCATCTTCGTTATAAGATATGTTTTTCTCACTCAATAATTCTTTTACAGTCTCACAGTAAGTATTTACAGTTGTTGATTTCCCATTTACATGTACAACTATTTGCTCTTTTTTCAATATGAAATATGATGCAAGAAGAACACAAAAAGATAGACTTATTAGTAAACTTCTAAAAATTATATTATTTTTCATTTTTACTCCCCCTAAAAATATTCAATATATAAAACTTAAGTATTTAAATTTCAAATTTTAAATTGTTTATATATTTATATTTATAGAAGTAATAAAATATGTAACTAATTTGTAACTAATATTTAATTCTTAGATTCACTCTTGATAACATTTAGTAACCATCTACGTTTTAGCTATAAATTTTTTAATATTTTGTAATTAATTATCTTGCATCTTTAACTATGTTGTAAATTCTAACGTAAGTTTCTCCAACTTCTTCTGCTGATTTAGCTTCTTCCTTTGAAACTCTATAATATAATTCTGTTAACTCTATGGCAACATCCTTTGCATTTCTTTGTGATGATCCTGTTATTTTTGTTTCTGCCATTTCTATTTCCTCCTAGATTTTTCTTAATAATAACTTTGTTTTTTGTTTTCTATTTTTTCAACTATCCACTTCATTACATCTTCTTTTACTTCTTCTTTATTAATTTCATTTAGTATTTCATGTCTACCATCTTTATATAATATACATTTTACATCCTCAATACCAGATTTTTCATACCTAATTTTTAGATTTAATAAACCTCTTCCATTATTGCCAACAGGATCTTTATCTCCTGAAATTATTAATATGGGTAAATCTTTTCTGATTTTTATTATATTTTCTCTATCTTCTATAAATTTAAGCCCTTGAATAAAATCTTCAAAAAAACCACAAGTACACTTAAATCCACACATTGAATCATTTATATATTTATCTACTTCTTTTTCATCTCTACTTAACCAATCATAATCTGTTCTGCATGGTTTAAAGCTTTTATTATTGGAGCCAAAAAATAAATTATCAATAAATTCACTAACATATTTTCTTCCTTTAATTTTACAAGTAAATTTCACTATTATATTAGCTAAATCTAGTTTTCCACCAAAATCTCCATTTGAACCAGAAAGTATTAATCCATCAATTTCATCTCCATATTTTATAGCATAACTTTGCGAGGCAAATGATCCCATGCTATGACCAAATAATATTAAAGGTACATCTTTATTTTCTTCTTTTATTATTTCTGTTAAATTATGTATATCATCTACTAAACAATCAAATACATTTTCATCTGCTAGATAACCTGAATTTTTTAAATTTTTTGCTGTTTTTCCATGACCTCTATGGTCATTAACATATACATTATATCCATTATCTGTTAATAGCTTTGCAAAATCTTCATACCTTTTCCCATGCTCTGCCATACCATGAGATATTTGTACTACCCCTTTAACAGCTACATTTTCATCACATGCAAACTTATATGTAAATATCTCACTCTCATCTATTTTAGAAGTAAAATAAAAATTGCTATATCTCATCATTTTCACCCTTTCAATTAGTCTTCTATATATAAGTATAACAAATATTTAACATATTTGTCTTTACATACAAAAAAAGTAGCACGATATTTATTCGTGCTAGGGCGGGTTAAATTACTTAAGCTATTTTTTCATTATATTGTTTAATAAACTTTATAATTAAATAATATAATAATATTTTTTATAAATCAATTATATATCTTAAAGAATAATTCTTTTTTGGAATAAAATAAGTCATTTTAAAACCCCCATTCTAAAATGACTTATTGAAAAGAATAAATTTAATTATTTCAAAATCCGATCACAAATTCCCCAAAAGATTTTCCCTTCCCTCAAGAAAACCTTTTCAACCGATTACTCAAAGTTTAAATTTAATATACCCAAACTTTCACTTGTAATAAAAATTCCCTTTTTCTACTACAAATATAATTATAAAACATTTTCCTAAGAAAAGCTAATACTTTTTTCACAATTTAAAATATTTTTTGTTTTTGTAGAATTTCCACTTTAAGCTATATAAATTGCTAAAATGCATAGACGTATATTTTTATTAATAATAATTTTTAAATACATCTTATTATATGAAAAATACCTTATAATATCATAAAAAAAAGATACATTCGCATCTTTATTTTTTTATGATATTATCTATTTAATTTGCTTTTTACTATATCTTCTACATAAGATTTACATCTTCCACATCCTTTTGTTGCCTTAGTTTCATCTATAACTTCTTCAAAACTATTAGCTCCATTTTTTATGCTATCTTCTATTTTTTCGAAAGATACCTTTCTACAATTACATACATTCTTATTTAAATTTTCCATATTCATCCTCCAATATATTTTGACTAATTATATGCTTATATAATTTCTTACTGTATTCATTCCCACATATGCTTAATCTTAAACAAATATTTTTTTATACTATAATTCATTAAAATACTCACTTAAATCTCATTTTTTAGGAATTAAATTTTTAAATTTATGGATAAATCATAATTATAGAATTATAATATATTGAAATAACTTAATTTTCATATAGAAAGGGGAACTTATGAATAAATCAAAAGTTTATTATACTAATCTAAGAACAGACTTTAAATACAATTTACTAGACAAATTACAAATACTAGTTACAAAAGCTGGTATAAATAATATTGATTTTGAAAACAAGTATACAGCCATAAAAATTCACTTTGGAGAACCTGGAAATTTAGCCTACTTAAGACCCAATTATTCTAAAGTCATTGTGGATTTGATAAAATCAAAAAATGGTAAAGTGTTTTTGACAGATTGCAATACTCTTTACGTTGGTGGTAGAAAAAATGGACTTGAGCATTTAGACTCTGCTTATACTAACGGTTACAATCCATTTACTACGGGATGCCATATAATAATAGCCGATGGTATTAAAGGTACAGATGAGGCTCTTGTCCCCGTTAATGGTGGCGAATATGTTAAAGATGCTAAAATAGGCCAAGCTATAATGGATGCTGATATTTTCATATCAATGAATCATTTTAAAGGTCATGAGTCTACAGGTTTTGGTGGAGCATTGAAAAATATAGGTATGGGATGTGGGTCTCGTGCTGGTAAAATGGAAATGCATAGCAGTGGAAAGCCTTTTGTAAAGGAAAAAAAATGTGTTGGATGTAGAGCATGTGCAAAAAATTGCGCTCATGATGCTATTTCATTTGGACAAAATAAAAAAGCTTCTATTGATCATAATAAATGCGTTGGATGCGGGAGATGCATTGGATCATGTAACTATGATGCTGTAAATTCACCTACAGATGAATCCAATGATATATTAAATAAAAAAATAGCAGAGTACTCTAAAGCTGTATTACAAGGTAGACCTCATTTTCATATAAGCTTTGTTATAGACGTTTCTCCAAACTGTGATTGTCATAGAGAAAATGATTTACCAATCATTCCTGATGTAGGTATATTTGCTTCATTTGATCCTGTTGCTTTAGATATGGCTTGTGTGGATGCTTGCAACAAACAAAGTGTAATACATGGTAGTTATTTAGACGAGCAAAATCACCACTTTCACGATCACTTTATTAATACTCATCCTGAAACAAATTGGGAAGTTTGTATTGACCATAGTGTCAAACTTGGTATTGGAAATAAGGAATATGAATTAATTGAAGTATAAAATTTATATTTATAAAGAGTAGTAAACTTTATATTGTAGTTTATCCAATAAAAGTTACTACTCTTTTTTATTAAGCATATTAATAAATCTTCTACTAAATCTAATCTTAATACTTTATTTCTATTTACTTTATAATACTAAATATATGATCAAACTTCTTACTACTTAGAATTTCATGGGTTATAAACTTCCCATTATAATATAAACTATATGTAGTGAATGGAGTTGGAGCATTTTGCGCTTGAACTTTGTTTTCATATCTAATCGTATGCAAATCAATACCTTTTTCCTTTGTATAGTCCTTTATAATAGATACATATTTAGACGTAAAAGGACATTGATGTGAGTAATATAAAACAAATCCTTTTTCATTTATACACTCTTCTTTTACTGTATTTTTAAATTTGGGTATAAATTCACTTTCTTCAAAAGGTAAATATAATAATTCAAAATAAGGCTTTGCAGTGTCAGCCACTAAAAACCCCTTATTTACAAAATATTTTTTATCAGATAAAAATGGCTTCTTTTTATCTGATGATAGTACTATTAAACCTTTTTTCCCCTTTAACTTACTGTCTTTTATACATTCTTCTAATAACTCACTACCTATACCTTGTCCTTTATATTTTCCAGACACCCAAAAACAATTTATAAACATATAATTATCTGCAATAATTGAACACCAAGCATTTTCAGAAGGTATATATTCGATAAATATTTTCCCTCTAACGTCACCTTTCTTAAATACTATATTATCTTTTAACCTTTCCTTTAGCCAAGCTTTTTTTGATGATACCTGACACTCTCCTTTTTTATCAGAGATGGCACAACATATATGTTCTCTATTTATATTTTCCAAATCTATATCTATAAAATCCAATGTAAATACCTCCTTAATTATGTTCTACCATATATCTCAAAACTGTTTTCAGTTTTTCTGGTGAAGTTTTTCTAAAGTCAGATATATAAATTTCTCTATGGCTTTTATCTTTTATTGATAGTTTATTATCGCTACAAAATTCTTTCATAATTTCAAATGTTTTGTATTCTTCATCAAAAGATCCTATATGCATCATTTGAACACACATACCTTCATCTATATAATCAAATTTTATTTCATCTAAGTACTTATTAAATTTTTTCTTCTTAGTAAGATCAACTGCCAAGTCAAAAACCTGTTTATTTACAAAATCAGGTTGCCTAATCATTATGTTATATACTAAATTATTTTTATCAAGTATATCTTTTTTCCTACCTTCTTCATCCAAACCCCATATTCCTTCTAATGGATATACAGTGTAATCAAAGTACCCTTGTGGAGTTATACCTTTTTTAGGCATCATTTTTATTGCATAAGCTATTGAATATAAGGCTCCTACCTTCTCTGAGAATTCATCACCGTTTGGATTTCCATTTCCCTTTATTTGTATAAATTTAAATTTTTCCATTTTTATAACTTCAGGTTTTGCTTTTGGCAAATAATATTGTTTTTCTTTTTTTCTCCATTCATATTTCATAACAAATCTTCCTTTTTCTTAAATTTATATTAAATATTTTTATTGTACATTTTTAAAGCTTTTTTCATTTTTTCTATAATTATATTTTTTATATGTAATGGCTCAATAACTTTAGCGTAGAATCCAAAAGATAGTATATACCCATATAACCATTCATTCTCTGGATATTCCATAGTTACTTGGTAATTTCCATTTTCATTCTCAATAATTGATTCTTTGTCAAATTCATCAAATACTCTATATAAAACCTCTTTTTTAACTTCTAATTTTACCTTAACAGTATTAAAAGCTTTATTTTCATCCTTATTCCTTACTTGTTTTTTTAAATAATTCATTTCTTGCTTTTTTAAATTCCATTTTGTAAAACTCTCTTTATTTACCTTAAAATCTTTTATTCTACTTATTCTAAATAATCTAAAGTCTTCTTTTAATCTACAATATCCATATAAATACCAACTTTGCCCTTTATAGATGAGTTTAATTGGTTCGATAATTCTCTTAGATATATTGGATAAACTATTGACATAACTAAATTCTACTAATTTGCCATTTAAAATTGCATATTTTATCTTATCAAATTTATCGTCTTCATATGTTTTGCTTCCCCACCTTGATAAATCTATGTCTATCCAATTATCATGGTTATGTTTGGCATTTATAAATCCAACCTTATTAATTACAAAATTTATATCTGGATATTCAATAGTAGACAGAGCTTTGAGTGCCAATGTTATACTTTCCTTATCATTATCAGACAATAAAGTTTTATTTATAGAAAAATCTTCTAATAAACTAATTCCTCCATTCTTACCTTTACTCATGTAAACTGGTACTCCAGACAAGGATAAAGTTTCTATATCTCTGTATATAGTTCTAGTTGATACTTGAAATTTATCTGATAATTCTTTTGCTGTTATTTTTTTCTTATTTAAAAGTATTAAAATAATTTCAGTTAATCTATTAATTTTCATTTTATTTCTCCACTATTATCATACTTTGTACTTTTCAATATAAGTCATCTCCTTTTGATTTAATAATATCACTATTAATATGACAACATTATGTCTTATTTAAAATATTATTATACAAAATATACACATTTTATAAGCTTGCTCATTATTATTAGAAATCTTATTATAATTTAGTTGTAATTTATTAAACATATATTTTATTATTAATACACAATAAAATAGCTATAACTGATAGATTTCACCTATCAATTATAGCTTATTGTATAAAAATATTAATTTACATATGCAATCCTATAAAAATCAAATAACTTTGATGCTAATTACATAACCTTTGCTAATATAGCTTTTATTTCATCATGAGTAGCTTGAAGTGGATTAGTAGCTCCACAGGCATCTTTTAGTGCATTAGTAGCTAATATATCAAAATCTTTTTCCTTAGCTCCAAGTTCTGCAAATCCTTTAGGTATATTAACATCAACAGATAATTTTCTTATTGCAGCTATACAAGCAGCGGCACCTTCATCATCATTCATTCCTGATACATCTACGCCCATAAATTTAGCACAGTCCTTTAATTGCTTAGCAGCAACTTTAGCATTAAACTCTTGAACAGCAGGAAGTAATATAGCATTACATACACCATGTGGTAGGTTATAGAATCCACCATATTGATGAGCTATTGCATGAACATATCCAAGAGAAGCATTATTAAATGCCATACCTGCTAAGAATTCAGCATAAGCCATTTTATCTCTTGCTTCCATATTATCTCCATCAGCAACTGCATCTCTTAAATAATTACTAATAAGTTCAATAGCTTTTTGTGCACAAGCATCTGTAACTGGAGTAGCAGCAGTAGATACATAAGCTTCAATAGCATGAGTTAAAGCATCCATTCCTGTAGCAGCAGTTAAAGAAGCAGGCATACTAACCATTAAATTAGGATCATTTATTGCAAGAATTGGGTTAACATGTTTATCAACTATTGCCATTTTAACATGTCTTTCTTCGTCAGTAATTATAGAGAATATAGTCATTTCTGATGCAGTACCAGCTGTAGTATTTATTGCTATAAGTGGAAGTTGAGGATTTTTAGATACGTGAACACCTTCATAATCTTTTATATTTCCACCATTAGTGGCAACTAAAGCTATACCTTTTGCACAATCATGTGGAGATCCTCCACCATAAGATATAACAAAATCACATCCATTGTCCTTAAGTACCTTAACTCCATCCATTACATTAGTGACAGTAGGATTTGGTTGAGAACCAGGATATACAACAAATTCTACACCATTAGCTTCTAAATTGTCAGTTATTCCTTTAAATTCCGAACTACTAGCAGATCTTTTTCCACAAACTATTAAAGCTTTTTTAAATCCTCTTGATTTTATTTCCTCTGGTAAATTGTCTGAACATCCTGGTCCCATTAAACTAACACTTGGCATATAAAATGTAAAAGCCATATTATTAAAACCTCCTAAAAATAATTTTATTATATATGTAGATAGCTACATAATAACTTGGCATTTGAAATAAAAATTATTTATTTTTTAACTTACAGGATTCTTGATATTCCAGCGGTGTTATTCCATATACTTTTATGAAATTCTTATTAAGATGACTTAAATCGTAAAACTCGTATTTACTTACTATGGTGTTTATGTCTACTCCATCAGATAAATCTTCTTTTATAGCCTCTATTTTACAATTCATTATATACCTATATGGAGTTACACCGATCTCATTTTTGAACATTCGTGAAAAATAATATTTAGATAAGTTAATATACTGACAAATTTCGTTAATTGTCATTTTTTTCTTTAAATTTTGATTAATATATTTTATTGATTTGGTAATATAAGGATTAACGTTCTTATTTTTATTACTTGGCATGACAAATATTAACGCTCCTTTCTATTTTATATAAGAAAGTTGCTTAATATAATATTAAATTTTTTTATTTAATAAATACACTTCTTATAGTTACATTATAAAGCATCTTAAGTTTTTATGTATAGTAATATATTGCTATATTTTTTTATATTATATTTGCTTGATGTAAAAATAAAACATCATTTAAAAAGAAATATATACTTTTTAAATGATGTCAGTTACAATTAAATATTTTAATATATCCAGGTTTGATTATCATCAACTTTTTCTATAAATATTCTTGCTCTATCCTCTTTGTATTTCGCTTGATGAAATTTAAATACCATATGATTTTCTTCTGTTTTTCCTATTATTTCAATTTTCCCCCTCGTTGTAGACAAGCAATATTTAAAACATTTACCTTGGCCATTTTGCAAGCTTTTAGCTCCTTCTACTATATCAATACCTTCTTTAAGGGGCACTTGAAATTGATTTTTTACACCTGTAACTGGTCTACACTGAAATATATAATATGGTACTATCCCAATAGAAGTAACTTTTTTTAGCAACTCTCCAAGAACCTCAATACTATCATTGACTCCTCTTAACAAAACTGTTTGATTTTTTACTATAACACCAGCACCTCTTAAATATTTTATTGCCTCAGTAGCTTCCTTAGTTACTTCTCTAGGATGGTTAAACTGAGTTACTACATAAATTTGTTTTTTTTGACCATATTTGCTAAGTATCTCTTTAACTCCATTATCTCTTGTTATTCTCTCAGGATAAACTACAGGAATTCTTGTTCCAAATCTAATTAAATCAATATGAGAAATATCACATAATGCTTCTAATAATTTTTCAATTTTAGTATTACTATTTAAAAATGAATCCCCTCCAGAAATTAGCACATTACTTATTTTTTCATTTTTTTTAATATATTCTAACATTTCTTCAAAATGTGTAGCTATCTCTTCATCTGATAAACCTACTAAACGTTTTCTAAAGCAATGTCTACAATACATTGCACAGTGATTTGTCGATAGAACTATTACAGTTTGTTCGTATTTGTGTTGCATTCCTGTAATAACAGTATTATTTGCTTCTCCACTTGTATCAAAACTTCCACTTAAATCAGTTTCTTCTATAGAAGGTATGCACATTTTCTTTATAGGATCATTTGGGTCATCAAAATCAATTAAAGATAAATAATAAGGTGTAATAGACATAGGATATTTTTCAAGTATATCATTCATTTTTATTTTTTCATCTTTTGTTAGATTCATGTATAAATTTAAATCTTCAGATTTAGTTATGTTTTTCTTTAACAACTCTGTATTATTCAAGATACCACCCCTTAATGTGTAAATAGAATTTCAAAATCATTTTAATATACATTATTCATATAATTAATATACTTGAAATATATTATTTAATAGTAAGAATATTACAAAATATTAATATATATAAATACTATATTATACGGTAAATTTCCTTTTTTTTCATAGATATTATCTTATAATTTTTCTTACTATTGCACCAATGCCAATTCCTACTGTTGCTGTTCCAAATATCATTTCAATGTTAGATAACATCAATGATATTTGCACTGGCTCACTACTATATCCCCCTACACCTAAAAATATCCCTGAGCTTAGTGCTAAAGATTCATTGTAGTGTTCAATAAATTTCATAAAATCTAAATTTTTAAATGTTTCTAAATTATAAATAACATAATTGTTATCAATATCTAAACCAACAATTAAATATAAAAATGCAAATACTAGTATTAAAAATATTCCCATAAATAGTGCATTAAAAGGCCTTTCACCATATCCACAAAATATTCTATACAAAAATGATTCTATTTTAGGTAACAGATTCAGGGTTTTATACTCAATTTTTTTGCATAAATAATAATACTCTCCAAAGTTATTATCTAAAGTATTTTCTTTAAATTTATCTGCTATAGTCTGATAAGTTAAATATAGCCCTTCGTATTCTTCTCTATCTTTTTTAATTTCTACTAATTTGTCAAAAAATGTTTTTTCATCTAATTTAGTTTTATACTTATCATCAAATTCAAAATCTAGAATATAACATTTGTGTGTTTTAAATCCACTTAAATCACAATCAGAAATTTTTATTTTATTTAATTCACATTTATTTGCTATCATACTTTTCATCATGCATATTTCAAATGAAGTATTTTTTATTAAACAATTTTCAAATATTGAATATGATAAATCACAATTCTTAAATTTACTATAAAACTCACAATTATAGAATTCACAAGAGTAGTTTGTTGTATTATTCAATGATGGTGACTTTATATTATCTTCCATAATAAATATACAATTTTCAAAAATAACGCCACCTAATATAAATTTACAATCATAAAATTTACAACCTATTATTCTACAATTTATAAATTTTGTATTTGCAAAAGTGCAATCTTTGAAGTTTGCACATATTATATCTTTATTAGAAATATTATAATAATCTTTTTCATCTAACAATCCTTTTTTTCCAATGAATTCGTTTTCTATAATTTCATAACTATATCTATTATCAGGATTATAGTCCGTCATCTCCTTTTTATGCTTTACAATATAACTGTAATTTTTTTCATTATTCTTTTTCCTTTTTTCTAGTTGAATCTTTAATTTATAATTTTCTTCTTTAAAATTCACATAAGCCATAGTGATTTCTCCTTTTATAAAATCTATAACTTATTATTTGCATAAAAAAAGACTTAAATGCATCATTATTTAAGTCTTTTATAAATATTAATTTTCTAATAATTCATTTCCTTGTACATCTTCAACCTCTACACTCTTACCAAGTATTTGTATTCCTATAAACATTGCCACAAATGATAGTGGTAAGATTAAATAAACAGGTAATCCAAATCCTGCTGGTATATATCCAAACACTACAGTAATAACTCCAACAAATATTGAATAAGGCATTTGTGTTCTAACATGATCTATATGATTACATCCAGCTCCCATTGATGAAAGTATCGTTGTATCTGATATTGGCGAACAATGATCTCCAAATATAGCTCCAGTTAATACTGCTGATGTTGCAACTATTACATAAGACATCTCTGGGTTTATTGAATATGCAAGAGGTATAGCCAGTGGCATAAGTATCCCCATTGTTCCATAAGAAGTTCCAGTTGCAAATGATATTATTGCCCCAAGAACAAATATTAAACTTGGTACTATAAATGGAGGTAGGGAACCTGATAATAATGTAATTAAATATTTTGCTGTTCCTAGCTCTTTTATTACAGATGATAGTGACCATGCACATATTAATATTACACCTGTTATTACTAATGTTTTCATTCCATCCACCCAGATATCTAAAGCTTCTGATACAGTAAACATTTTTTTACATACACCCATAACCATCGCAACTATTCCTGCAAATAAAGCTGATTGGAAAAGAGCAACAGATGCATCTGAATTCGAGAAAGCTTCTTTTATTGCATTAAATGATGCTGGTGAGTTTTGCATAAGTTGAATTACCGCAGTATCTTCTCCTCCCATTATTGCAGTATATCCACTGTAATAAAATGCAAATAACGCTCCAACTATCAACGCTCCTATTGGTATTATTGCATTCCACACACTTAGTTTAACACCCTCTAATGGTTCCATATCATCATGTTTACTTAAATTTTTATTTACTTCTTCGTTTGAAGTAAGATTTTGACTCCCTCTTCTACATTCTAACTCAGCTTTTCTCATAGGTCCAAAATCTTTTAAAAGTAAAGCTGTCATTACTATAAACCCTAATATTAATAGATTATAGAATCTAAATGGAATTGTATTTAAAAATACTCCAAATGCATTTGTTTCAACTCCTATACTTTCAAATGCTGTACCTATAAGCCCAACTTCTAAACCTATCCATGTAGAAATAATTGCTAAACCTGCAACTGGTGCTGCAGTAGCATCTATTATAAAAGCTAATCTTTCTCTTGATACTTTCATTTTGTCTGTAACTGGTCTCATCATAGGTCCTATTATTAAAGAGTTTGCATAGTCATCAAAGAATACAAATAGTCCTGCAAACCAAGTCATTATTTGAGCACTTTTTGCTGTTTTTGCTTTATTTGATAATGCTTCAGCTATGGCTTTTGCTCCACCCATTTTCCCAACTAAATTTATAACTCCTCCTATTGCTAAAACTTGAAGAATTATACCTGCATTCCATGGATCTGCTAGTGATTCCACTGCTCTTTTAATTAAATCTAAAAATGAATAAAACACTGCCATAAAAGGATTGTTTCCTGTTATATTTAATATAAATCCACCTGACATAATTCCTATAACCAAAGATACTATAACATTTTTAGTTATAAAAGCAAGTGAAATTGCAACTAGCGGTGGTATTAAAGTCCATAAACCAAATTTACCTGCATTTTGTGCTGCAACATCAACTTCTTCTGCAAAAGATAATGCCGTCGTCATTATCAATAGCATGGTTGTCATTAAAAATAATCTTAAATTTCTTCTTCTCATTTTATTTCCCCCTAATATTTTTGTAGTGAACATCATAAGGGCTATTTTTTTCATTAAAAAAACCTTGATGTAAGAGCATCAAGGTCATAATTATACTAAACTATAAATCCATTTGATAGCTCAACACTAATTTCTTAGTGACAGTGGTATATATATTATATATACCCCCAGCAAAATAACCTTAAAGCTTCAGTTATACGCTTCGGCGATGTTTCCTTTCACAATAAATCAACGTTGCTTAACTCCTTATTGTTACTGATAAAAATCGCACCTCTACCTTAAATATTCACTTATAAATATGAGTATATCTCACCTTACTTTATTTAGCAACAATTAATTCCGTATTTTTTACCATATATGTTTTATAAATATTTTTTATATTTAATTAATATTTTAATATTTTTCCTCTATAATTTTATTATATTGATAAATAATAGGAGGAATTATTTATATGAATATTTTTTTCATCATTATTATTACAATAATAATGCTAATATTTAGCGTTTTTAATAATATTTTTTTAGGATACGGCTTAACTATTTCTTTAATTTTATTTTCTTTAATTGGTCTAGAGAGAAATAAAACCATTAAAGACCTTCATAAACTATATGCTTTTGAGTCTAAAAGAAGTTTTCCAATTATAAAAATTTTAATATTAATTTCAATTTTAATAAGTGTTTGGTTAAGTTGTGGAACAATTCCATCAATAGTTTATTATTCATTAAAATATATTAACCCTAACCTATTTATATTGTTTTGTTTTTTAATACCAGCTGTAACATCAATTTTAATTGGTACTTCCTTTGGTACTGTAAGCTCCATAGGTATACCTCTTATTATTATTGCACAGGCGTCTAATCTTAACTTAAATTTAGTAGGAGGAGCCATTATGTCTGGTGCATATTTAGGTGATAGATGTTCACCTTTATCTTCTAGTTTACTTCTTCTATGCAATTTAACTAACGTTGATTTATTTAAATATATTAGAAAGGTTTTCATTTTTGGTATTATTCCGACTATAATTAGTATTATTTTTTATTTATTTTTCTCCTTTAAAAATCCTTTAACTTTTATTGATAATTCACTAAGTTTAACTTTATACAATAATTTTCATATAAGTTTTATTTTATTAATACCAGCTATTATAATTATTATTTTATCGTTGAAAAAAGTTTCAATTTCAAAATCAATAACTATAAGTATAATAACATCAATAATAATTTGCCTTTTTATTCAAAAAATAACTATGATAGATTTGTGTAATTATATTATATTTGGATATAAAACGTCTTCATCTTTATCAAATATTATTAAGGGTGGCGGTATTATTTCCATGTTTAAAACTTGTTATATAATTATTATTTCATGTTGTTTAACAGGATTTTTTAGTGGATTAAATATTTTTGGAGGCTTGGAAAAGTATTTAAAGAAAATAAAACTAAATAGAAGCAAGTTATTTTTTATAACCTTATTACTTGGCTTAATAATTGCCTCTATTGGATGTAGCCAGACTATAGCTTTTATTTTAACTATAGAAATACTTAAGGATACCTATGAGAATTATAATAATGAGGATATAGCTATGGAATTTTCCAATTCCGCTATTATTACATCTGCCTTAATTCCATGGTGTATAGCTGCACTTGTTCCTACTTCAGTCTTAGGCATAAGTAATTACAAATTTATCCCATATGCCATATTTCTATATATAGTTCCAATTTGTCATTTATGTTATTGTATCTACTTGGACTATTATAAAGATAAGTTGCAAAAATTCTTTATAAGGTAGAGGCTTTCCATAAACAAATTAAGCATTATATCTCTTTATAAAAGATAGCAACAAGTTCCTAACGATCATTGAGTTATGATTTTAAAGAAGATATTATTGAAATAATTTTTTATACTTTATTAAATAAAAATAGTAATAATTTTAATTGCTTATTATCAAAATTATTACTATTTTAGCTTTAAATTTAAAATTACTTTATATCAAGTAAATCTTTTATAACCTGAGATGACATTATCAATCCTCCACATGAAGACATAAAAGGCATACTTCCTGGTAAGATTCTATGGCCATTTGATATTTTTTCCTTAACTTCTATAGGTTGTTCTGTAGAAAATACTACTTTTAAATGCTCTATTCCCCTAAATCTAAGTTCTTTTCTCATAACTTTAGCCAATGGACAAGTATGGGTATTTGAAATATCATTGATTTCTATCTTTGTTGGATCAAGTTTATTTCCCATACCCATGGAACTTATTATTGGTATATTTTTATTTAAACATATCTCAATCAAATGAATTTTTGATGAAACCATATCTATAGCATCTACAACATAATCATAATTTTGACTAAATATTTTGTTACTACTTTCCTCATTAAAAACACAGTTTACTGCATTTATATTTAAATCTTTGTTTATATCTAGTAATCTATCTTTTACTACTTGAACCTTATCTTTGTTTAAATTAGAAGTTAATCCAGGTAGTTGTCTATTAAAATCACCTTCTTCAACCTTTGCATAATCTACTATAGTTATGTTTCCCACACCGGCTCTTATTAAGGATTCTACACAAAAACTCCCCACCCCACCTACTCCAATGACAAGAACATTAGAATTTTTTAATTTTTTCATTCCTTCTTTTCCTATAAGTAAATTTGTTCTCATTGTAAAATTGCTGTCCATCTAGATTCTCCTTTAATAATTACAACTAACTCTTATATTTAGTTTTCCCTAGATTCACAAGTGTATTAATTAAATATAAAAAAATCCCTTCAAATTGTTTTATCTAACAATTTAAAGAGATTTTTATAATAAATTAAGCTATTAAACTTTCTTCTTTTTCATCTATATCTACACTTTTTCCAAGTATCTGTATTCCTATAAACATAGCTACAAATGCTAAAGGCATTATTAAATAAATTGGAAGTCCCATTCCTGCTGGTATATACCCAAATAATATTGCTATACTTCCAACAAATAAAGCATATGGCATTTGTGTTCTAACATGGTCTATATGATTGCATCCAGCACCCATTGATGAAAGTATTGTTGTATCTGATATTGGTGAGCAGTGGTCTCCAAATATAGAACCTGTAAGAACTGCACTTACACAAACTATTATATAAGACATCTCAGGACTTATTGAATGAGCTAGTGGTATAGTTAGTGGCATAAGTATACCCATTGTTCCATAAGATGTACCTGTAGCAAATGAAATTATTCCACCTAGTACAAATATTATACTTGGTAATAAAAAAGCTGGTACAGAACCTGATAATAATTGTATCAAGTATCTAGCTGTTCCAAGTTCTTTTATTACTGATGAAAGTGACCATGCACATATTAGTATTACACAAGTTATAACTAAAGTTTTCATTCCATCTACCCATATATCTAATCCTTGTGATACAGTAAATATTTTTTTACCTACACCCATTGCTATAGCAATTACACCTGCAAATAAAGCAGATTGGAATAAAGCTACTGATGCATCTGCATTAGAAAATGCTTCTCTTATTGCTACAAATGATAGTGGTGAGTTATTAAATATTTGAATTAAACTTGCATCATTTCCACTCATTATTGTGCTATAACCACTGTAGTAAAATGCAAATAATGATCCAACTATTAGTATTCCTATTGGTATTATAGCATTCCATATGTTTAATTTAACTCCTGGAAGGGGCTCTAAATCACTATGCTCATTACTTATTTTTTCATCTATATCTTTACTAGAAACTAAATTTGTATTTCCTTTTCTAGCTTTTAACTCTGCTTCTCTCATCGGCCCGAACTCTTTTAATAGTACTGCTGTTATAACTATAAATCCAAGAATCAATATATTATAAAATCTATATGGTAATGTACTTAAAAATATACTAAATGCATTTGCATTTACTCCTATAGCATTAAATCCATCTCCAATTAGGCCTACTTCTAAACCTATCCAAGTTGAAATTATTGCTATTCCTGCAACTGGTGCAGCTGTAGCATCAATTACAAAAGCAAGCCTTTCTCTTGAAACTTTCATTTTATCTGTAACTGGTCTCATCATAGGACCTATTATCAAAGAATTTGCATAGTCGTCAAAGAATACTAAAAGCCCAGCTGCCCATGTTATAAGTTGAGCACTTTTTGCACTTTTTGCCTTTTTAGCTAATGACTCAGCTATTGCTTTTGCTCCACCCATTTTAGCAACTAAATTGATCACTCCACCTATTGCTAAAACTTGAAGTATAATTCCTGCATTCCATGGGTCTGCTAATGCTCCAACAGCTCTATCAATTAAATCTAAAAATGAATTAAATAGTGCTGAAAAAACATTAATACCATTTAAGTTTAATAAAAAACCACCTGACATTACTCCAATAACCAAAGATACTATAACATTCTTAGTTATAAAAGCCAGAATAATAGCTACAAGTGGTGGTAATAATGTTAATATTCCATACTTTTGTGCATTTATTACAGCCATATCTTGTTCTGCTGCAAAACTTGTTACATTTGATATTAAAATCAATATTGTTGTCATTAATAATAATCTTACATTTCTTTTTTTCATTTTTCTTCCCCCTATGTGATAGTTGTGAATATTTCAGGGTTTTGTCATTTTAATAAAAATTGTCTTTGCTCATGTTAATAATGTCTTTTAGAACAAATTCATTATTCCATTAAGTAGTTAAAAATCAATATTTTTTAATAAAAATTATAATTTTTTGCAATAAAAAAACCTTGATGGCTTCATCAAGGTTAAAATTACACACTAAAAATATTATTAGTTCTTCTCAATGATAGCTCAACACTAAAATTAGTGACAGTTGTATATATATTTTATATACACCCAGCGATATAACCTTAAAGCCTCAGTTATACACTTCGGCAATATTTCCTTTTTTAATAAGTCATCGTGCTACCTCATTATTAATACTTATAAATATTGCGCCTCTACCTATATATTCACTTGTTTTTTATAGTATATAATATATGCTTTACAAATACAATATATTTTGTTCTAATTTATCAAAATTATATTTACTTTACTGTAATAATCTATGGGTTTATATAATAAAACACAAAACCATAAGGTATCCAATCTGATATATTTGAACTTAATAGAGAATAATTAAGCTCATCTAAAGTTATTTTTTCATCATCCAACAAGTATACATAAGTTTTATTGTTTTCTTCAAATAATTTTAAATATTTAAAGCTATATTCAAAATAATCTTCTTCTTTATCATCTCTATATTGATCTCTCGAGTCATCTTCAATCATAAAGAATTTATTGTCTTTGCATGATAAATAAGTCAGTATTGGGTCGTCTTGTTCAGTGTATTGAACTATTAATACCCTATCTTCTTTTTTCTTTTTACTATTTTTATAAAAATCATTCCATACCTTTTCATTTGCTACTATTTGTTCGTCTTCAATAACTACAATATTATTTTTTTTAGCTTTTTCAACTGTTAAATTTTTAGAGCCTCCATAAGATTTTAATAGTTCTTTTACTTTTTGCGAGTCTTTTGCTGAATATATCTTAAGTTTTTCATCATTAAAAGTATCTATAGTCTTTTCAGTATTAATGTTTTTACATCCTACTAAGCTACAAAAGGTTATACAAATAATAATATAAATTATCTTTTTCATCTTATCCCTCCTACATACTGATTATTACTATCTTCTTTTTTTTTGAAATAATTCCTTCAATTTTCATCCACTATGATTATGAAAATTGCGACAAATTCTTTAATTATTCATATTTATTAAAGGAAATACTCACATTTTGTTGAATATTAGTAAAGTGTCTGATTACAAAATTTATGGAGGAATAGACTATGCTGTTAATCAATAATACTAGTACAAATGCTTACTTTAACTTGGCTATGGAAGAATATTTTTTAAAAAATACTAATGAAGATATTTTTATACTATGGAGAAATGAAAGTGCTATAATCGTAGGTAAAAATCAGAATACATTATCTGAAATTAATTATGAGTATGTAAAACAAAATAAAATAAAAGTCGTAAGAAGACAGTCTGGTGGTGGAGCTGTTTTTCATGATTTAGGTAATATAAATTTTACATTTATTTCGTGTAATGATAATAGTTTTAGCGATTTTAAGCGATTTACTATGCCAATAATAGACGCTTTGAAAAATTTAAATATACAAGCTGAATTTTCAGGAAGAAATGATTTACTTATTGATAATCAAAAGTTTTCAGGTAATGCACAATATAATTATAAAAATAAGGTAATGCACCATGGTACTTTGTTGTTCTCATCTGAAATAAGTGATTTATCTAGTGCTCTAAAAGTAAAACCATCTAAGTTTGAAGGTAAAAGTGTAAAATCTGTTAAATCGCGTGTTACAAATATTACTAATCACTTAGAAAAGGATATGACTGTTTTAGAATTTAAAAATTACTTAATGAACTTTATAAATAGCAAATACGAAAATAATTGCATTTACGAATTAAGTAAGGAAGATATAAATGAAATAAACAAATTGGTTGAAGAGAAATATAATACTTGGCAGTGGAATTTTGGTCATTCACCTAAATATGCTCTTAATAATGAAATTAAGTATCCTGGCGGCAATATAGAATTTAGTTTAAATGTTGAGAAAGGACTGATTAAAGAAATAAAATTTTTCGGAGATTTCTTTGGTAAAAATGATGTTTCATATATAGAAGATTTGTTAAAAAATACAAATCACAATGAAGCCAGTATCAGGAGTATCTTAAATAACATTGATATAAATGACTATTTTTTAAATTGTGATATAGATATATTAGTTGATGGAATAATGTGTGTAAAATAAACTTAAAGTTAGTAAATTAAAATGAAGAATAGACCTTTTGCCTATTCTTCATGCATTCTTTTCTTTTCAAAATTATCCAAATCCTTATTTAGTTTATTACCTATTTTCCAAGCAAAAAATATGATCAAAACTAAAGTTAATACTTTCAAAGGATTTGTAATAAAACCAACGATGTCTTTCCCTATATAACTAACTATAAAAAACATAACTAATTTTCCTGCCACTACTGCAGATATAAAATCTGTAGTACGTCTTTTGGCTAATCCTTGAGATATTGTAACCACGCAAGCTGGTAAAAATGGACAAGCATAAGCAAAAAACAATAACATAAACCCTTTTTCTTCCACCCAATCAATTGCTTTTTCTACTTTTTCGTTTTTTAATAATTTAATAAATTTTTTGTTGCTAATTTTTTTAACTATTAAAAATAGACATATAGTTCCAGCTGTAGAACCTACCCATGATATTATTAACCCTTGATACATACCAAATAAAGCCGCGTTAGCAGTAACAATTGCAACTAGCGGTAGTATTGGTAGAAAACTTTCTACAAATACACTTGTCAATCCAACAATAATAGACAATAACCAATAATCATTTACTATATTATATATGTTTTGAATATATTCCATAAGTATCTCCTTTTTATGATCTAAAATTATTATATCATAATAAGTTTTATTTAAATCTATTATGAATAAATTTTCATTTTTTCTTAACAATTTGGCCTGATATACCCCATTTTCTTAATATTTTCTTACTATTTTGTTATTAATTCTTTTAATTTATACAATGAAAAAAGATTGCTAAAAAGCAATCTTTTTATTTTATAACTTGTCTTACGTGTAAATCCATTTGTGGATATGGTATTGAAATCTTTTCTTCATCAAATCTAATTTTAACTTGTTCTAATAAATCATAATATACATTCCAATAGTCAGGTGTATTTACCCAAACTCTTACAGCAAATTTTAAAGAACTCGGTCCTTGTTCAAATAATCCAACAAATGGCTCTGGATAATCAAGAATTAGTTTATTTTTAGATACTATTTCTTTTAATACACTTCTAACTTTTAAAATATCACATTCATATCCTGCTGAAAATGTTAAATCGACTCTTCTAGTTTCTTTTGTAGAATAATTTATTAAACTTCCGTTTGATAAGGTTCCATTTGGTATTAATACAACTTTATTATCTGCCGTTGTTAAAGTTGTATAAAATACTCCAATTTGTTCAACTGCTCCTTCAAATTGATCAGCTTGGATATAATCTCCAACTTTAAATGGTCTAATAAGTAAAATTATAAATCCTCCAGCAAAGTTTGATAAACTGCCTTGAAGTGCAAGACCTATGGCAACTCCAGCTGAAGCAACTATAGCTGCTAATCCTGACAATTCTAGATCCCAATATGCTCCTGCAATTACAAGCACTAATAAACATTTTAAAGATATACTTATAAATGACCTTGTGAATTTCACTAATGTCATATCTATATTTCTTTTTTCCGCAAAGATTACAAATTTTTTGGATAATCTATTTATTATTTTAAATCCTATTATTATTAAAATTGTACCTATTATTAATTTTGTTCCACTATTTAGTGCCCAATCTAGTATTTTGGTAGCCATGGTTTCCATGGTCATATTTTTAAAATTCATATTTTGTATTTCTTCAAGCATCAATTTCCCTCCAAGTCTATTACATATATAAATAAAATAATACACTTTTTTGCAAAAATTGTCTAGAATAGTTATAAATAATTATAGTAAAACATATCATGTAAATTTATGTAATTAGTCTATTACATGGTAATCCTTGCTTGTGTAATATATTTCTACAGGTTTTTCTTGACTACTAAATAAAAGAGGTGTAAGAGAATAAGCATAGCTTCCAGCATTATTTATGAAGATCAAATCGTTGATTTCAGCCTTAGTTAGAAGTATATCTTTTCCTAAAATATCAACAGCCGTACATAAATTTCCTCCTATGGTAACTATCTCTTTATTATTTTCTTCTTTATCTTCCCTCTTTATTAAACTTATTGTATAAGAATCATAAGAAGTAAAAAGTGGTTCCATCATTTTTAAATTATCTTTTTTGTTAGTATAAGAAACAATAAGCTCACTAATAGTTGGTTTAAAAAAACCATTGTATCCATTTTGTACGATTAGATATTTCCTACCTCTTGATTCTTTAATATCAATTATAGGTGTAACGTAAGCTCCACTTTTACAAACTAAAAATCTTCCACTTTCTATAATAAATCTAGCATTTAACTTTTGTTTATATTTTCTAATTAACACATTTGACATTTCACTAAGTTTATCAATATCTAAATGTTCATAAGAATTTCCATATGATATCCCTAGTCCTCCACCAAAATTAATAAACTTAAGATTAAATTTCATCTTTTCTTTACAAAATAATGCAAGGTTTAATACATATTCATAATAATTGTGAATTATTTCATAATCTAGAATTTGTGACTGAAGATGTACATGAATTCCAACAATCTCAATATTACTTAGATTGTCTATAAAATTTTTATTTTCTATCAATGTCTCTTCATCTACGCCATATTTGCTGCTTATAGATTCTCCACCAAACATATTATAATTAGCATTAATCCTTAACCCAACTTCTAAGTTAGTTTTTCTTTCTTTTCCTATTTCATTTAATAAACTTAATTCATTATAACTATCAGCTGTAATTATGCATTTATCAATAGATTCTTCAATGTCTTTTCTTCTTTTACCTGGTGCAGAATAAATTATATTATTTTTATTAATATTTGCTGTATTTGATATTTGTACTTCCTTTGTAGATGCAGCATCTGAGCCTATATTATTTTTACTCATTAAATCCAATATGTGTTTATTTGGATTAGTTTTGACTGAGTATAAAATTTCAAACTCTTTAAATTTATCTTTTAAAATATTTATAGATTTTAAAATTTCTTCTTCATCATACACATAAAATGATTTGTTTATCTCACACATTAATTGTCTCAAATTATTATTATCTAACATCATCATTCTCCCCAAATTTATTTTAATATTCTTTATATTCCTATAAAATTCTATATTTCCTGTACTTATCCTTTATTGTTGTATGGGATTAAACTTATTGAAGATTCTTATTGATGTTAATCAAAAAAATCTTCCTTATCTATTGAATGAAGGAAGATTTTCTATTACATTAACGGTGAAAATAACCGAAGTATTAGTCTACCAAATTTTACTGGCCATTTTATATTTTCACACTCTTTTAAACTTATTTTTTGGCAAAGTTCCAATGTTTCATTAAAATCATCTTTTACTTTTAATACACTCTCTGTTTTATACAACCATGCTCCACATTCAAAATGAAGATATAAACTTCTAAAATCTAAGTTAATACTTCCTACTACTGCATATTCATCATCAACTACAAAAGTTTTAGAATGCATAAAGCCTGGCGTATATTCATAAATTTTTATACCGTCCTTTATAAATGAGTGATAATAAGATTTTGTAACTGCATGAACAAACCATTTATCAGGTATATGTGGCGTTACAATTCTTACATCTACGCCTGACTTTGATGCTATTTTCAATGCAGTTGCCATTTCGTTATCTATTATTAAATATGGAGTATTAATATATATATAGTTTTTCGCCTTATTTATTAAATTTAAATATACAGTCTCTCCAATAGGTTCATTGACTAATGGACTATCATCAAAGGGCTGTATATATCCATTACTTAAATATTTTTCATTTGTATAATTTTTAGGTTTATACTTTAAGTAATCATCATTTGTATTATTTATAAAGTCCCACATACTTAAAAACATAACAGTTAAATTAAAGACTGCCTCCCCCTTAATTAGTATAGCAGCATCTTTCCAGTGACCATATTTTTCATAAGTATTAATATATTCATCAGCCAAATTAATTCCGCCCATAAAACCTACATATCCATCAATTACTGCTATTTTTCTATGATCTCTATTATTTAATCTATTTGTAAATAAAGGTACAAATGGATTGAATACTCTACACTTAATACCATGTTTTTGTAATTCATCTGCATATTTATATGGTAATTTCATTACACATCCAACATCATCATAAATAACTCTAACATCTACTCCTTCTTTAACTTTTTCCTTTAAAATATCTAAAATAGTGTTCCACATTATACCTTCTTCAATAATAAAATACTCTAGAAATATGAAGTATTTTGCCTTTTTTAGTTCCTCAATTAATTTTTCAAACTTGACTTCTCCTGGTGACAAATATTCATTATAACAGTTTTCATATATTGGGCAATTTGCATAATCCAATATATATAAGGACTGATTCTTAGCATACTCACTTTCTTTTTCTAATCTTTTCAAAACATCATAATCTTGAATTAAGGATGACTTCATTTTTATATTTTGATTTTTCATTTTTTTCTTTTCTCTTTTACTTAATTTATTACCTCCGTATATAAGATAAAAAGTTCCCCCAAATATGGGTAATATTAATATTGGTACTATCCATGCAATTTTATAACTAGGATTACTTTTTCCATTTAATATATATATTACTAAAATACAACCAAGTATTAGAGATATTAAATAAAAGTATAAAAAGTATTCTCTACTCTGTAAAATAACTAAAATAATAATATATATCTGTACTGCCAAAGTTAAAAAGAAAAATATTAATCTTTGGATAGAATTTTTATATGGTTTTTTCATATATATTTTAATTTTCTCCCCTTTTAAATTTCACATATATAACTAGTATATATTAATTTGCGCTTTGTTGTGAAAATTTTACAATAAAAAAAAGACTTAGAAATATCTAAGTCTCTTTAGTTTATAGTTATTATTTTTACCTTTATTGTTAGCAAGTAATACTTTATCATTTTTAATATAATAATAAGCTTACAAATTTTTAAGTTTTTCTTCTATCATTTGTTTTGCTACTGGAGGATTTGCTTTTCCTTTTGAAACTTTCATAACTTGCCCCATTAAAAATCCAACAGCTTGAGTTTTTCCAGCTTTAAAATCTTCTATTGATTTAGGATTATTTTTTAAAACTTCATCAACAAGTTTTTCTATTTCATCAGAACAACTAATTTGAGATAATCCTTTTTCTTCAATAATTTCTAAAACAGGTCTATCACTTTTAAACATTTCTTTAAATACTTCTTTTCCTGCCGTATTACTTATTTTACCTTCTTCTATCATATTAAATAATCTTACTAAGTTTTTAGGTGAAATTTTTATATCTTCTACTTCCATATTATTTGCATTTAATAAACGAAGTAAGTCTCCTAATATATAATTTGAGGCTGTTTTAGGATTTGCTCCTTCATTTACAACATCTTCGTAAAACGCAGCAAGTTTTTTACTTCCTATTATTATATAAGCATCTTTTTCACTTAAGTTATACTCCTTCACAAATCTTGCTCTTTTTTCTATTGGCATTTCAGGTAGTGATTTTTCTATAGTATCAACTTTTTCTTGTTCTATTATAATAGGTGTTAAATCTGGTTCGGGAAAATATCTATAATCATGAGCTTCTTCTTTTGAACGCATTGGTAAAGTTTTACCTTTTCCAGCATCCCATCTTCTTGTTTCTTGTTTTATTTTATATTCTTCGCCATATTGATATAATTCTTTTTGTCTTTTTTCTTCTTTTTCTAAAGCCTTTTGAACCTCTCTAAAAGAGTTTATATTTTTTATTTCTACTTTTGTTCCGTATTCTTCTCTACCATAAGGTCTTATAGATATATTAGCATCACATCTTATAGAACCTTGGTCCATACGACAATCTGATATTTCAGCATATTCAAGTATTCCTTTTAATTCTCTCATAAATGCTGCTGCTTCTCCTGGAGATCTTAAATCTGGCTCAGTAACAATTTCTACTAAAGGTACGCCTGCTCTATTGTAATCTATTAGGGATACTGATTCATCTTCTAGATGTACAAGTTTTCCTGCATCTTCTTCTATATGTATTCTGTTAATTCTAACAGATACTTTTTTTCCTTCGTAATTAAAATCAACAATACCATTTACACACATAGGTAAATCGTATTGTGATGTTTGATAGTTTTTAGTTAAGTCTGGATAAAAGTAGTTTTTTCTATCCATTTTATTATAATTATTTATGCTACATCCTATAGCTCTTCCAGCTTTTATGGCTAAATTAACAACTTCTTCATTTAATACTGGTAGAGTTCCTGGTATTCCAAGGCATATTGGACATGTATTTTCATTTGGTTTAGCTCCAAATTCTGTTGAGCAAGAGCAAAATATTTTTGTATTTGTTTTTAGTTCTGCATGTATTTCCAAACCAATAACAGTTTCTAGTAACATAAATTACACTCCTCTCTCAAAGCTAAGATTTAGTTTTTTCTCTAATGCATAAGCAACTTTATATATTTTATCTTCTGTGAATACATCTCCTATTAATTGAACTCCTATAGGTAATCCTTCTTTACTTTTGCCCCCTGGCATTGATAGTGCTGGTACTGTTGCTAAGTTAATATTTATAGTATAAATATCTGCCAAATACATAGCTGTTGGATCTTCGCATCTTTCTCCTATTTTAAAGGGAAGTATAGGAGATACTGGTCCCATAATAATGTCGTATCTTTTAAAAGCTTCTTTAAAATCTTTTTTTAATTTTGCTCTAAACTTTTGTGCTTTGTTGTAACAAGCATCATAATATCCTGAAGATAAAGCATAAGTGCCAAGCATAATTCTTCTTTTTACTTCTTTACCAAATCCTTCACTTCTACTTTTTTCAACTAAGTCTTCTACAGAGTTATAGTCTTTTGCTCTATATCCATATCTTATGGAGTCAAATCTTGCTAAGTTAGAGCTGGCTTCTGCTGAAGATATTATATAGTAAGGGGCTAATCCATCTTTTGTAGATGGTAGTGAAAATTCTTCTACTTCTGCTCCAAGTTCTTTCAAAGCTTTTATATCTTCAAATATAACTTCTTTTATTTCTTCATTTAGCCCTTCTTCTTCAATAAACTCAACAGGTATGCCTATTTTCATTCCTTTTATTCCTGAATCTATTCCTAAAGTATAATCTTTTACTTGAAGATTTTTAGCAGTAGTTCCATCTAAATCATCTTTTCCTATTAATATATTTAGTAAATAAGCATTATCTTCCACAGTCATAGAAAACGGTCCTATTTGGTCTAGAGAAGAACCAAAGGCAATCAAGCCAAATCTAGATACTAATCCATAAGTTGGTTTCATACCAACTATGCCACAAAATGATGCTGGCTGTCTAATAGATCCTCCTGTGTCTGAACCTAAAGCAAGTGGAACCATCTCAGATCCGACTGCAGCTGCTGATCCTCCGGAAGATCCTCCTGGTACTCTAGATATATCTATTGGATTTTTTGTAATCTTAAAGGCTGAGTTTTCTGTTGATGAACCCATAGCAAATTCATCTAAATTGGTTTTACCTATTAGTATGGCATCTTCTTCTTGTAATTTTTTTATAACTGTTGCATCATAAGGAGGTAAGAAATCTTCTAACATTTTAGATGCACATGTTGTAGTCACACCCTTTGTGCAAAGATTATCTTTTATAGCAATAGGTATACCAGCTAGCTTTCCAACCTTTTCACCTTTTTTAATTTTTTCATCTAATTCTTTAGCCTTTTTTAAAGCTTTTTCTTCTTGAAATAATAAAAATGCATTTATATCATCTTCTTTTTCTTTTATATTTTTTATATAATAACTTACTACCTCTTCACATGAAATTTCTTTACTTTGTATTTTATTTACTAGCTCTTTTATACTATATCTTTTCATTTAAACCTCCTCTTACTCAATGATTTTAGGAACTTCTACGGAAGTTTCTCTCATCTTTTTAGAATTTGTATATAAATCATCTATTTCCCATTTTTTGCATATATCTTTTCTAACTACTGCAACTTTCGGTCTTTCTATTTCCACATCTTCTAAGTCCAGTTTATCTAGTGTTTTAAATTGCTCTAGTATATTTTCAAACTCTACTGCAAAAACTTCTGCATCTTCTTCACTAAATTGAAGTTTTGCTAAATTTGCAATATATCTAACATCTTCCTTTGTAATTGCCATTTTCTTCACCCTTTCAGTAATTTCTTTATGGAGTTAATCCAAATTTTATTATATTTTCTTTTAACATTTCATAATCATTAATTCTTTGTCCACCTGTAGTTATTTCCAGACAATCGTATATTAAGTCAAAGCTCTTAGTTAATTCTTTGTTTTCATCATCTGGCATTGTATACATCGGTCTTTTACTAACAGGATATTTTGTTAAAAACACAAAATCACAGTTGTATTTTTCTTTAACATATTTAGAAATTAGCACTTCACCTTGTGCATCTATATTTCCAATTGGAGATTTTTTATTATATTTATTTAGCAGTATTTCATGGGCTTCTTGTAAGGTTATTCTTGGAATAGATACCTCTCTTGGTAAGTCTATTTTATACATATCAAGTTCTTTTTTTCAAACTTTATTTAAGTGATTCAATAAATAATTTATAAAACCTTCTTCCAAATCCAGCTCCTACAATCATTTGTCTATAAAATTGAATAGACTGTGCTAAGAAAGATCTTCTATCAAAATAATTTACAGTAAACATTTCAGAACCACCTTCTGTTGATGAATCAATAATCTTAGCTGTATAAATTTGTTCAAAATTTTTTTCTTTTAGATAATTTCTAAAAGCTGTTTCGATTTCACTTTGAACTTTAAATATTGCTCTTATTTCTGGTCTTCTAAGGGATATTGTTCTATGGTCTAATTGAGTTTCTAAAGCTGTTTTATTTTTAAGACTGTTAATTTCAAATGGAAGTTTGTCATAATAAGTATTTCCTGTAACTTTAATTTCTTCAGCTATTATTTCTATTTTACCAGGTGCTTTTTCATTGCTACATACTTTTACAAGTACTTCTACAGCATTTTCTAGCCTTAAATTTTTAACTTGTTCCTTTTTACATACTAATTGAATAACACCTGATTTATCCATTAACTTTACAAATACTACACGGATTAAATCAGTTATTTTGTATATCCACCCCCTAAGTAGCACTATTTGATTTATACAATCATTTAATTCATTTATAAACATTTTTTATAAATCTTTATCTTTACCCTTGTTATTAAATACTCTTTCAAAGTGTGGCATTTTCTCCAATCTTTTCTTTTATTATTTTTATACATTAAAAAATCCCTGAAATTAAAAAACGCCCCTATACAAAAGTATAGGGACGTGATATTTACGCGGTACCACCCTAGTTTACTATTTTTAGTCCACCTTAATTACGTACAGAATAATATTCGATACGTTTCCTTCATAACGATAGGATTCCGTTTAGGTCTACTCTTTAAAATAAATTTCGTCTAACAACTCCAAAGTGTTCTTCAACTAAATTATCATACAGAGCTTCCACCGTCCTTTACTCGCTATAAATCAATATGTAGTTAACTCTCTTTTTCATAGTATTTTTCTATATATTTTTAATATTGTAAATTAACTTACAAGTAAAATCAACAATTTTTATTATTATCTCACTTATATAATGATTGTTATTATTTACTGTTCAAAAGTATTATATTCAAAAAATATATATGTTCATGCATTTTTAGGTTTCTATAAAATATTCATTTAACAAACTAAAAAACTCTTTTTCATGTTTCGCTTCATCCTTACACATTTCATTTAGTGCATTATAAATAGTATCTAAACCAAGTTCTTTAGCTTTTTTAGCTAATTTCAATTTGCTTTGCATTGCTTCATATTCATCTTCTATAATTACTTTTAAATTTTCCTTCGTCCATGGTTTAACAACTTCTCCCAAAAGTTCTGCCAAAATAGATGCATGATTAGCTTCTTCATAAGCTATTTTTTTATATACTTCTCCTACCTTTAAGTATCCTTCTTTCATGGCAATTTTACTCATAGCCAAGTACATTCCTACTTCTAAGCATTCTTTAGAAAAAATGGTCCTTAAGTCGTAAATCATTTTGTCATCTGCATCTTTTGCTATTCCTATATTTTCACAAATATCAAATATTTTTTGTTCTTCTTTTATGTTAATTTTTTCGAATTCTTCATAAGGACAATTACAAATAGGGCAAGTTCTTGGTTTCTCATTTTCAATAATATATCCACATATTGGGCAAATCCACTTATTCATTCACATTTCCTTCCTAATTTTTCCTTTATTTTATTCCATACTTATATTATGAATATCTTTATATTATTTTATTCTTCATATATTTAATTATAATTTTCAAGTTTTATTTAAGAATAATAAGTGTGTATATTAAATATATTGTAAGTAATAAGAATTATTAATAATGGTTTGATTATTGCCAAGGAGGACATATTTATGGGATTTTTAACAATATTATTAACTGGATTTGCTTTAGCCATGGATGCCTTTGCTGTCTCAGTAACAAAGGGTATGACCCTTAGAAAAATTACATCCTTTATATCTTTTAAAATTGCTTTTTTCTTTGGTTTATTTCAAGGATTAATGCCCTTTATTGGATGGTTTGTAGGCATTAGGTTTCAATTATATATAAAAGCTGTAGATCATTGGATTGCATTATTTCTATTATCTTTTATTGGTCTTAAAATGATATTTGAAGCCTATGAAGATAGCAACAATCCTGAAATAACAGTAACATGTGATGGTGAATTAGATAACACAGAATTAATAATTTTATCCATTGCTACTAGTATAGATGCTCTTGCTGTTGGAATTAGCTTTGCATTTTTAAATGTACATATTATACCCCTTTGTTTAAGCATAGGCCTAATTACCTTTGTCTTATGTTTTTTAGGCGTTATGATTGGAAAATTTTTAGGCCCAGTATTTAAAAATTACTCTCAGATTATAGGAGGCATAATATTAATTCTTATAGGTATTAATATTTTAAATGAACACACTAATTTTATTTATAAAATGTTAAATTAATTTACATACTAAAAAACTGTAGATACTAAAATCTACAGTTTTTTAATTATATACTTAAATTTAATAATGATATACTCTCTCCACTCTACTACCTATACAACTTAAGGTTTCATTTGTTATTGTTCCACTTAGTCTGCTCAATTGGTTTACTGGTAAATAAAAGCCTCCATCTTGACCAAACAATGTTACAATATCTCCTTCTTTAATATTATCAATATTAGTTACATCTACCATTGTTTGATCCATACAAACATTACCTACTATTCTTCCATATTGACCATTTATTAAGACTTTAAAATCTTTTTTAGATACTGCTCTAGAAAATCCATCTGCGTATCCAATAGTAATAGTAGCTATTTTCATTGGAGTTGATGTAGTAAAGTTATTACCATAACCTATGTTCTCACCAGCTTCTACTTCTTTTACCATAGCTACTCTACATCTTAGTGACATTGTGGGCTTTAATTGTTCATTATCTGGCAATTTACTTAATATAGCGTCACATGGATCACAAGGAACACCGTATAATATAATACCTGGTCTGGCTAAGTCTCTATGTATTTCTCTATAGGATGCTATACCGTAAGAGTTTTGTAAATGAACTTTTCCTAAATTTAAATTTTCATCTTTTAATTTATCAATTATATAATCAAAATTTTCAATTTGCTTTCTTGTAAATAATATATCTTCTTCTGCCTCACTATCAGCTCTACATAAATGAGAGAATATACCTGTAATATCCATATTTTTTAATTTAAATATTGACTTAATATCATCTAGGTTATCTCTATTTTCACCTATTCTGTTCATACCAGTGTTAAGTGCTACATGACATTTAACAGTTCCTGGTAACTCACTTAAACTTTTAGCATATTCACTATTTATTAAAGTCTGAGTTAAATTGTATTCTATCAACTCTTCTTTTTGACAAACAGGTGTATAACCTAAAACTATTATTTCACCTTTAATATTTCCTTTTCTTAATTTTATAGCTTCACTAATACATGCTACTGCTAGATATTTTATTCCTATACTTTCAAAATAACTAGCTACTTCTAATGCACCATGTCCATAAGCATTTGCCTTTACTACTCCTACAATTTCACAGTTTTTGTCTAACATCGTTGAAATCACATCTATATTATGTTTGAAATTAGTTAAATTAATTTCTGCAAAAGCTCTTAACTTAGAAGTATCTATTTCGTCTCTACTCTTATAAATCTTTTTTATCATTGTATTTTCCCCCCCTAACATACCCTTCAGTAAAAAATTTATATTATTTTATACATAAACTCTATCTTAATTATAGCATATTTTCTGATTATTAATAATATTCCATCAAATTTATAATAAAAAATAAGCCATAAAAATGGCTTATTTTTTATTATAAATCATATTCATTTGTGGTTATATGATTTAGTTTTTTCTTCTTTTACACTTTATTCGCCTTTGTTCTCTGAACAATGAGGACACTCTTCTCTTTTTAATCTTTTAGAATTAAACTCATCAACCGCTTTTTCCAATGCTTCTTTTTCTTCCTCTTCTTGTCTTATAAATTCATCTTCATAAAACTGCATTTTTTCTTTTTCTTTAAAAATTTCTTCTATTTCATCTTCATAATATCTTGCCAATCTTTTATCTTCAATTATTCCTAGCAACTTTCTTGTACCAATATATGCTGCTGCACCTACTCCTGCAGTTACTGCACCAAATATTACGGCTTTTTTTACTTTTTGGTTTATATCCCTGTAGTGTTCAAAATATTCAATACTTTTCATATTAAATTCTCCTTCCTTAAAAGGTTATTATATATAAATAGTATTTGTATTTTTACATAAAAAAGTTATAAATTTTAATATTAATATTTGTAATTAATATGTAAATTTCAATAATATAACATTATAGGAAATAATTCCATAAAAAATTCGCTTCGCTCATATCGCCAACGAGATGCCTTAGCTACCGCTTCAGGCAACTCCGTTGCTCAAAAATACATTTTTTACATTTCCTAAATGAGTTGATATAACTTAATTCCAGAGTTTATCAACAGCGTAAATTCAACTATAGTTTCCTTATATGTAAAAAAGCTAAACTAATAATTAGTTTAGCTTATATTTATTAAAATTCGTTAAGGAAGTGGTTTTACTGTTATCTACCCAAAATTATTTATTTTATACTCTTGAATGGGCTTAAGTTTTAACATACATTGAAAGCTCCTCTGAAGAGTTTCACGTGTTAGTTTGAGATATTACCACTGCCACTTCCTTAATATAATTGTATTTATGTACATACAATTTTGTTCATAATTTTTGATAAATAATAATATTTTATTTTCTTTTTCATAGTTATATTTTATTTGTTTTTATCATATATTATTAATTACTATAATTTTATTGTTATTTTTGATTTCCTCCTGAATCTTTATTTTGTATACATTTTTCTGGGTTAATATAAATAACTTCCCATTGATTATTCTTGTTTTTCTTGTAATCCGCTATTTTTTTATCTACTCCATTAGTTAATTCATAAAAAAGTACATAATATTCATTATCGTCTTTGTCTTTATAGTATGCTCTTTTTTCATATCCATCTTCATTTACAATTACATCTCCATCAATCAATGAACACCAGTTTCCATATTCTATTTCTACAAAAGCTTTAGCGTCATATGCCCATCCATGATATGGTGCACATAAATAATTTTCACTACTGTAATTCATTTTAACAATTTTATAACCATCATTTTCCTTGTGTAAATATATATAGCCATAGTAATATGCAAATAAGCCTTTGTCCTCTTTGGACCCTTCAATAACTTCTAGCTCTACAAAGTATTTTAGTAAATTTGGGTTTTCTTCATCTGCTGCAACGTTATTAACTTTAATCAGATTAATGTGAAGTATATTTTTAAATGAATCTAAGAAATCATTGTATGGCAATTCTTTTTGATAAGATTTCGATAAAAAATTATATGCTACTGGATAGGGTCCTTTAGCTTCTCCTAATGATCCACATCCTGTTTTATTATTTTCTGTTGGATTAGCAGCTTCCCTAAGTACATTAAAGTAGTTTACCACAGTATCCTTTCCTGATCTAAATGGCTTTGATGGTAAGTCCATTTTATATGGATTCTTATTATAGAATTCCTTTAAAATATTAAGATTATCATCATTTAATATGGCCATATCAGATGGTCTAAAAAATTTTTCTAAATCGTAATTTTCTTCTTTACTATCAACAACCTCCAAATCTTCACCTACAACAGATTCATCAACTAATTTTCCACCTAATATATATTTATTTTCCTTCTCTGTTGCATCTATTGTCAGTGTTGTCGTCATAATCATTATTAAACATAATAGTAAATATTTTAGATTTTTCATTTTAATCTCCTTTCTAAAAATAAATAAGACCTTATTTATATCTTTTACATTTTTTTCTAAAATACACTAAAAATGTTTTTAATTTATATAAAAATTTTAACTTTATATTTCCATTTATTTTTATAATGACTTTTATATTTCAATAATCTACAATAATTACTGTAACATAAGATAAAATCAAAAGGGGATGGTTTCATTGGAAAGAATTGATGAAAGGGATACTATGTTCGCAAGAGCTCATTATAAAAAAGACAGCACTGTATATAAAGACTATTATGCCAAAAATCCAGAAAAAAAAGATATTGATGATAGTTTAAGAACTAGACCAGAATTGTTAGAAGAAGGTACAACTACATACAATGCTCTTAATTCACCAATTGCAGGAAGTGCCTTTGCTTTTTTAAGAGATATTAAAGATTTATGTGAAGGAGAAGTATCTCCTATAAAAATTGATGGTGATAGTAAAACATTTACGAAAAAGATAAAAGGAGTTGCTTCTTTATACGGTGCTTGTATGGTTGGGATAACTAAGTTAGAAAAAAAGCATATTTATACACATAAAGGTAGATCAGAAGAGGATTATGGGCAGGAAGTTAATCTTGACCACAAATTTGCAATTGCATTTGCTTGTGAAATGGATAGAGACATGGTTAACAGAGCTCCTATGATTTCAGAAATCATTGCCACATCAAAGAGTTATGTAGATGTAGCAGTTATAGGCATGATTATTTCATATTATATTAGAAGTTTAGGTTATGAAGCAAGAAATCATGTTGATGCAAACTATCTTGTTATGCCTGCCCTTATAGCAGAAGATGCAGGACTTGGTCAGATAGGTAGAAATGCCATTCTCACAAATAAAGACTACGGTTCAAGATTCAAATTAGGAGTTGTAACTACAAATTTACCTCTTGATATTGATGAAAAAATAGACTTTGGATTAGAAGATTTTTGTAAAGTATGTAAAAAATGTGCCCTTACATGTCCAACTCAGTCTTTATCTAGAGAAAACAAAATTAATAAAGATAATAAATATAATTGGATAGTAGATGTTGAAACTTGTTATGAAAAGTGGAGATACTTAGGAACTGACTGCGGTATGTGCATATCAGTATGTCCTTTTAGCCAAAATCTTGAAAGTGTAAAAAAATATAGTTCATTTAAAAAAAATGGAGTTGCTATACAAGATGTCTTGGATGAATATAAAAGAAAGTTTGGAACTAGAGTGTTTGTTCCAGGAAATCCTTCTTGGCTAAGATAAAAATTTCATTTGTATTGTTTTAAACTTTCTATCCCCTACATATAACTGGAGGGGATAGTTTTTTATTTACTTTTCTAACTTTGAAAACTTACTCTTTTCATTGTAACATGAATTACCTTAAACACAATTACACCAACTAGTAAGTTAATACCTATCGCTGGAAGTACAACTACTGCAAATAACATACTTAAGTTCATATCTCCAGGAAGACCTACTAAAATTTGAGCTGATATTAAAAATATAAATCCACTTATAGCCGTTCCTAAAGACATTAATACATTGGAAACAATAAAGTCTTGATTTTTATCAGCTAATTTTTTCATAAAAGGAACCTTATACATAGCCACCATAACTAAAAAACTTATATTTGTAGTAATAAATTTATCTATAACATTAGGTACTTGACCTCCAGGAAATGACGTTGTCATTCCAGAAAATATACCAGCTATTATACCACATATTAAACAAGCCTTATAATCGTCTTTATTTATAATCATTATTGTAAATAACATTATTAATGTCATATCAGGCTTTACACCAAATATAGCAGGCTCTATCTGGTGTAAAACTAAACCAATTCCTAAAAGTACAGCATTTAAAACTAATTTTCTTGTATTCATTTTCATAATAATATCCTCCAAAATATTTTTTAATTACATTTAAATAAATTAATTCCTCTTTTAACCTCTTAAGAGTTTTAGTTCATACCAAGATTTTCACCTACCTTTCTTTTTTGCAATAAAAAAACTCCGCCCTATATAAATAGGACGAAGTTATACTCCGCGTTGCCACCTAATTTGTGTATTATAAATACACCTCTTAATATTGGTACCATCATACCTCATTTGCTATAACGTGCAAACCACGGTAAAGTCTACTTTCACAAAGATTTCGATTTACTCCTCAAAGGCCCATTCACCAAATTTCTTCTTGTCGAGATTCCACCATCCTCAACTCTCTATTTTGAACCTAAATTTGACTACTATCCCTTATCAAAGGATTTAATTTATTATTAATAACATAATATGTAATTTATTTAATTTTGTCAACTAATTTTATGATTTTTTATTTATTAAATTATTTTAAATGGGTTTAAATTTATTGTACTACTTATAATTTCAATATTTTCAATAGTATGCAAAAATCTCTTCATCACATCTTTAAATATATCTTCTGTATCAAAATGACCACAATCCACTATGCACATATTCATATCTAAAGCATCTTGAGCCTCATGATATTTCACATCTCCTGTGATTATAACATCACAATTTTTAGATTTCGCTAGTCCTACCATGTCTGAACCTGCTCCAGTTACAACTGCAACTTTTTTTATTTTTGTATTTAATTCTCCAACAACTCTTATATGATCCATATTTAATTTTGATTTAATTTTTTCGCATAAACCTTGTAAGTTTATTTCACTATTAAGAGTAGAATATCTTCCAAGGCCTGCCGTTTTGCCTTTATTTTCTAATTTGTAAACATCATATGCCACTTCTTCATAAGGATGAGCATTAATAATTTTTGATATTGTCTTTTGTAATATGCTACTTGGAACAATAGTTTCAATTTTAACTTCTTTAACTTCTTCTATCTTACCTTTTTCGCCTATAAAAGGATTTGAATTGTCTTCTGGCCTAAATGTTCCTATTCCTGAGCTGTTAAATGTACAGTTGCTATAATTCCCTATATATCCTGCTCCACTTTCTCCTAAAGCCTCTCTGACTATTATTTCATGAGTCATGGGAGTATAAACTGCAAGTTTGTATAAAGTTTCACTTGAAGTTACACCAAGTATTTTACTATTTTCAAACTCCATTATTTCCATAAAATAGTCATTAAGACCATCAAAAGCTATATCAAAATTTGTATGCATAGAATATAGAGCTATATCATTTTTAATTAATTTATGTATAAGTCTTCCTTTTAAATCTTTTGTATTAATTTTGTTCATTTTCCTAAAAATAAAAGGATGATGTGTAACTATTAAATCCACATTTTTTTCTATAGCTTCTTCAATAACTTTTTCATTTGCCTCAAGTGAAACTAAGACAGTTTTTACTTCACTATGGAAATCTCCCACTAATAATCCTACGTTATCCCAATCATAAGCTAAATTAAGAGGATATTTATTTTCAATTTTTTTTATTAAATCATTTAACTTCATTTTTTCAACCCCTTGTTAAATTAATTTTTTTAATTTTTCTATTTTATCCTTAGCTAAATCTCTTTTAAGTATAACTGCTTCAGTATCTTTATCTCCTAATTTATTTATAATATTATTATATTTTTTTATTTTATTATTAATAAATTCAGTTAATAATTTATCTTTATTTTCTATTAATTTTTTTCCTACCTCGTAATATATATTATCTTCGACTAATGTATTTTTACCAGTGTATTTTGCTATGATTATTTCATAAAGTCTAAAATCTTCCTTTTCTAAACATTCATCTATGATTTCATACCCATTGTTTAATAAATATTGTCTTAATTCTTCTTGAGCTTGCATAGGTTGTAAAATCAATTTTTCTACACTATGAGCTACTTCTTTATTAGCTTCAAGTAGCTCACCTATTAATATGCCACCCATTCCTGCAATTATTACTTCTTCTACTTCACCTTTTTTTAATACTTCTATTCCAGATCCAAGTCTTAAATCTACCTTATCTTCTAGTTTGTTTCTTCTTACTTCATTTCTTGCATTTTCTAAAGGGCCTTTATTAATATCTGCCAATATAGCAAAGTCTATTTTATTTTGATTTAAAAGATATACAGGTATATACCCATGATCCGTACCTATATCAGCTAATCTTTTATTTTCACTTACTAAAGATGCTATTTTTAATAATCTATTCGTTAATTTCACTTTATTTCTTCCTTTCATATTCACTTGTTACATTATCTTATTATATATATTAACAATTTCTTCAGATTTTATTTCCCCATAATTAAAAATCCACTTTGATTGAGCGACGTGTAGACGAAATACTTCATGTGACAACAGGTTGATTCTTAATTTTAAGAATTTTTTATTAAGATTTAATGCGTAAAATCCTTGAAAATAAAAATTCGCCAAAGTTGGCGAATTTTTATTTTATCTATATTAATCTAAATAGTCTCTAAGTTTTTTTGATCTACTTGGATGTCTTAATTTTCTTAAAGCCTTTGCTTCTATCTGTCTTATTCTTTCACGTGTAACATCAAACTCTTTCCCAACCTCTTCAAGAGTTCTTGCTCTACCATCTTCAAGGCCAAATCTTAATTTTAATACTTTTTGTTCTCTTTCATTTAAAGAGCCTAAAACTTCTTCTATTTGATCTTTTAGTAAAGAGTATGCTGCTGCCTCTGCTGGAGCTAAAGCATCTTCATCTGGTATAAAATCTCCTAAGTGAGAGTCTTCTTCTTCACCAATTGGAGTTTCTAAAGATACTGGATCTTGAGCTATTTTCATTATTTCTCTTACTTTTTCCTCAGACATTTCCATTTCTTTAGCTATTTCTTCTGGTTTAGGATCTCTTCCTAATTCTTGTAATAATTGTCTTGAAACTCTTATTAATTTGTTTATTGTTTCTACCATGTGCACTGGTATTCTTATAGTTCTTGCTTGGTCTGCTATGGCACGAGTAATTGCTTGTCTAATCCACCATGTTGCGTAAGTTGAAAATTTAAATCCTCTTACATAATCAAACTTTTCAACAGCTTTTATTAAACCCAGATTTCCTTCTTGTATTAAATCTAAGAATAACATACCTCTACCAACATATCTTTTCGCTATACTTACAACTAATCTTAAATTGGCTTCAACTAATCTTTGTTTAGCTATTTCGTCTCCTTCTTGCATTCTTTTTGCTAGCTCAACTTCTTCATGAGGTTTAAGCAAAGAAATTTTACCTATTTCCTTTAAATACATTCTTACTGGATCATCTATACTTATTCCTTTTGGAAGAGATAAGTCTAGTTTATCCATTTCGACGTCATCTTCTTTTTTAATTTTTTCATCAACATCGTCATCTATGTTTTCCATATCTAAAGTTAAATCGTCATCATCTGCTGAAAAATCAATTGCAACTTTTTCAGTTTTATTTTCTAATATTTCAATTCCTAAATTGCCTAAAGTTTCATAAAGATTTTCAACCTTATCTTTATCTAGTTCTGTATCTGAAAAGGCTCCCATTATTTCATCTAATGTAAGAGATCCTTGTTTTTTACCTTTTTCAATAAGACTTTTTGCTGCTAACTTATTAGCTTCTCTATTATTTGCCACACTCAAACCTCCTTTCGTGAATTATAAGCTTTTTAAGCTCTTTTGTATATCTAATATTTTTAAAGTTATATTCATAATTTTTAATTCTACCTCTTTCATGGTGTCTTTATCCATTTTATTGTCACTTAAGCTTAATTCTAAATTTTTTTGTTTTTGAAGCAATTCATCAATTTCTTTGTGACGCTTATTTCTTTTCACATTTTTAATTATTTCATCAACATTTTTAGAATTATAAGTGCTTATGCTATTTAATGATATATTATCCAAATCCTTCAAATATTCTTCAGATATGTTTAAACTTTTGATTTTGTCAATAGTTATTTTGTCCAATTCTTTATTTTTAATTATTAGATTAAAAATTTCTTTACTGTCATTAATTAAGAAGTCATTCTCACTAATTTTTAACAATGCAATAAGACGAAGTTCTTTATTTTCCATTAACAGTTTAATAAAGGTTTCTTCTACAAATTTTTCACCGTTTTCGATATTTTTAATCTTTTCTATTGATTTTTGTTCAGTTTTTTTAAAATTTTTATAATTTTTTTTACTTTTATCAAAGTTTTTCCCAAAAACTTCTTCTTTCATTGCATCCAAACTAATATTAAATTCTTTACTTACATACTTAATGTAATAATCTTTTTCAACGGGAGATGATAAAGTCTTAATTATTAACGCTGCTTCTTTTGCAAATTTTATCAAATGCTCATCCTTATTAAAATCAAATTTTCTTTTTAAGATGTTAATTTGAAATACAATATGAGAAACTGAATTTTCTATAGCTTTTAAGAAACCTTCTTTCTTGTATTTTCTAATAAAGTCATCTGGATCTTTACAGTCTTTTAAATTCAAGATCTTAACATTTATATTTTGATTTCTTAATATATCTATAGCTCTAAGAGTTGCTTTGACTCCTGCATCATCTGAATCATAGGATATTATAGCAGTAGATGCATATCTTTTTATTAATTTGCCTTGTTCATTTGTTAAGGCTGTACCAAGTGTTGCTACTACGTTTTCTACTCCATATTCATATAATGATATTAAGTCCATGTAACCTTCTACTAATATTAAGATATCATTGCTTATACTTTTTTTTGCATAATTTAGCCCATATAGGTTAAATCTCTTATTAAATAGTAAAGAGTCAGGTGAATTAAGATATTTGGGCAATGAGTTATCAAGCACTCTTCCTCCAAAACCTATAACATTTCCTCTATAATCAAAAATTGGGAACATTACCCTATTTCTAAATCTGTCGTAATATTTATTACCATTTTCCTTATGCGTAACTAGTCCACTTTCAACTAAATCTTTTTTTTCATAACCTATTGATAATAAATAATCCATGAGACTATTCCATGATTCTAGAGAGTATCCTAGGCCAAACTTTTTAATTATTTTATCACTAAGTCCCCTTCTTCTAAGATAATCATACCCTTTGTTTTTGGAGTTAATCAAATTTGCAAAATAGTATCTTGCAGCTTTTAAATGAATATCTTGCATTAGTTTAATGCTTTCCATTTTTGCCTTATCTGCTTCACTTAGATTTGTCTTAAATTCTATTCCATTTTTCTCTGCTAATAATTTTACAGCTTCTATAAAATCTAAATTTTCTATTTTCATAACAAAATTTATAACATCTCCACCTTCACCACATCCAAAACATTTATAAATTTGTTTTTTCTGATTTACATGAAAAGATCCTGTTTTTTCATTATGAAATGGACATAGACCACTATAATTACTTCCTGAATTTTTTAAGTTTATGTACTGGGATATTACATTTACAATATCGCATCTGTTTTTAACTTCATCTATTAAATCTCTCATATTATTCATATTTTCACCCTCTGGTGTATTATTCGTAACATTTCTATTCTACATTAAAATTTTCATTTGTCAAATACTATTATACATAATTCGACTTTTTTTGTTAATACCCTTCTTTTTTTTATTACTTTTTTTAACTTTTTTCAAGAATATATATTTTTATTTTTATACCTTAATTTCTTTCATTTGTCGAATCACACTGTAAAATATGTTTTTTTCAAATATTTCAATTAATGTCTTATAATGTTTAGTTTATTTATAATAATTTTATATTCTTTGTCCTTGACAATTTTAGTTATTTTCATATTCGATATTTATAGTATTAAAATAAATCCAAAAATTATGTGATTTTATTAAAAATAAAAACATTTGATTTGTAATCAAATGTTTTTATTTTTAATATTCAATTTTAAAATGTATAATTTCCAAATGCCTCAAAATTATTTAGTATTTTTCCTTCTTCATTAATAAATATATGTGTGGAATTGAAAGCCATTTCTTTATTCACAGTACACTTTATTACATTCATATTTTTCTTTAAATATTTTTTGAAATCTTTATATAAATCATCATCAATATAATAAATATATACATTTTTAAACTTTTCAAATTTTTTTAATATATGCTTATAATTTCTATATTCAAATGCTGTAAGTATAATATTCCCCTCATAAGATAAAGTTTTTGGTATATCTATTAATCCTGTAGTTACTATATTAACCTCTACTCCTTTTTGTAAAGCAAAATTTACTATTTTGTCTAAATCTTCGTAGAAAAATGGATCTCCACCTGTAAAAAATACCTTTTTTAAACCAAGATTAAATAACGAATCTATTATTCTTAGCCAACTACTACAAATTAGTTCTTTTTTTATATTATTGTATGGAGTGCATAAACATAAAGATTTCAAATATTTTCCACAGTTTGTACATCCTCCGCTACAAATATTATTTAACTTGATATGAGCAGTTGAAGTATCTTTGCCATTTAAATTATCATTTAAATATAAATACATATAACCTCCTAGTTTTAATCACATGTCTATTTTATTCCTCTGAAAGCACAATTTGTGGTCTAGTTAAGTAGTTGTCTTTTTGCTCTAAAATTTGAGAACTTATAATATACTCCGGTCCATCACTTGTATTAAACGAAAAGTAATTTTCACCTATATTAACTTCATTCATAATATAAGTTGGCGCATATCGGATAATTATTCTAGTGATATATGATGGAGGACAATATAATGTATCTTTAAACCCTCTTTCATATTTTTGCGGGAATATAGTTGAGCCTTCACATTCATCATCTACATCAGAAGGTTTTAATATTTTATTTTTTTCATATATTTCTTTACACTTCTCTTTGTTAATTTTTTGTCTTTCTACAATTTGAAAGTTAGTTAGATGTATATGCAAACATACATCGTCATCACATAAGTTTATAAACTCCCATAAAAAAGTTGAACCAACTCTTACAACAAAATCTGGAGGATTTGTATATATGTCATTATTTATAAAATACCCATCTTTACATTTTTCTTTTTTTCGTTCATAAAAAAAAGTTGAAATTTTATTAGAGTTAATTTTCATAGGAGGATATTTGATAAAATTTTTAGGGAAATTATACTCTATTTTTTTACTAGTTTTTGCAACAGTAAATCTCATAATATCTTGGCACTCATCTAAGGATAATAAGTTTTTCATTATAATCTTATCATTTTTTTTATATTTGGAAAAATCTATAAGTAAGTCAATCCTTTCTCCTGGGTACAATACAAAATCTAATAATTCTTGAGCTTTATCAAGGTATCCACCATCACTACCTATTTGAATCATTTTACTGTTATCAGACAAGGCTATCTTATAGGGTCTAGTGTTAGAACTATTCAAAATATGAAATCTGTACAATTGATTCTTCACATCTAAATTAGGCCATACTTTACCATTAACTAAAATTGCTTCACCATAAAACGCTGATTTCCAATAAGGATGATTTAAATTAGTTTTTTCATCTTCATAATAAAGAGAACCATCTTCATAAAAAGACTTATCCTGAATAACTAATGGAATATGATACTCATCCTTTGGTAAATTATATTTTTCGTCTTTTATAAAATATAATCCACACAATCCGGAGTAAACTGAATATCTTGATACTCCCGGACTTTGTTCATAGTACCAAAGCATAGCGCCACTTTGATCATTTGTGTATTTATAATAATTAGTGGAATAAGTTGGCCCCTTAATCCCTGTTGCAGTATACCAAGCTTTAGGATGACCATCGTAAATAGGAGGTACACACATTCCATGAACATGTATGACTAACGTAGGAGGCCACTGCCCTTCTTTAGAATCATCTTCTATATCACTAAATATTATGTTATTAGGATTAGGCCAAGCAAGGGTCTTATCAATTTTAAACATGTATTCTCCTAATATTTTATTATTCCATTGTATATTTGTATTTACATCTCTATCAACTTCAAACGTAGGTCCTGGCGAGTGCTTTATGTATTTAATGCCTTTATTATTTTCATCTTTGCAAAGTCCCCCAAAGCCCCATACCTTTGTTTTATTAAAGCCTTCTGGTAATATTTGTTGATAAAATTCACATGCATCTACGCTATAGTGGTGATTTATTTTATCTTCTCTTTTATAAAAAGAAGGTACAAAAACAGGTAGTTTATCTAATTTATTTTTGAATTTAGGAATATAGGATGGGTTTAATTTTTTCATAAATATACTATTTTTCACCTACCTTTTAATGTTCTATATAAAAGAATTATTCTAATTAAATATATGTTTTTTATTTTTTTTAATTCCTCTATAGACATAAGAAAAACTCTCATAAAAGTATTTATTTACTATCATGAGAGTACATATTCGTTACTGTAAAAATTAATTATTTTAATTTTAAACTCCTTAAATCACTCTATATTATTTACATTTACAACGTTTATTCTTTTTAAGGCAATTATGGCTACAAGTTTTTTTCTTATTACAACCCTCATCTACAAAAGTAACATTAAATTTAATTGTATTTTTCTTGTCTAAGCAGCAACACTCTCTTTCACAGCAGCAATTCCCATTAAGATCGCATATACATTCAAAACAGCGTCCACATTTACATTCAAAAACAAATCTACAACCCTTCTTGCTTTTTTGGAAAAGAATCATATTGCAAAAGCGTCCACATTTGCAGTGACCTCTACATTTACAACAGCGCTTACACTTACATGATCTTTCACATGGCTGATCACAATGATGGTTTTCATGATGACATTTTTTTTCACAGCATCGATGTCCTTTATAACTTTTACCTTTACAACAACATTTACGCTTGTCCTTATCCATATATTTCACCCCTCTCTAAGGATTATTTTTTAACTTATCCTTGATATACTATATGTTAAGTTAAAAAAACTTGTTACTATATGTAATATAATTAATTATTTTTATATTTAAAGTCAAAAAAAGGAGCTATATGCTCCTTTTCAATATTTTTATTTTATTTTTTTGGTAATTTTCTCTATTTAATTTTTCTTTTCTGTACTTAGTTAATCCATTTATTTTTGTGATATAATCAATATCTTCACTTAATCTAATAAGACTTGTAAGGTAGTATAAATCAGTGCTTCTTGGCACTTTTTTTCTTATAACTAAATCAATGGCTGTTTTTGCACTGTCGAAACACCTAAGGTGGGTATGGCCATCTGCAAATGTTTTTTTAGTGTTATAAGCTATATAACCATTTTTCACTTGGAAAATGATAAACTCTCTTTTTTCATACACTTTATTATACATTTAACCAAATCCTTTTAGTTATTGTAATTATATCTCATTAAATTTTATTTATTAATCAATTAATTCTGATACAGTAACAAATTTGTATCCTTCTTTCATCATTTCAGGTATTATTGTATCTAATGCTTTTACAGTGTTTTCTGTTGCATAATCGTGAAGTAAAATTATGTCTCCATTTTTAGATTTGTTAATTATCGTATCTGAAATTTGTGACGAAGGTGGATTTTTCCAATCCTTAACATCTAGGGTAGTCCAAAGTATTATTTTGTATCCACATTCCTTTGCAATTTCTCCTAATTTTGTTTCACTATAACTTCCATATGGAGGCCTGAATGAAGTAGGTTTCTTTCCAGTTAATTTTACTAAAGTATCTTCACATTCTTTTATTTCTCGTTTTATATCCTCACTACTTAAGTTGCTGATATCAGGATGAGTAAAGGTATGATTACCTATTTCATGTCCTTCTTTAGCTGCTCTTATTAATGGCTCGCTATACCAATTAGCATGCTTTCCTACCACAAAGAAAGTTCCTTTAACATTATACTTATTTAGTACATCTAAAACCTCATGGGTTTCTTTTGGGTGTGGCCCATCATCAAAGGTTAGGGCTATTATTTTTTCTTCTCTTGAACCATTTTTGAAAAATATATCATTGTTTTCCACTAATGAGAATACCTCATGATAATTAGGAATTATAATAAATAAGATTATCATAAATAATAAAATGTTTTTAACTTTAGGTGTCATTATAGTCTTACTTCCTTCCTTGTATTAACCAAAAAAGTTTTCTGTATAGTAAGTTTTATATTTTCCTCCAAATACAACTCCTACACCGATATATTTATAATTCCCCAAAATATTTTTTCTATGATCCTCTGAATTCATCAATCCATTATGAACAAATATGGCACTTGTTTGCCCAGCCGCAATATTTTCTCCTGCACTTAAATAATCAATACCTTCTTTTTCCATCCTATCAAATGGAGTTTTATTTTTTAAATTTACATGATCAAAAAAATCATTATTTTTCATATCTTCACTATGTTTTTTAGCACATATAGTTGCCTTTTCATTATAATATAATCCATTTAAATTATATTTATATCGTGTACTATTTACTAAATCTATTATTTGATACATAAAACTTTTTTCTATATCTTTATCTTGCGGTGGATATATATATTTTATTTCATCTTCACAAGATTTTTCAATTATTTGATAAGCACAAATTTTATTTTTATTAAACTTGTCATAAAATACTGTAATATACTTTTTATTTTTGTATATGACGCTGTAATCATTATTAGAAGATATGTCATATTTTATATTTCCTTTGTTTTTATACCTTAGTAATTCGTAATTTTCTTTTATATATTTTATATCTTTGTTAATATAAATACCTTCATTTTCACAAGAATCAATATTATTTGTAAATAAAGCTACTACTTTACTATTCTTTATTCCCACCATAACAAAATTTTCTTTATATCCATTGTACACATACCAATTAAATTTATACTCACTTTTATCTATTCTATTTGGTTTATTTATTTTTTTTATTACAGAATCCTTTGAGTCACCTATTTTAATTTGTTTAAAATTATAAACTTTTTTAATGTTAGTTTCTTTGTTATCATCTGTTTCAACCTTTGTGTTTAAATCGTTTTTCAAAAATTTTTCTTGTATTTCTTCTCTAATTTCCATAAAATAACCTGTATTATAAAAAAACACCAAAAATATTACTAGAAATATAGATATTATTTTTTTCAAAATATCACCCTTTCAAATAGAGGTGTAATAAAAATTTTGCTTAAGCCACTGGATGGTCGCTACCACTTCAGCCAACCACCTTGCTCAAAATTCACTAGTATTAAAAAAGCTTTATCCTAAGATAAAGCTATAATTTAACACAAAATAATTCGTCTAAACTTCTTCCAAAAACAGATGGCTTATCAAATTTCCATGTTCCTTCATAAATTAATTCCCCATTTAAATAAAAAGTACCTTGTCCATGTTTTTTACCATGCATGAATTCTCCCTCATATCTTTTATCTTCACTCCAAATATAAGTTCCAAATCCATGTATTAGATTATTTTTCCACTGCCCTTCATAAATAAGATTTCCATCACAATCAAAACATTGACCTTCTCCATCCATCTTTCCTTCTTTAAACTCTCCATTGTATTTTACACTATCATTCCAGGTGAATATTCCTGTTCCATGTTTTTTTCCATCTTTCCATTCACCTATGTATTCATCTCCATTTGAATAACTCATCTGGCCTATTCCATTCATTAAGTCCTCATTGAACTTGCCTAAATAAAGATTGCCATTTTCAAATTTACATTCACCAATACCTTCTCTTAAATTATTCTCAAATTCACCCAAGTATTCCATGATAATTTTACCATCATCATACATTACATAATAACCCCTACCATGTAGTTCATTTTTCTGTATTTTTCCTATATATTTATCTCCATTTGAAAAACAGTAAATCTTATCCTTAGTACATGAAAATTCGTCTTCTTCATTCAATTCTTCTTTTTCTACTAAAGACATTTCTTCCTCAGTTGCTATAGCTTGTTTTTTTTCAGCTTTCCTTTTCATGTTTTCAACTGATCTAATGGTTTTTTTATAAATATTAACTTCTCGTAAATAATCCTTATATATATTAACAAAATCTTTTGATATACTCATCATCATCCCCCATTTTCTATATGGTATTTCTTATATATTATTATAAAGTAATAGGAATTTTTTTTCCATACTTACTTAATTTTATAATTGTATATATTCATTTTATTAATCTTTTGAAGATTATATTATAAACTGCATATGAAAATACGTATTTGTATTTTAAATTAATAAAAGCCAGAACATAGCCTGGCTTTAGTTTATAAAAATTTTTCTTTAAATCCTTTACCCTTAACTTCATTTATATCATTAACTGAAATAAAAGCCCTATCATCGTATTTTAATGCTATCTCTTTTATTTTCGGAATTTCTCTAGATAAAACTACACAATAAATAATTTTTTTCTTTTCATGGGTATATCCACCCTCTGCGTCTAAAAATGTTACTCCTCTAACTAAATTATCCATGATCTCATCTGCTATAGGTTCTGAGTTGTTAGAAAACACCATAACTGCTTTTTCATCATTTAAAGCATCTTTTATATAATTCATAACTTGAGCATTTATAAACATTGAAATCAAAGTATATAAAGCTAAATTTGCTCCAAATAATAAAGAACTTACAGATACAATGGCTAAATTTGTTCCGAAACTAGTAGTTTTCATTGCAATATTTAATTTATTCTTTAGGATTGCTCCTAGTATATCTGTACCTCCAAGAGATGATTTTGTTCTAAATACTAATCCATTACCTATTCCACATAATATACCTCCATACACACTTTGTAGTAGTATATCATCAATTGGAATAATATTTCCTATATCTTGTGTTATACCAATAATTATAGAAAATAGTATCATATTTATTAGACTTGTAATTAAAAAATCTTTTTCTAAAAATATAAATCCTAAAATAAAAATAGGTACATTAATAAGAAACGTAATAAATCCAACATTTATATTGGATAAGTAATTAATTGCTGTTGATACACCAGCTACTCCTCCACTTAACAAATGTGCCTGTCTTAAGAAACCATTTACACCAATGGACATGATTGTAATACCCACTATTATTATTGAGTACCTTACATAAATATTTTCATGCTCCATTGTATTAACCTTACTCATAAAACACCCTCCAAATAAATAAAACGAATTATAACTTACGTCTTTGTTGTTTTTTACATTACTATATTATCATACTTCTTATAACTATGCATGATTTATTTCATTTTTTTTTAAAAGGGAAATTTCACTTTCAATCCATTTTATTCCAAAACCTCTTTTTTCATTTATTTTGTAGTTCCATTTATAATAATTTTTCCACTTTTATCTATATAATTATTTTTACTTTCATTAATTTGCGCATATCCTTCTAAAAAATCAGATACTGATTTAAACACTGGTTGAATCACCATTTCCCCTTCTTTATTTATAAAACCCCAGTGTCCTTGTGAAAAGTGCCCTTTTTTTATATTAACCCTTGCCAGTCCTTCATTAAAACTGCATGCATAATCAAATTTTGTATCAATAACTAATTTTCCACTTTTGTCTATATATCCCCATTTATTATTAATACATACTGGCGCCAAATCTTCTTTAAAGCTTTTCGCTTTATCGTATGAATAGTCAATAACTAGTTTTCCATTCTTATCTATATAGCCCCACTTATTTTCTTTTCTAACACTTGCTAAATTTTGAGAAAAGTCAGAACCCATAATAAAATCACCATCTATTATTATCTTTCCACTTTTATCTATATAGCCATATCTATTTTTAGTCTCTATTAAAGCCCTTTCATCATAAAAGTTATTTACATAAGAAAAGATAGGGTCTATAACCATCTCTCCTTTGTTATTTATAAACCCCCACTTTTTATTTAATCTAACACCACAAAGCTCTTCATTGAAGTTTAAAGCTGCTCTATATAAAGGTTTTATCTCTTGTTCTAAATTCACATTAAAAAAGCCATACTTACCATCTATCCTGACTTTTGATAAGCCTTCACAAAATTGATTTGCACTTTCAAGTTGCAAAAAGAAATGTGTAACTCCTTTGTGGTCTATGTATCCAAAAACCCACTTTGTATTTTTTCTTATTTTTTTTATATAAGTGACAATGCAGTAGCCTTCTTTAAACCTACTAGAAACATAGTTATACTTGGGTCTAATAACCATTTTATACTCATTATCAATAAACCCATATTTACCATCTATTAATATTGGCAAAATCAACTCCCTACTCATATAATCTCTCCTAAAATAATAATCTTTCTATATCTTATTATTTCTTTAACTTACATATACTAAAATAAAATTTCTCCTACATAAAAAATTCGCTTCGCTTGAGCGACGTGTCGGCGAAACACTTCATGTCGCCAACGAGATGCCTTTGAACAACGTGTTGGCGAATCATTTTGCTATCGCTTTAAGCTACTGCGTGGAAGCTATGAAATTTCAGGCAACGACCTTGCTCAAAAATACATTTTTTACATTTCCTAAATGAGTTGATATAACTTAATTCCAGAGTTTATCAACAGCGTAAATTCAACTATAGTTTCCTTGTATGTAAAAAAGATATAGATTAAAGTTTCAATCTATATCTTTCTACATATTATTATTTTTTTAAAATATTTTTTACTTTTTCAGTCGCAAGATAACTACTATCTGGATCTTCATATCTTAGGGAATAGAAACAATCTTTTGCTTTTTGCAATTGATTATTTTCATAGTACAAGATTCCCATTCTATAATAAGAATCATCGAAATATTCATAAGATTTTGGGAATGTATTAACATATCTTTGATAATAAGAAATAGCTTCATCATATTTGTTTAATTTTTCGTAGCATAAACCTGACTGATAAATAGATGATGATTTAAAAGTAGGATTTTTACTATTTTCAATTGCTAGTTTAAAATATTTTAAGGCAGTTTTGTAATCTCCAACTCTTTCATAGGAAATACCTTTCATAAATAAAGCTTCTTCACCTTGTTTTATTAATTTAGCATCTTCAGCCTTTTGTTTTGCATCATCTAATTCACTATTTGTTTTATCTAAATCTTCTTCTTTTTTAGATATTTCATTTTTTTTCTTTTCCAATTCTTTATCTTTAGCACTTAACTCATTTTCTTTTTCAGAAATAGCTTCCTGCTTTTTACTTAATTCATCGTGCATCTTGTCCAATCTATTCTTACTGTATATTGCTGTGACTCCTATAACTACTATTAATAATCCGGCTATAATGTAAGCCATATTTTTCTTTTTACTAAGTACATTTTTATGTTCTTTAAGTTTTTCTATTTGTTTATTTTCTTTTTTGGTAACTGCCACAGAAAATTCTTCTTCATTTATAGGATCATGATCTTTATCAAACAAATGATTATCTGCATCTACAAATCTAAGTCTGTCTAATAACTCTTCCTTTTCTTTAGTTTTACCCATCTTCTCATATAATAATATTAGTATTACATATGGTTCAATAAGTTCAGGATCTTCTAATATTAAAGAGTCAAATATCTCCATAGATTCTTCATTCATTTCTTCGTTAATGAATCTAATAGAGTGATTATATCTTTCTAAGAACACTTTAAATTTTCTTGAAGATAGTTTATCTACATACTTCCTTGATAATTCATTATTTCCATAGCATTGAGCCGTATAAAAACTTTCAAAGGCTTTTGCAAAGTCACATTTTAATAATTTTAAAAGTCCTCTTAAATTTAAGATATCTTCGTCTTTAGGATTAATTTGTAATGCCTCATCTACCAATCTAATAGCTGTTGTTATATAACTTTTTTGTGCCAATTCTAGTGCATTATTATATTTATTATAAGACTCTAGCTTTATTTCCTTTGGTAATACATTTGTATGTGCTTTTAACTCCTGTTGTAAATTAAGTATTGTTTCATCTTTATAGTTTGATGTAACATAAGACTGTTTTAATGCCTTTAAAGTTTCATTATTTTCATCTTCATCTATCTCAAAGAAAGTAAAGTCACTATTTTTTTCTTCAATTAAATCTATATTTAGAATTTTTCTAGGCATATTATCTATGTCTATTCTAATTTCTTCTCCTAAAATTTTAATCTCCTCCCTTACATTGCATATACTCTAAGATATCATATTTGTTATATTAAGTCAAAAAATAATATATCTACATATATTTTGTATAATTATATTTTTAGATATATTATACATTTGAAAAATAAAAAGACCTAGATTAAACTAGGTCTATAATTTACTCTTTTTCTACAGATATATCTTCTTCTTTTAAATCATTATCATTTTTGTTACTGTTACTTTCTTTGTCACTGTTGTTTTCTTTATTATCCTTTTCTTCATTCTTATCTTCATTTTTATTTGAATCCTTATTAGAGTTATCCGTAGTAGAAGAATTATTTTTTTCTTTTTCAGATGAGTTTTCTTCTTTTTGGGCTGGTTTTTTTTCTTTTTTCGTTCCTATTGCCACAACTTTTTTTTTTGATGGATAGAAGGAAGATGCTACTTTTTCCTTTTTTACTTCTTTTCCATTCTCATCATAATAAATTCTATAAGTTGATACAAAATAGGAATCTCGTCCAAACTCTAATATCTTTTTTTTTCCTTTTTCTAATGTTGGATCTTTTTCTTCTTTAGTTGGAGCTTTCGTTACTTTGTCTATACTTGTGCTAATTTTTATATCTTGATTTTCTTTGTTGTTTCCATAAACCTGACAAGTAATTATTCCATTATTGTAGTAATTTTTAATATATACTGGTCTATCATAATCATTTTTGAAAACAAAATCTAACCCACTATCAGATACAACAGCATCCCTACCCTTATCTACATATCTTGATGGTATAGAATGATTATATACATTTACTATGTCAAGACCTGCATATAAAACTGCATTATATAAAGTTGTAGAAACTTGGCATACTCCACCACCTACACCTTGTACAGCTTCTCCACTAACAATTACTGTTGCATTTTTATATCCATTTTTTACCGTTCTTAACCCTGTATGTTTATTATAAGAGAACTCTTCTCCAGGCATTAACAATACATCACTTGTTCTCTCTGTTGCTATTTTAATGTTTTCGATTCTGCCAGGACTTACATCAAATAAAACTGTTTGATAACTTCCAAGCAAAGTATTTATATCTTTTAGATCTTCTTTTTTAATTTTAGGTTCTACTTTTATAATAACTAAGCTCTCTTCAAATACTCCTTCTTGCAAAGATTTTTTTAAGTTATCAATTGTAGCGCTAATATCAACTTGTAAGCCCGCTTTATCTTGGCTAATTTCAATATTATTACCTGATACATTTATCTTTGCATCTTTCATACTTACATTAACTTCTTGTGATATTTCTTCAAGTTTTGAAGTTAGTTTAGCTTCATCACAATCAACAACTACATTTATATGACTTTTAATGCCGAAAGTAGATTTTAACGTATCTACAATATTCGCAAAAATATTTTTACTTCTATTAACTTTATAAGCATTATCTATTGTTTGTTCTATATCGTAATTTGTATCTATATCATTAGGATTAATATGCCATATTTTATCATTATATTTAAATGTTATTGTATTAATTTTGTATTTATTTAATATTTTCTTTTTTGCATCTTCCTTACTTAAATTTCCCACATTAACATCTTTAATATAAGTATTTTTAGCTATTTTGTCATTATTAATTTGCATATAACAAAATCCGAAAGTCAGAATTAAGATACTACTTAGTATAATAATAGCTAAATTTATTCCTTTTAAATTCTTCATTATGTGTCTCCTTGTTGTGTTACTTATGTTTAAACATGTTGTAATTTGTCATTTTCTAGATTATAAACAGTTTTGTCATAAATATTAATAATATATATGTCTTTAGGTTTAAACCAATTAAACCAACCTGTTTTAACCGTAAAATAATAGTATATATTGCCATTTTGTTTTATCATATTTTTTAATTCATCATTACTATATTTTTCTTGTTTGTCTTCATCTAGCAATTCTATGCTATTATAGTCTTTTGCATTTTCTTTTAATTTGTCCTCTAATATTGATTTAGCCTCGTCTTTATTTATAGAAAAAATTATTTGGCCACTATCTTCCTCTATTTTAAAGTATGCATCACAATAATTACAATTATAATCTTTTTTGTCTGATTTATATGAGTAAAGTTGTTTAGTATCAGTATCAATCAACACTTCGTTAATGACTTTATCGTTTTTCATTACCTCACCATAGTAATATCTTTTTCCATTTACTGTTTGTAAGTAAGACACTACGGATAAATCATTTTTATTTTCATTACTTCTTCTTGATATTAAACTTATAATATCACTACTTGTCATAGTGTAATTAGAAACGTATTTATTATACTGCTCAATTAGGTTATTTATTTCCTCTTCATCATAGTATGGACTTAAATAGCTTAAATATTTTAATGCTTCCTCATACTTTCCTTCACTTGCTAGACTTTTAGCTTGACTAATATAATAATCGTGCATAACCTTTATACATTCTTTTTTTGCATTTTCTGCTAAAGAATAATATTTTTTATCTTCTTTAAGTACTTTATCATAAAGCTCTATTGCTTCGTGATATTTTTTTATAGACTGATTTTTAGTTCCTTCTTTATATATTTGCCTTGATTCATAAAGAGATTCTATATTTTGTTTATACTCTTCTAGTCCTTCATTAACACCACTTAAAGAGGAAGTTATTTGCAAAAATGAAGATGCTGATTCATAGGTGATATTTTCCTCTTTGTACATTTCATCTACTCTTTTTCCCAAATCCATTAAATTTTTAGGATCAATACTTATAGGATTTAATACATTTACTATATTTACAAGTCCCATATATTGTTCTTTTGTTACCTGATTATTGATATACATATCTGCATTGTTAATAAGTAACGCGGACAACTTTTTAGATACTTTTTTATTAAATCTACTCATCTTAGAATCAGAAAATTCTTTTTCTACGTCATCATAGTAATTTTCTGCCATAGTATATTGTCTATCTTCTATATATGTAATTAAAGTATTAACCTCATTATTTATGTTAAAATTATCACTACTAAAATAAAGAACTATGAGTAAAAGTAATAATGCCAATGCTGAGAACGAAATTCTAACTATATTTCTTCTATTATCATATATTAAATTAACAACTTTATCATAAAATGCCTTAAAATTCATTATTTCTTCCTTTCCTATACTAATTTTTCCATAAACAAACTTTTATTAATTATAACATAAATGTACATATTTTTCATTTTTTCATTCTTATTACTCTATTACTTAAGAAGAAAACATATCTCAACAATACCCTAGGCTTACATATTTACAATAATACATTCACAAAAACTATACTTATATCATCTAAACTTCCACTTTTACTTAAATCACTTAATTCCTTATCATAATTTTTTTCTAACTTCATTTTTGAAAATATATTTTTATTATACTTTATCAAAGTATTATCTATATCCTTTAACATGCTTTTATATGAAACAAAGCTATTTTCAAATCCATCAGAATAGATTATTATGCTGTTTATATTCATTTCGTTAATTACAACTTTGTAAATTATTTTATCATAAGCCTTATCCTCTGCTAAACAGTCAACTATATTTTTATTATACGAAGGTAATACTTTTTTAAATTCATTATCTTGCTTAATTATAATGTCACCATCACCAAGCTTCAAATAAATTATATAATTTTTAGTAATCATAACCACCAGCAATGTAGTCCCATATATAAAGTAGTTGTATCTAAATGCCCTTGGAATCCTATTTTTAATATCTTGTTCAACTAATATTCTCCATCTATTACAAATTTCTTTTTGTAATATTTTATTATCTAATAAAGTTTTAATTTTTCCAATATCTTCATTTTCATATTTTTTTAAAGTTTCAATAGCCACTTCACACGCAAATTTAGATCCTAAATGACTATAAGTGAAAAAGTCACCACTATGACCATCTGCTATAGCACATATTAAACCATCATTTATATAATCAAATTTTAAATAATCCTGTGATGATTTATTTTTAATTATATTTTTATATCCTACTACACTTTTACTAAACACTGAAAATTTCATATTACCCCCCCTAGTCAATTTACTCTTATAAAATAATATGTTTTAAATATAAAAAAACCGCAAATTTATTAAAAATAAATTGCGGTTTATTCAAAGTACATTGACTATGATATTCTTTTTCTTTTTCTATGTATAGCTCTTTGTGTTTTTCTATCAGTTTTAGCAGGAACAGTTCTTTTTGATACCTTAATAGGTTTTGCAATAATTTGTTCCCATTTAAACGCACATAATATTATAGATGAACATACTATAGCCAATCCTACCAATATTAAATAATAACTAAATCTTATATTTACACCTAGTATTGCGTTAATTATAACTAGTATGAATACTACAGGACAACAAATTGCCGCCGACTGTACTGTAACCTTTAATATTCTCTCTCCCATTTTTTTTATGTGGTTAAACATATTTATGCCTTTTCCTATTAACCTCTTAAATATTTTCTTCATGCCCCTCACCTCAACTTTGTGTATATTTATAAAAATAACATTATATCTATAATAATAACAAACTTATACAATATTGGCAATGTTTATAAGTTATATTGTTGAAAAAAAAGTTATTTTATAATCTTATGAAAACCGATTATTTAAACATAAGCTTTAGGTAGTAAATAACTTAAATTCAGTAACATTAAATCTCAATAATTAATAAAATAAATAGATATATAATTTTTTTAAACGAGGTGATTTTATGGCATGTCTTCCAAACTTAGGAGAAAAAGCTCCTAATTTTAAAGCTAACACTACCTTTGGTCCCATAGAACTTTCTGATTATGCTGGAAGTTGGCTAGTACTATTTTCTCATCCAGGAGATTTTACTCCTGTATGTACTACTGAATTTATAGCATTTACAAACTTAGCTCCAGAGTTTGAAAAAAGAAATACTAAATTACTAGGACTTAGTGTTGATAGCAATACTTCTCATTTAGCTTGGGTATATAATATTCTACAAATTACAGGAATAACTATACCTTTCCCAATAATAGAAGATAGAGATATGAAAATATCAAAACAATACGGAATGATTTCCGAAGAAATGAGTTCTACATCAACTGTAAGAACAGTGTTCATAATTGATGATAAGCAAATTCTAAGAACAATTCTTTATTATCCATTAACTACTGGTAGAAATATACCTGAAATACTTAGAATTGTAGATGCTTTACAAACTTCTGATAAATGTAAGGTGAATACTCCTGCTAACTGATTACCAGTTCTAGTGTAACTGTAAAATCATACATATAATAGTGAATACTCATAAATAGTTATATGGCAATATGACTTTCTAAAACTAAAAAAGTATCCTAAAATTAGGATACTTTTTTGATTAATATATATTTATTTTTTATTATAACACTTTTTCAAAATATACTTTATTCCTTTATAAATAAAATAAAGTATAACAATTGATAATATTAACAAGAAAAAATAACTTATGCTTACTAAAGTTTTATTATCCATATATATCTCCTATTCTCTTGCATTTGTTATATCATAACTAAATTTATACGTAAGGTTTGTTCTTAATAGTGTAGGTAACTCTTTATAAATAACAGTTGTACCAGCTGCGCCTTTCAATGTGAATTTCACTTTAGTTATTGTAGAATACAGTTGGTTCACCTGGAACAGAACCAAGCCATTTAGATGCTGTTTTGCTTGTATATCTTACTCCTCTAGCATAGCTTGTTCGAAGCATCATTGGATTTTTTTGCTCAAATTCAGCAGGATCAATATCCGTTTCTACAATATCACTGTTATCTTCATTTAGTTGTTTTAATAGTTCATAATACTTTTGTTCACTATTAATTACTATAGCATTAGAAGTATCTACTTCATCAGACGAAACATTTTCGATATGTACATTCTTGAATTGCTCTTCGATTTTTTGCTTTTCTTCAAGCGTATCTAAGTTATTAGATTATGCGTTCGAGACAGCCGACATATAAAGATATGGATATTATTAATCCAGCTAAGAAAATCGATAATACATTTTTTGTTTTATTATTTTTCATAAAAACCTCCTTAAGTCAAAATATATGTAAATGGTAACATACCTATATTTGCCTAAATACTTACAATAATGTTAGATACTTCTTTCATTTATATTATATAAGAAATTAATAAATAGTTTTTATTGATAAATTTATAGTATTAGAAGGAAATAAAAATTATGAATATAAATAACTGTCTAGTTTAGAAACCTTGTCAACGGATAAATTTAAAGATGGTACTGGATTAGGCTAAAAAGAATGGATTAAAAATGATGAACCTGAGGAATATCCAGATAGTTATTATGAATAAATAGAAAAGGCTGGTAAGGAACTTTATTTCCCTACCAGCCTTTTAAAATTACACTATAACATGGATTATTAAAATTATGGACATACTTTAAGTGTCCTATACATACTATTATAGTACCTATATTTTATAAATATTTTTATTGTTTCATTTAAAGGTGGCTAACGGAAGGCCACCTTATTTTTTATTTCAAAACTATTCACTGAATTTACTATTGATAATTTGTTTTTAACGATTACTATTAAAATAAAGTAAAAGAGCTTAAAATGTATTAATTTTATTTTATAGCAACCCATATTTCACTATAAACATTTGATAAATCAGACATATCTCCATTAAAGGATATTAGTGGTGCATCTACTAGCTCATAACCTGAAGATGGTAACCACTCAGACACTATTTTAGCATGTGTATCCTGCATTAAAATTGGAAATTGACCTTCACATGAAAATATTGCCCATGTATGACTAGGAACTTCAACCACATCAAACTGGCCAAAGTCTATATCTAACGTAGTTATAGACCCTATTAAATGATCTAATTTCCCATTTTCTTCATATACACCATCATCAAAATTATAAGATGCATTAATTACAGTTTTTACCTCTGTATCTCTATAAGACTGTAATCTTTCTCTTTGCTCTTGTGTTATGCCTTGCGCTATTTTCATTATTTCTGGATTTTGACCTTCAAACACAATAGGAATTCTCTTTTTAACTCCTACTAATTTAAATGGATTTTTCTTTTCTATACGGTAATTCATATTACTTCCTCCTCTAATAGTTAATTGAAATGTCATGCTGGGATAAATTTTAAAATCTCTATAATTCTTTAATTCTGATGGATTAACTCCAAACCACTCTTTAAATGCTCTTGTAAAGCCATCGGCTGAATCATATCCATACTTTATTGCAACATCTATAATTTTCATTTTATTATTAATCAAATCTAGACTTGCTTCTGAAAGTTTTCTTTTTCTAATATAGCTACTAAGTGTCGTTCCAGAAAGGTAAGAAAATATCTTTCTAAAATGAAACTCTGATACTCCGGCAATTTGGGAAACTTTTTTAAAATCTATTTCATTTTCCAAATTTTGATCTATATATTTCATAGCTTTATTAAAATTATTAATCATATCCATACACAATCACCCCTTGTTAACATCATTATACTTTTAATTATTATCTATTTATCGATATTATCTATACAAAAACTATCGATTATAAAATTAATTATCTATTTATCAAAAGATATATAGTAAAAAATCCATTACCATTTAACAGATTAGATATAAAAACAATAATTAATGAAGGAAACTAAAAAAAGCCACCTTATTTTTTATTAATATACATATTTACTATTAAATATCATTTTGAAAAGTACTTGGCGAAACATCACCAAATAATATAATCATAGTATAAAAATGAGGAAATAAATGAAAAAATTAAAAATCGTAAACTTAGTAGTTAATATTATATCTCTAATTACATTTATAGCTGTATTAACTAAATCACTGGTGTGGTGGTAGAACATGAAAGAAAGAGAATTAAATATATATTTTAGTAAATCTGCTAGTGGAAGTCACACTCCAAGAATTTCACTTCCTACCACATGGATAAAGGAAATGGGGATTAAATGGTTCTACTCTTAGAAAGGCTCTTGAATACGGTAAAATTGTAGAAAATATTGATTGTAAGAAATTTGGTTCTTCATGGGTGATAAAATAATCTGTAATTTATAGAGAATATGGAAACCCAAAAGAGAAAATTGAAAGTAATAAAAGCATACAACTATACAAAAACATTATACATGAATCACTTAATAATCTAGTCATTCCTCTACATTCTGAACATTCTACCTTAGGCTCTATATAGTTATCCCATTTTCTTATAATACTTTCTTGTTTTTTCATAAATGTTTTCCCTTAGATTAGCATAATATTAATATTGTCACTGTAACTATTCAATAAATTGGAATTTTATTGTGGAATGTATTAAGATTATACATTTAATTACTCAACTGTAAATTTACTTAAATATGATTTAATATCTAAATTTCATATAAACATATTATTACAAATTACTCGAATAAAATTAGTGGTAATACTACATAATAATATCGTAATATAAAAAATAAGATAAAAAAGGAGACTTAACAATGAAAAAAAACGAAAGTATAGCTTGTGATGTTACAGAATGTAAACATCATAGCGGACAAGAAAATTACTGTGCTTTAGACAAAATCCAAGTTACAAAACACAGTGACTCAGCGACTACAATTGAACAAACTGATTGTGGAAGTTTTTCAAAAAAAAATTAATTTTAATACTGCCTACTTTGTTTAGGCAGTATTCTTTATTTAAGAAATTCAATTTTTTGTAATCCTCAAATAGGTACATTGAAAATAAACAAAAGCTATTCGCTATTCCAATATATTTTAATGCTTTTTGGTATCTACTCCATTTTCCATAATAATTCTTTATATGAAAAGTTCGTTATAGATAGTGGCGTATATGCAGTAGCAGTTATAGCACTTGAATAAGTTTGCGATACTGTCATTCCTCTTGAATCTGTAACTGTAATAACAATATTATTTACTTCTACAGTAGAAAGAACACCGCTAGTTAATATATTTCCTGATGAACTTAATTCGGACATAGACCCTACTTTAACTTTATAAGTTGATATATTTGCTACATATACACTTCCAGCTGTAACGGTTACTCCTACTTTTACTACTCATAATAATCTCTCCTCTTATTGGCCCAAGGCAATAAATCCCATGGAATAATTTATTTTAAGATACACATAATACTATTAATGACTCATACTTTCTTACCGCATTGGAATCTGTAGTACTTAACCTTATCAGTAATGATAAGGTTATTTGGTTTTTATAGGAATCCCTGTTCCCATAGTTGAATATTATTCTCCTAATCAAATTTACCTTTCTGACTTTCTAATTCGTTTTGGGTATATCCAGCGAATGCATTATTTACATTTCACCTGCACTCATTTTATATGAATTTTGTATACTTTTACTATTTTTGCTAACACTATTAGTAGCAATCCTATTTTGTAACTCAAATGATTTGAGTTCTTCATAGCTGGTTACATTCTTTTGTAACCAGTTATTTATTATTCCTTTAAGAAAATCAAAGTATAACTTCCCTTTATAGGTACATATAACCAGCACTTCTTTAAAAAGTTCTGCATCAATTTTTTCTGATATTTCTGTAATCCATTCAGCCACAATACCATTTATCATTCCTATATTTTCTTCTGTATTCTCTGTAACTTCCGTAAACTCTACACCTTGTACTTCATCATGTTTATTAGGTTCATATTTTACTATTAAATCTAAAACTTCTTCTGCTCCTTGAAAAGTTAATTCTTTTAAGTTGCATCCATTACTATTGCAGAATTCTTCTAACTTACTTATGACTTTTTTAGTATCAAAACTGAATAATTTTTTTTGAGCTGCATTTCTAAGATTATTTATTTTGTTTTGCATCTTTTCTATTATAAGATCTTGATTTGACCATTCCATGTTAAACCTCATTGTTTGTTTGAATTGCATAACGCTTGCAAGTTTTAATATTTTGCACTGCTAATATAGGACCTAACTTTTCATGCTTATAAACTACAATTCACATATTGTCTTTCTCATGCATAACTTGTATTAAGTTCATAACCAAAGGTGGTGATTTTATTAAAAACTACTATTTCAACAACTTTGTAGATGCCCATGGCAGACATGAAATTCATTCCGAAGGTTGTCCTTTCCTATCTTATTCATCAACTAGAACTTATATTGGCTATTTTTCTAACTGCGATGACGCCCTTAAGAAAGCAAAATCCCAATATCCAGGAAAATCATTCGTTTGTTTTTCGAGTTCTGATTCATGCCCAAAAGGTTAATTCTATATCAATAGGCTAAATCAATTTTTAGTCTATTGATATTAATCCATATTTATAGAACACTTTCTTTACCTCTTTGTGTATATATTACATAATTTTTTAAATTTTCATTTTGATATTTCCCTTATGTCATTTCCTGAAACTTTCTTTGCTTGCTCTAAAGTTTCGCCTTTTTCCCAGTCAATTTCACATACTAATCTTGAACTTGGTAAATCACAATGTTTTTTACTCATTAGTCGCACCTACCTGTCTACTAAATCCTTTTAATTTTCCATCATGTATAATGAAATACATTCCTAATGAAGCAAAATATATACACTACTTTAGCGTTATGCTCTTTATCTCAACTATTTTTAAATCCATTTTAAATTACCCCCTGCTTGTCCTGTTTTTATCTATTCAAGGCTATAGCCTTTTATCTTTTGAATATATATCGTTAAATACTAGTTTGTTTCTTTGTTGCTATTGAATAGGCCATCCTACTAGCTTTTTCAGATATATCATCTAGTATTATTTGCTTTTCTTCTTCAGTCATTTTTCTTCCTAGCCTTGCTTCATTTTCAGGAGATACTATAAATACTCTTGTCTTTCCGATTCTATACTCTGCATCATATTTCATATAAACACCCCCATATAAATACTTATGTTTATAAAAATTTGTCCTATTCAATTTAAGTTTTCTAATTAATTGCTTAGCACTTTTAAATTTATTAACAAAATAAATTTGTCCTTTTCCTGTAACCTTAGGTGTTTTGCTTATACTTACATGACCATCTGGATGAACTACATCAGTTTCTTTTATTTCAAATAGTCCTAAATCCATAGATTTTTGAGTAGGCATATTGTAATCAGTACCTTTTATTTTAATTAAATAGCCATTTTCTCTTAACCAAATAAATAATCTAGTACACCTGTGTTTATTCCATTTTGTTTTAATATCTTAGCTAACTCTCCAATCTATATAGATGTTTTGCTTGCACTTAATGCATCTGCAAACATAGCTTTTGGTTTTAGTTCTTGGTTTTCTATTTTTAACTGGTCTATTCTTTTATCTGCAAGTATTAATGCTCTGGCCATTACTTTTGCTGGACTGTTCCAATCTTTTTCTGTTTGTAAAAAATATCTTCTTGCCTGCTTTCCTTTTTCACTTCTTTGTATCATTGCTATTTCTTTAGCCATATCTAGCTTTAATATATAATCTTGCAATTATTGTCTTGCTTGGGTGTTAAAAACTTTACACCCTACATAATCAATTTTTTCTTCAAAATCATATTGTAACTGTCTATCAAACCAGTTAGTAAATCTTTCTGCCGCTTCTAAAAAATCATGTAATTCTCTTGCACTGAGTACTGGCTCTTGATTTTCATCAACTTCAATTTTTATTATGTTAATACTAACTACAGCTTGATTGTTTAAATCAGTATCATAACTTCGATATAAACTGCTATTCATTTTTCAATCCTCTCTCTTTATATATCTTCTTAATAAAATTTCATTCACATATTGAGAATTATATAGTCAAAAAAATATCTCTTACATTTACTTTAAATATTTCAGCTATAATTAAAGCTTCTTCTAACTTGAATTTTCTTTTTCCATTCTCTTTTTCACAGTAAGATGATTTTGAAATTTTAAGAAATTCAGCCATGTCCGACTGTCTTAAATCTCTTTTTGCCCTTAAAACTTTTAATTCTAAGTTTTTCATTTTTATCACCCTCTTCTATTCTCATTTTGTGAATTGTCGACTATTTTTAAAATTTTTAATTCATTTTTGCGAATTATTTTCACATTGTGCGATTTTATGGCTATTATAATATTATAAATGCGAATTAGGAGGGATTAAAATGCTCGCCACAAGATTAAGAATTGACAGGAAATCTTTAGGAATTAAGCAAAAATAAATGGCAGAGAAATTGAATATACCAGCTAATACTTATAATGGTTATGAAACTGGTAAAAGAAGTCCAAGTTTAGAAGTAACTAAAGAAATTGCTGATTTTTTAGAAGTATCAGTTGATTATCTACTTGGTCGTACTGACGAAAGAAAACCTAAAAAAGAAATTAACAATGCGACAACTATAGCTGCTCATAGACTTGGGGATGTCGAACAACTTCCAGATGATGCAATTGATGAAATAAATAACTATATTGACTTAATGAGATTAAAATATTTAAAAGATAAAAAGTAAATACCTTGGATTATTAGGGGGGAATATGGATAAATTAGAAAAACTTTTGCAAGTTGTATCTGCTGAAAATATTATATTACACTATGATAATTCTCTGCCTTATCAATTAGAAGGATTATATGTAAATATAAAAGATGTAGGTCCTGCTATTTTCCTTTTGAACAGTCTTAAGCAGAATAAATCTAGACACGTTGAGATACTGGGTGAAGAGTTAGGACACCATTTTACAAGTGTAGGGGACAGTATTTGTATGCTGTTACATAAAGAGATCAATTAGATATACTTAAGCGCGAAAAAAAGCTACCAATTGGAGTACTAATTATATAATAACAAATAATGACCTAATTAAAGCTTTAAAATATGGATGTAATTCATACTATGAAATATCAGAATTTTTAAACGTTAATGAATTTATAGTAAGAGAAAAATTTCGATACTTAGCTAGAAAAAGTAATACAGGCTATATTCAGTTAGATAGTTATAAGGTTATACTTACTAATCTACCTAATATTTACTTATATAAAGACTTATAAGAACGAGAATAAAAAATATTAATTCTTCTAGTTCTTATAACTATGTAAGTATATGTTACTAAAACATTTCCAAGTCTAAAAAGACTTGTTATGTATAAATATATCAAATTTATGGGGGTATTTTATGAAAAAAAAATTATTAAGTTCACTTCTAGCTTTAATGCTAACATTTATACCAGTTTATTCTATTTCTGCATGTAACTGGGATGAACCATCAGGGGAATTTTGCGATGAGTACGAGAATTTTAACGATTATGATTTACTTTATTATTATTACGATTTCGTATCTACACATTCTGGCTTTGATCATAAGGATATAAAGTTAGGCGAAACTGTTAATAAACAAACAAAAAACATCGCTACAGGAGGAATATATAATATTACTTTCAAAGAAACCACAACAGTAAGAATAAACTATACAGTTAATTCTCCAAAGTCAACTATACATATTTGTGATGAATACGGTAATGAAATTAATACAAATTATGGTGATGATGATATAATCTATGCAAATGGACATGACCTTGAACATTCAAATTATTTCACTTTCAAACCTGGTACTTATCAAATAGTAATTTTATCTGCAAAAGGCAAATATTCTTTAAAACTATCTAAGGCATTTAAAACTTTTTCAGTTAATTCTATAAATACTTCATCTACTAAGATTACTGGCAAAGGGTTAAAAGGTGCTACAGCAACTGCTTATGTAAACGGTAAGCAAATTGGTAAAACTACAGTACCTTCTAATGGTAACTACTCTATTAACATAAAAAAACAGAAACAAGGAACTAAAGTCACTATAAAGTTAAGAAAACCAGGTTACTATACAGAAAGTATAACAAAAAAGGTAAGTAGCGCTCAGTTTAACACATTTACTGTTAACTCTATAAAATCTGCATCCACTAAAATAACTGGAAAAGGTTTAAAAGATGCTACTGTTAGAGCTTATGTTGGCAAAAAACAAATAGGTAAATCTACAGTTAAAAGCAATAATACATATTCTATAAAAATACCAAAACAGAAAAAAGGTAAAAAAGTTACTGTTAAAATAAGCAAATCTGGATATACTACAAAATCAAAATCTGTAACTGTAAAATCTTCATCTACTAGTTCAAGCAGCAAATATGTTTATTGGAATGGTGGCTCTTCGAGATCAAAAATTTATCATAAAACTTCAAAGGCACATGGTATGAAGGGCGCTGTTAAGATGACAGAAAAGCAAGCTAAATCTAGAGGTTATAGAGCTTGTAAAAGTTGTTGGTAGTTTTTAATTATATAAAAAACAATATAGTTTTAATAATTTAATATTCAAGATTACTAAATAAATGTAATCCCATATTATAGTACTTTTTTATTTTACTTATATATCTAATATTTATTTGTATAAATTTTTATAAAAACCGTTAATTTAATAATGTAATTTAGAGCAGTTAAATCTGCTCTTTTTTGTGTAAAAATCAATATTTTTTACCATGTTAATATTTGCAATATTTCTTATATTTTATGATAAATAATGTTATGTATTAAACAAATAATAAGTATAACAATACTATTCTTTTGGGAGGAATTAATAAAATGAAAAAACTTTTCGCACTTACGCTCTGTTTTATATTAGTTTCTACAAATATATCTTTTGCCAATACAAATAACATCACAGTTTCTACAAACATATCTTCTGCCAATACGAATAACATCGCAAATGCTATAAAAGACATTGAAATGGTCAATAACTCAATAAAGATTATGATAAAAAAAATAGTTGGAGATGACGCTCTTGATACTGAAGAAATAAGAAAGGACATAGCTTTTGCTGAATCTATACTAGGAGAACAGTCAAGTAAAATATCAACTTTGTTTTTGAAAGAATCTGATTTTCAGCTTCGAAGAACATACTCTACTATCTTATTTGCAATATCTCTATATCAGTTAAGTTTAAGTAGCATGTTGGTATATGTTAATGATACCAATAAAGTAGACTATTTTATTGATACATGTACATCTTATTCAGCAGGAGAGAATTCATTAGAAATCCTTAAATCGGATAATAATTAAAAATAAAAAAGCATTAATTTAAATTTTGTTATGTTAATGTGTAAAATTAGTAAAATTTAGTGAATATTTATCTTAAAAGATGTATAATAATATAAAAAGGAACTATAAATCTATGTGGTGTAGAGTAATGGTTCCCGAAAATAAGCTAATAACTTAATTGTTAAGACCACTATCGACCCATATTCGAGTAGTGGTTTTTTACTTTTTTGTATATGTAGCAATCACTGCGCAGATAGCCGTTGCAACTATTCCAGCAAGTACATTCAATAAAAAAGCCTCCATATTATCACCCCCTTTCATGAAGGTAAATAATATGAGAACCACCACTCTATAGATTTATAATTCCTAATTTAAAGTATAATCTCATTCAATTCTTTTTTCATCTAAATATTTAAAATATATTACTTTAATTATTATTATACTTTGTAACCATATTTCTCAACTTATACTTCTCTACTCTATTTTATGCTACTTTTCATACCTGACTAACAGCACTTCATATCAGTTTCAGTAATTATTTTCCATTAAAAATCTTTTCATTTTGTGTTATTATGTGCATATAGAATTTAATCTGGAGGTCTATAAAATGAAACATGATTACAATAATAATCATGTGCTTCAAAATACTATATTGATAATAATTGTATTTACATTATTATTGGGATATTTAAGTCAATACGATTTAAAATTATTATTAGTAGATATTTTTAATGGCAGAATTTCTATGTTATTTAAATAGACTAACTAAGAAGCACATCGCATTCTCTTATTATTTATTAATAGAGATGCTATAATAGATGTGTAAAATTAATAAAATAGATTTTCTGAGTACTTTATAAAAAGTACTTTTTTTATTTACCTTAAAACTTTGTATTTAAGCCATTCTTTCAAATTCCACATTGCAATTTTTTAAAATTTTTTATTTTGATTAATTTTATTAATTATTGCATCTTATTAACTTTTTTATTTTCTACTTCTCTGTTCTAACTGTATTTTACACATTATATAATTATCTTGAAAGGTGGTTTTATAATGAAAACGTGTATATATTTAAGAAAATCTCGTGCTGATATTGAAGCAGAAAAAGAAGGGGAATATGAAACTCTTCATAGACATAAGACTACTCTTTTGAAAGTTGCTAAGGAGAGAAAATTAAATATAGTTGATATAAAAGAGGAACTGGTTTCTGGGGAATATGTTGAACATAGACCTCGTATGATAGAACTTTTGGAAGAAGTGAGAAATAAAAAATATGACGCTGTTCTTGTTATGGATCTTGATAGACTTGGCCGTGGTAACATGCAGGACCAGGGATTAATTTTAGATACATTTAAAAACTCTAAAACTAAAATCATCACTCCTCGTAAAATTTATAATCTAGATGATGAGTTTGATGAAGAATATTCAGAGTTCGAAGCATTTATGGCTAGGAAGGAATTAAAGCTTATTAATAGACGTTTGCAACGTGGTAGAGCTAAAAGCATAGAGGAGGGCAAATATATTAGTCCTAATGCTCCTTATGGATATGAGTTTAAGTATGATGATAAAGGTAAAAAGTATCTTGCTATAAACGAAGAACAAGCTGCAGCAGTTAGATTAGTATTTAGTATGTACTTAGAAAATAAAGGTGCTACTAAAATTGCTAACAAGCTAAATGCTCTAGGTTATGAAACAAATAATCATATTGAATTTAAAGCAAAGGCTGTAAGGGATATATTAAGTAATATAACTTACTGTGGCTATGTCAAATGGAAGACTATAGATAGAAAAAACCATAGTAGACTTCGTCCTGATGGTGAACAGATTATAGCAAAAGGATATCATGAGCCTATTATTGATGAATTTACATTTAATAGGGTCCAAGAAATAAGAAAAGGTAAGTATATTAGTCCAAGTAAAAATAAAGTTTCCAATCCTTTAGCTGGTATAGTTGTTTGTAAAAAATGTGGTCATAATATAATACAAAAAATTTCTAGAGGCAGAACATATCTTTGGTGTAGACATTGTGATAATAAATCTAGCTCTATAGATTATGTAGAGGATGCAATTATAAACTCCTTAGAAGGCTGGTTAGAAAATTACAAAGTAAAAATAGATTTAAAAGATGATACAAAAGAAATAGATAAAATAAAATTTGAATTAAAAAAATTACAAAGAGAATTAAAAGAAACTGAAAAACAAAAAGGTAAATTATATGATTTTCTAGAACGTGGAATTTATGATGATAAAACTTTCTTAGAGAGATCTACTGTTTTAGGCTCCAGAATAGATGATTTAAAAAATCAAATATCAGAATGTAATTTATCTATAATTTCTTACAAAGATAATTTACAAGCTAAAAAACAAATAATCCCTTCTCTAGAAAGGGTTTTATATAACTACTCTCGTTCTAATGATGCAAAGGAACAGAATTTATTACTAAAATCTGTGTTAGATAAAGTTTTATATGAAAAATCTAAAAATGCAAGCAAAGATGATTTCATTTTAGAAGTACATCCAAAATTACCAAAATAGCACTTAAACATAAGTTGTAGACTTGTTTATAAGTTTTTTCAGTTACAGTAATACGCTTAACTGGCTACCAGGAACTCCAGTTTTACTCCCAACACCTAAAACTTTTAAAGAGTTGCTAGAGAGAGTTAATAGCTGTAATGAAAAATATAAATGCTTAGATTGGTATATTTGTTTTATTGAAGATGAGTGCAATAGATGTAAAAAAAGAATAAAATCTTCAAAAAAAGCAATCGAAAAGAATTCAACATTCATGAGACCTCCAATAGATGTGGAATTAAAACCTGACACATTAAATCCAAAGTGCCCTGATTTAGCGCCTATAGTTGGAGAATATGTTCTTGGAAACCCTAAAAATATAGATCCTACTTTTTTAGATTTTGTAATTTATGCATTTGTTGAAATTAGCCCTAGCGGCGAACTAGTCGTTCCAGCTCCAACTTATTTGAAATCTTTAGTAAAACTAAGAGATATAAATCCAGACCTTCAAGTAATAGCTGCCATTGGGGGATGGGCAGCAGATGGATTTTCTGATGCAGCTTTAACACCAACATCCAGATATGCTTTTGCTAGAAATGTACAAAAACTTATGAATGATTATAAATTAGATGGAATCGATATTGACTGGGAATATCCTGGAAGTAGTGCTGCTGGCATTAAATCAAGACCTGAAGATAAAGAAAACTTTACACTTTTATTAACTGCTTTAAGGGATGTTCTAGGACCTGAAACTTGGTTAAGTGTCGCTGGAGCAGGTGATCGTGGATATATAACAAGAAGTGCAGAAATAGATAAAATAGCTCCTTTAATTACTCATTTCAATCTAATGAGTTATGATTTTACTGCAGGAGAAACTGGTGAAAATGCAAAAAAACATCAAGCTAACTTATTTCCATCTGACTTCTCAATACCTGGATATAGTGTAGATAATATGGTAAACAACTTAATTGATGCAGGTATGCCGTCTGAAAAAATTTTACTTGGCCTACCATTTTATGGACGATTAGGTGCTACAATAACTAGATCTTTTGACGAGCTTAGAAAATCTTATATAAATAGAAATGGATTTGTGTACAGATTTGATAACGATGCAAAAGTTCCTTATTTAGTAAAAGATGGCGAATTCGCCATGTCTTTTGATAACGAAGTGTCAATTTTTATAAAAGCACAATATGCACGTCAAAATTGTTTAGGTGGAATATTTGCTTGGCAATCAACATTCGATCAAGCTAATATACTTTTAAGATCTATGTATGAATCTATAAATAATCCTACTGTATTTGAAAAAGAACTTCAAGATACTTTTGGTCAAATACCATCTTTATAAAAAATAACAAAAGCTATGAACTAGAATATTCTAGTTCATAGCTTTTTAAATTAATAATATGTAAACCAAGGCAGGTATTGTTACTACACTACATAAAGTAGTGATAAAGATAGTTTTAGATGCAAGGTTTATATTTCCTTCATACTCATTACAAAACATAATGGTTATAGTTGCTACAGGCATTGCTGAAACAATTATTATAATTCCAAGTATTAATTCGTTTGTGACAAAAGGTTTTAATATTAAGAAAAAAATTATAGGCATTATTATTTGTTTTATAAAAGTATATGGGTATAATCTTTTTTCTAAAAACACTTCTTTTATTGGTATTTCTCCTAAAGATGATCCTATTAACATCATGGCAAGAGGCGTAGTAATTCCCCCTATCATAGATGTTGTCTCTTTTATAACTAAATGTACTTCTATATTTGTTATATATATTATAATAGCAATTATTGATACTATAATCCCTGGATTAATTAAAGTTTTAATATCAAAAGATAATTTATTACTTTCAGATATTAAATAAATACCATAGCTATAACAAAAAATATTGAACACTAAGTTAATGATTGCTGCAAAAAACACAGCTTCACTACCAAAAATTGATTCAATCACTGGAAATCCTACAAAACCAACATTTGAAAATATGGTCATAAATTGATATAAATTTTCATCTTCTTTTGGTACTTTTAAAATTTTCGCCAAAACTATGCCTAAAAAAGGCAAGATTGCATATAAAATGATCGCTAGCACAGCAATATCTAAGACTAACTTTGGATCCCCTGCTTTATGCCTATTTACTACTGATGATAAGATCAGTGCTGGTGCAGTAATATTTAAAAGCAGTGATGATATTTTTTTATTCGCATTTACATCTAAAATATTCTTTTTATTAGTAATATAACCTATTATCATCACTATAAATAAGACTAGCATTTGATTAACAATTACTCTAATATCCATTACCTTCCCCCAATATAATAAAAATTTATTGTCTATAAATTATAAAAATAAAATAAGCAATATATAGTAAACTAATAATAATACCCTCTACTTTATTTATCTTTCTATTTGAGATAGCAAGAATATATACTATTATTGTAGATACTATCATTACAAACATATCTGTAAAGGCTTCAGCTTGCACAGGAACATTACTAATACAAGATGATACTCCAAGAACAAACAATATATTAAATATATTGGATCCTACAGCATTTCCAATAGCAATATCACTTTCACCCTTTTTCGCTGCAACTATACTTGTTGCTAGTTCAGGTAGAGAAGTTCCAATGGCAACTATAGTAAGTCCTACTAGGTTTTCACTCATTCCCAAAGACATAGCTATATCTGATGCACTATTTACTACAAAATTACCTCCTATTATAATACCTAAAAGTCCACCTATACTCAATAAAATACTTTTTGAAAGTGGCATTACTTTATAATTTTCTTCACTTGTTTCATCATTGCTATTTATGGCCATATCAATTAAATAATATATGAATATAATAAATAAGGCTAAAAATATTAATCCATCTGCTCTGGTTAAAATATTTTCGTTATATCCTTGAAACCATACATCATAAGCTAAAATTGCCAGCACTATAGATGACAATAGTAAAAATGGAAATTCTTTAAGAATCGTTGATTTTTGTACATATATTGGTTTTATCATTGCCGTTACCCCAACAACAAACAATATATTAAAAATGTTAGATCCAACAACATTTGCTATAGCCATTTCATTTTGTCCTCTTATAGCAGCTGTTATACTTACAGCAGCCTCTGGTGCACTAGTCCCAAATGCCACTATAGTAAGACCTATTATAAGGCTTGGTATTTTAAACTTTTTTGCAATGGAAGATGATCCCTCTACAAAAAAATCTGCTCCTTTAATTAAAAATAAAAATCCAATTAATAAAATTATGTATGTCATTTTTGTCCTCCTAAAAGTCTTTTTTATTAGTTTGTATTAATACTTTTATGTTATGCAGAGTATATTTTTCAAACAAAACTAGATAATATTTGTATAAATACTTAGGAGATGTGAAATGAATAGAAAATTTATAATTATATTTTTATTATTTATTACTTTACTATGTTTTGGTTGTGAAATGAACAACTTGAACAATAGTAAAAATCAAACAAAATTAACTACTTCAGATATAAAACAATTGGTTGGTGTTACATATGATGATGTAGAAAAAATTTATGGTTCACCTGAAAAATCTACTTATTATCTAAATATAAAGGACTTATCTTTTCTTCATCATAACTATATTAGTCTTAGAGATTTTAATCATTATGCCATTATAAAAGCTTATTATGATATTAATAATGATGACTCTTATGTGATACTTTGGTACAAAGATAATAAAGTTATAAAATCTTCATTTAATGATACAGACACAGTTAATGAAGATTATTTTGAGGCAAATATAAATAATATGGATATAAAAATAGATTATAATAAGAATTATTCAACTTTAAATGAAAATTTTATTACAGAAAAATATAGAAATTATATTGGCAATAATATTAAAGAGTTTAATACAACATATAACTTAACCTGTCCACAAATAGCAGTTAATTTGTTAAATGAAAATAAGATACTTTATTTTTATAATATTAAAAGCAATGGACATTTAAATAAACATTCATTATTTATAATTTCTTATAATAACGTAATAGATGAGATTAGCATTATCCATTCATCTAAAATATGTGAAACTATTATTGATTATATAAAATAAAATTTAAGTAGTAAAAAAGTACATGAGTAATTCATGTACTTTTTATAGATTCTATTATTTATCAATATTATCTTTATTGATTAAATATTTTAAGTCAAAATACTTTAGCAAGTAGTTTTTTTCATCTTTTATTTTAATCTTTGCATTTATTGATCTGTTGTTTATTTCTTCATTAAAATGTTCTTCAATTTTCATTTTACTATTCATATCTCTAATTAATTCGCTATTACTAATATCCCTTATTAAATCTCTTATTACTTCTTTTCTGCATAGAGTTAAATGATGATTCACAATAATTGGTAAATTAAAGTAGTTAGTATTTATTATATCACAATAATGTAAATCCTTTTTTAGCCTATATAAGTTTTCTTTTCTTCCCATATCAAATATAATAAAACATCCATAGTCGTATTTACTCCTAAGTATTCTTCCCATGGCTTGTTTCAATTTAATTATCATTTGAGGTTGATTTACATCATAATAAGTTTTGTTAAATTTATTCATTATTGTTGAATAAAGAGGGTCTTTAGGATTTAAGTTGGGAATTTTGTCTAAGGTCACACAAGTTAGTCCATCCCCTGGTACATCCACCCCTTCAAAACAACCTTTTGATCCTAAAATAACACATTTTTTATTAAAATCTTTTAGTAATTTTATATGCTTTTTGTTCATGTATATTTCTATATCTTTTTCATGAAGAAATTCTTTCAAAATCTCGTAAGTCTTTTCTTGCCTATCCTTCGAATTGAACAAAGATAACATGTGACCATTGGTGTAGGGTGATAAGTTGCTTATTACCCTACTCATATCTTCTATAAAATCTTTGTTTTTGTATGAAGATATATCATCTAAAGTAATAATTTTTATTCTTCTTTTGTAATCAAATAAAGGTTCAATTATCTTTTCTTTACGAATAAATCTATCTATTCCTAAAGTATTAACAAAATGCTTCATATTGTTATTTACTGTTAAGGTTGCTGATAAAAATATGCCACAGTTTAAAGAAGACAATATTTTTTCTTCAAATAAATCAGCTATATTTAAAGGAACAACTTGAAATAAAAAGTTGTCGAAATCCTTGTGTAGGGTAACAATTCTTGCATATAAATCAGCTTCATTATACTCTAAGAACACTTCTATTGTATTTTTTAAAGCTTCCAAGTCTTTTACCTTACTTTCACCTTGTTTGTAAGTATCATTTTCTTTGTCCAAATTATCATCGTCCATTTGTCTATCCAAAATATATAAAATAGATTTTAAATTGGAGAGGATTTTGTCTAGAGAAGTCTTTATACAGTCTCCGTATTTGCTATATGTAACATCTACTAGTCTTTTGTCTTTGTATAAAGATCCGGCTTTTTCTTCACTTTGAAGATTTATCTCCCAACTTAAATTATAGTTTGAAAAATTTGAGTAATTGTTCATTTTCCCATATTCTAAAATATACTCAGCTTCTTCAGTTATAAGATTTATTTCTCTGCTTATTTTGGCCTTATTGTTTGCTTCCATTTTTATATAATTATAAAATCTATCAAAAGGTTTAAGGGACCTCTTTTTTCTACTAATATACGCAAAAGGACTGTTATGTACTAATTCAAAAGGATAAATTTCTTGTAAAAAATACCTCAAACTTCTGTATTCCACTTCTGATGCAAAAAACTCGTAACCTTTTTCCACTAAGTTATGTGCCTCATCTACAATCAAATTTTCTATAGGTTTTTCATCCTTGTAAGGCCATCTAGCAAGAAGGGAATGATTAACTACAGTTATATCTTCTTCTTTTAGTTCTTCTACTCTTTTTTTGTAAAGACATTCTTTGTAACATTTCTTTGGTTTACAAAGATTAGGGTCACAAGAAACTTGCCTTAAATGAGTGATTATATCTGGGAAATGATTTACAATCCAATAATTTATCTCTTCAATATCTCCATAAATACCATCTTTCACAAGTCTTTCTAATATGATTAAAGATAATATTTCATTAGAACTACATTTATTGTTATCGTATTCATTAATATATTTTTCTAGTTTTTCCACACAAATATAATTACTTTTTCCCTTAATATATCCAAATGAGATTTTCCCCTCTAAGCTAAGAGATTGTATTACATTTGGAATATCTTTTTTTATAAGTTGTGTTTGCAGTTCCTTTGTATCTGTGGAAATAATTATCCTTTTATGGTTTAAATAACTTTCCATTATACTTGGTAATAAATACCCCACACTTTTTCCTATACCTGTTGGAGCTTCAATACAAGCAATATTCTCTCCTCTAGTGTTCATAGTTTCTCGTATGATTTTACTTAGTTCAAATTGGCCTGGCCTAAATTCATAATTAAAGCCTTTTTTACTTTGCCAAATTTCACTTTTCTTTAATAAATACTCATAACAAAATCTATTATCTATAAGAGTATTTTTCATATCCTTTTTATTTTCAGCAATGATTTCATCGTCTTCATAAGTCACATCTAAGTCTTCTAAATTGTGATTTCCTTCATCAATAATGTGACTCCAAATCCATTTGTTTAATCCAAATCTATTTAAAGTAGAATTTATCTTAAAAGTTAAATTTTCCAAAGTCCCACTTTTACTTTCTTCATTTTTCAGTCTTAAAAGCAAGGCATTTACTACTTTTATTGTATCTATAACATCATCTAAAGCTCTATGTTTCTCACAAGACAAATCCTTTGTCAAAGTATTTTTTAAATACTCTAAGCTGTATTCTTTATGATAAGGCTCTAATATTGCTGCCAGTTCCATAGAGTCTAAAATCTCATTTTTTATTTCAGGAATATAATGTTCTAAAAATTTTTTTTCAAATTCACCATTATGGCAAATTATTTTTTTATTGCCTAAAAATTCCTTTAACTTATTTTTTATATCATATAAATTTGGTGCTTTACTTAATTCCTCTTTTTTTAAGTTAGTACAAAGAGAAAAAATTTCAATAGGAACTTCTTTTTTATTTTTAATTAAAGTATGAAAAGAAGTTGCTTTATTATTTTCTATTTTAATAGCTCCAATTTCTAATATTTCAGCTTTAAAAGGATTTAGTCCACTAGTTTCTAAATCAAGAAAAACCACATCTTGTACTATACTTTTAATTTTATTTATATTCATGACTCATCCTTTCATAGTTTATTAAAGAATTTTTTTACTTAACCTTATTATATTACCACGAAAGTAATTTAGTTTAATCATAAATTTATTATATTCCTTTTGGCAATAATATGTATAGCTAAATTTCAATAGGACAGAAATGGAGGTTTAGATTTGAAAAAAAATAACATAAATAAATCAATAATTATTGGTGCATTTTTATTAGTTTTTGCATTTATCATTGCTAATAACAATGCAATATTCACCAAAATAAAAACTCAAATTTATTCCAAAGATATTAGTACCCAGGAATATAACTGGTATTTTAATCCACGAGAAGATGGTAAACAACCTTTACCAATAAAAGAAGCCGATTTTTTTAGAAACTACAACACTTATTATGTTGGAAAACCAAAGGAAAAAGTAATATATTTAACTTTTGACTCTGGTTATGAAAATGGGTTTACTAACCATATGTTAGATGTATTGAAAAAACACAATGCTCCAGGTAATTTCTTTGTAGTGGAGAGTTATATCAAAAACAATCCAGACATAATAAAAAGAATGGAAAAAGAAGGGCATTTAGTATGTAACCACTCAGTAAGTCATGTTTCCATGGCATCAATTCATGACGAAGAAAAGTTCAAAAAAGAAATTTTAGATGTGGCTAAAACATATAAAGACGTAACAGGAAAAGAAATGCCTAAATATTTTAGACCACCAATGGGAAAATTTAGTGAAGAATCATTAAAAATGACTAGTGATTTAGGTTACGCTTCAATCTTTTGGAGTTTTGCTTATGTTGATTGGTACAATAACCAACAACCTACCCATGAATTTGCTAAAAATAAAATATATTCCAGAACTCATCCTGGTGCCATAGTTTTACTTCACTCAAATTCAAAAACAAATAGCGAGATATTAGATGAAGTAATCACACACTGGGAAGAAGAGGGATATACTTTGAAATCTTTAGATTACTTAAATAGTAAAAAATAAATGTTTAAAAAGCTGTAAGATTTTTACTTACAGCTTTTTCTATGCATCCACAAAAACTTCTTTACCATTATAATTTCCTATCCAATAGGGTTTATATATACTTCTAACTTCTAAAAGCCTAATATTTTTTATTATATGTTTATCTATGGAATTATTTTTAATCTTACTATCAAAATAATTTAAAATTTCATTTTTTACTTTTTCAACTATATAATCTTCTTTAATATTAGATTTTTTTATACAACTTCTAGCAATATACCTTTTAACTGTTTGTGGCACACTCCCAATGGACTTAGAATGCCCATTATAAGTATTTACCATCATAATTATGTTATCGTTTATATCATCATTTCTAAAGTTATTCTTATTTTTTCTTCTACTAATAATTTCATATTTTAGTATCTTATATTCCACATATTCTAAATGTATATTGTCTACTTTTCTATTAAATTGGTCAATTTTACTTACTAGGGGCGTCTTTCTAAATATATGTTTCATTGCATCTTTTTTTCTTACTTTTATCTCAATAGAATCTGCTAACATATTTATCCTCCTTTAATAAGAAGATGATTTAATAAAAATTAAGAATCCTTCTATATTATATTAATTAATCTTGTCCTCTTATGTTTGTACAAATTAAATAAATGCCAATATACTTAATTTTCCTTTATTGCATAAAAATTAGTTCTTTGTTAAAACTAAATTCGTCATATAAATATATTTGGGAGGAAAATATGAAAAAAATAACTACTATTACTTTAATATTTTTTATTTTTTTTACATTCTATATAGAAACAGATGGAAATACTTATATTGAAAGTAATGATAATAGATCCATAACTATTGATAGTCTGGTTCCTAAAAGAGGAGAGCAAAATATAATCTCTACTCCAGAAATTATAATTAAATACAATAGTAAATTTGTTTTAGATAATTATAAACTCTATTTAAACTATAAAGAAGTAACTAATAAAACCATACTTACATCTAAATATATTTACTATAAATGCGACACAAAACTAAAAAGAGGTGTACAGGTTGTAAAAATTGAAATTCCCACTAAAGATAATAAAGTAGAAGAGATAGAATGGTATTTCACCGTTGGAACGCCTTTTTATAATAATTATAAGGGAATTTTCTTTAACAGTACTAAGGAACTAAATATGCTTACTTCATATGATGATTTGAATAATCTATGCAAAAACACAAATCATTTAGATTATGTTTTTATTACTGAAAAAATAAATAACAAAGAAAATAATAAATCTGATATTCATGTAGATAGTAAAAAGTACAAAAAATTAATTGATTCATGCAATAAATTTACTAATAATAATGATTTTATTTCCATACCCGGTTTCGAATTAAGCACCCAGCTAAAAGACGAAAAAAATAAAACTGAAATAAATACATTTAACTGTGAATATCCCTTTTTATTTAAAGACAATATAAGTCTTCAGTTGCTTTATAAAAAATTATTTTACTATGAAGGTGATTTAATCTGCCAATTTAAAGCAAATAACAATCTAAGCAATATAGATTACTTTAAATATTCACCTTATGGTGACCAGGTTATAACCTTACTTGAATTAAATAAAAAAACAGAGACTAAAAAAAACAGAGACGTATTAAATATAGATAATTATAAGGAAGCATTAAATAACGGCTGGCATGTAAGCCCTATAACATGCCAGTATAACGACTATCCCAATTGGAATATTTCAAAAGATCTTAGAACTACTATACTATGTGAAGATTTAAGTAAAAGCAAAATCATAGATGCAATAAAAAACAGAAGAATATATGTAAGTGAAGATAATAATATAGATATATTTTTTTCATTGAATAAAATGCCTATGGGAAGTATAGTAAAATCTCCTTCTTACATTAGGCTTATTGTAAGTGCAATTAATAATGACGACTATGATAAAATAAAAAAAATAGAAGTGTTTAGCAATAACAACGAAATAGTCTATACAAAAGAATTTAATTCAAGTTATGCAAAAGTTGATTTCACTTTAAAACCACCAAAGGAAAATACTTATTATTTTGCATTAATAACTGAGGAAAGCAATAAAAAATCTATAACCTCTCCAGTTTGGGTTGAACCATAACACAAAAAGATGATGTTTTAGTTTTAACATCATCTTTAACATTTGATAGGTATTTGAATTTCAGTGATAAACTCATCTTTATTTTCAGTTTCATGTATGTCTATTTTGTATATTTCCATTGGATTACCTTTAATTATTAATTTATTTTCTTCAATAAAGTCAAACATATTCTTTATGTGTTCTTTGTTGTTTACATAGTCTCCACTATAAGTCAAAGTTACATAGTAGCCTTCTTCGAATACTATATTATAGTCTTTGGCATTATCTTTTAGTAAACAAAATACAGATTCAAAATCTGTAGTTATGCCATTTCTAAGTGAGTCTACCTTAAATACTGACCCTACATTGTTATTTCCTAAAATACCAAATTTATTATTATGATCTTTTTGTAGCTTTTGTATTAATAAGTCAAAATCAGCATCTCTTTTAATTTGGCCATTTAATATGAGACCTTTTCGTTTTTTTAAATAAGATAATTCCACACTATTTAAGTTAGAATTATTTGCAGTATTTTCTATAGATTCCATTCTCTTTCTCATATTTTCTTTTTGTCTTAATAATTTTAGAATTTGATCATCTAGTAATGTTATGCCGTTTTGAAGTAATTTATTAGTAGAATTCAAATCTCTATTTTCTAAATACTCTTTAATCATTTTAAAAGAGAACCCTAAATTTTTTAATTCTTTTATTAAATTAAGTCTCCAAATATCAGAAACACTGTAAAGCCTATACCCATTATCATCTCTAATAGGTTTTATTATTTCTATCTTTTCATAATACATAAGTGAATCTCTACTCATGTCATACATTTCAGATATTTCTCCAATTTTATAATAATCTTTCATTTTTGCTCCTTTTTAATATATACTGAAATATATTATTTCACAAAGAAAAATATTTTTCAATAAATTTGAAAATATTTACTGATTTTTATTGACCTTGGTATTATACCAAGGATTATGATATAAGCATAAGGAGTGATACAATGACAAAAAATTTATTTAAACAATTTCTAAAGTACTTGGGACCTTCTGTTGTTGCCATGTGGGTTTTCTCACTATACACAATTGTTGATGGAATATTTGTTAGTAAGGGCGTTGGAGAGTTGGCCCTAGCTTCAGTTAATATTTCCATGCCTTTTATTAATTTAGTATTTGCCATATCTGTGTTATTTTCTACGGGGGCTTCTACAATTATAGCAATGTATCTTGGAAAAAAAGATTTAGAAAAAGCGAATGAAGCTTTTTCACTTAATTTAGTCACTATTACAGTTCTTGCAATTATAATAACAGTTACATCTATTTTGGGTCTTGATTATTTAGCTAAAATTTTAGGTGCAACTCCAGATACTATAGGTTATGTTAAGGATTACTTATTTGTAATATCTTTATTTAACATATTCTTTATTGTTTCTTATTCTTTAGAAGTTATCGTAAAAGCTGACGGATTTCCATTATTAGCAACTATTGGTGTGGTAATTTCAGCTATAACTAATATAGTTTTAGATTATATTTTTGTTGTAGAACTTGGATATGGTGTAAAAGGTGCCGCCTTTGCCACAGGCATAGCTCAAGTACTTTCAACTTTATTTTTCTTAAGTCATTTTTTAAGAAAAAAATCAAATTTAAGATTTACTAAATTCAAATTTAGTTTCCATACTATTAAAAGAATAGTTTGCTTAGGTTTCCCTGATTGTACTTCAGAATTAAGTGTTGGAATAGTTACAATATTATTTAACCAAACCTTACTAAGATTAATAGGGCAAGATGCATTAATATCTTATAGTGTAATTTGCTATGTTAATACTCTTATATTAATGACTATGATTGGAATAACTCAAGGTGCTCAGCCTTTAATAAGTTTCTACTTTGGTGCAGGAGAAATAGACAAAGTAAATCATTTATTTAAAATGGGCCTTAAAACAGTTTTAATAACTTCTGTTGCAGTATTTGCCTCATCTATTTTATTTGCAGGTAATATTACAAGCTTATTTATTAATCCTGATGAAACTCAGTTATTTAATTCAACAGTTTCTGTATTTAAGTTATATTCAATTTCTTTCTTATTTGTAGGATTTAACTTAATTATTTCTGGATTCTTTGTAGCCATAGAACAACCTTTGTATTCTTCTATAATTTCTCTTGGAAGAAGTTTAGTATTAGTAACAATAAGTTTGTTCTTACTAACTACAATATTTGGTAGTAGCGCTATATGGATTACAACTGGAGTGTCTGAATTTGTATGTTTAGTTATTGCCCTATCTTTATTATTCAACTTTTTTAGAAAGAAAAAGTTAAATTCTGAAAATGAACCATCTTCTAAAATTATGAAAGATTCCATAATTTTATAAATCTATACTCCAATATAGATAAAAGGCATGTTATTAAATATAATAACATGCCTTTTTTATTTAGTCATCAATATCAATTGCATCAACTGGACAACTATCACAAGCTTGTTTTGCATTTCCAAGTACATCTTCTGGTATATCAGTATTTATTGCATGAGCTATTCCGTCATCAGTCATATGAAAAACCTCAGGGCATACTTCTGGGCATGTTCCACATCCTATACATAAATCATCATCAACATAAGCTTTCATAGCTACACCTCCATATTTTTCTATAATATGGTTTTATAATTCCCAATTATATTTAATATATTACATTTTTTACAATTATTTCTTAACAGTAGACTTAATAAATCCTTTGATTATTGGATTTGCTCTACTAAGTCTACTTTTAAATTCTCATTAACTTTAATATTCATAAGTTTTTAAAATATTTTTAGCAACTTCAACCTTTGTAATTCTTAAATCCATTGCTTGCTTTTCAATATATTTATGTGATTGCTCTTCACTCATTTTTAAATATTGAATCAAAGTTAATTTAGCTCTTTCTATTAATTTTATATCATTTACTTTATTCTTTAACTTTTCATTTTTTTTAATAATAGAATTAAATCTCCTTCTATGAATAATATAAGAATTAATCATATTAATAAGTATAAGTTTATTCAATGGTTTTTCCATTATATAAATTCCTTTACTCTCAATATTATCTCTATTCTCTTTAGGTGAATTATTTTTTACTATTAGTATTATAGAGCTATTAGTATTTTCATTTACAAATACTGATAAGTTTTCTTCACAATCATCGCTTAAAGGTGAATTAATTATTATTAAATCAAAGTTCATTTTTTTTATTATTTCTCTACCACGAAAACTATTTTCTACGGCTAAAACGTTATAATCGCCACTTTCCTTTGCAATATTAACTAATAGTTCTTTACTTTTATTAGAACTAGATACAATTAGAATATTTTCCATAAGAATCACCCTTTAAATTAAAAATAACCTATTAAAATCTTATCTAATACACTGGGGTAAAATGCAAGTTTAATACCTTTTGTTTCATTTTTCATATTAAAAAAAGAGTTACTCACAAAAGAATGAAAGTACTCTTGCTTTACATCCCTTTATAAATACTCTTACTTTCACATAAAATTCAAAGTTATTTTTTGTACTAATTTATAAATTTTCATTATATTTAGTAAAATTCTACATCTTCTTAGAATATATGTCAAATATTTTTTCGAATATTTTGTCTTATCATAAAAATTTTTCTTTTTTAATTTTTTTAAATTTTTTAGTTGACATTTTTTTTAAATATGCATACAATATATTTTATAATTATTTAACAGCAAAGGCGCTGTAGGTACTTTTACCTACTGCGCCTTTTTTTATTTTGAAACAATCCTATGTTTCAATTCAATATTCTGATAATATTAAGGGAGGATATATTATGGAAAGATTATCTAAAACTTTTGGGAGTTTGGTATTCAATGACAATGTAATGAAAGAAAGATTGCCAAGGGATATATATTTAGTTTTAAAAAGTACTATACACCAAGGTAAACCACTTGATATTAAAATTGCAAATGTAGTTGCAAATACTATGAAAGATTGGGCAATAGAAAAAGGTGCAACTCATTATACTCATTGGTTCCAACCAATGACTGGAATCACTGCCGAAAAACACGATAGTTTTATCTCACCTACTGGTGACAATAATATTGTAATGGAGTTTTCTGGCAAAGAATTAATAAAAGGAGAACCTGATGGATCATCATTTCCATCTGGAGGACTTAGAAGTACTTTTGAGGCAAGAGGATATACTGTGTGGGATCCAACATCTTATGCTTTTATAAGAGATACAACCTTATGTATACCAACTGCTTTTTGTTCTTATTCTGGTCAATCTTTAGACAAAAAGACACCTTTATTAAAATCTATGGAAGCTATTGATAAGGCTGCAGTAAGATTATTAAACATTTTAGGTTACAATGAGGTAACTAGAGTAGTAACTACTGTTGGTGCAGAACAAGAGTATTTTTTAATAGATAAAAAACTATTTGAAAAAAGAATGGATTTAAAATTCTGCCAAAGAACTTTATTTGGAGCAAAACCACCAAAAGGTCAAGAAATGGAAGATCATTACTTTGGTTCAATAAAACCTAGAGTGGCAGAATTTATGAAAGAATTAGATATGGAACTTTGGAAACTTGGTGTTTTGTCAAAAACTAAGCATAATGAAGCGGCTCCATCTCAACATGAATTAGCTCCTATTTTTACAGTTACTAATGTAGCAACAGATCACAACCAAATTGCAATGGATTTAATGAAAAGAATTGCTGATAAACATGGTCTTGTTTGTTTATTACATGAAAAGCCTTTTGCAGGTGTAAATGGTAGTGGAAAACATAACAACTGGTCACTTTCTACTAACAAAGGGAAAAATTTATTGGAACCAGGTAAAAAACCTTATGAAAATAAAACCTTCTTATTATTCTTCTCTGCAATTATTAAAGCAGTAGATGAATACCAAGACCTACTTCGATTATCAGTAGCAAGTGCAGGAAATGATCATAGATTAGGTGGCAACGAAGCTCCTCCAGCTATAATTTCCATGTTTGTAGGTTCAGACTTAAAGAAAATACTAAAATGTATTGAAAATGATTTGCCTTATAGCGAAATTTTTCTAAACACAATGGATATAGATGTTGATGTTCTTCCATCTTTTATGAAGGATACTACAGATAGAAACCGTACTTCACCTTTAGCTTTTACAGGAAACAAATTTGAATTTAGAATGCTTGGTTCTACTTGTAATATTGCATGTCCTAATACTATTTTAAATACAATTGTAGCAAATAGTTTATGTGAGTATGCAGATATATTAGAAAAAAGCACAAATACAGAGGATACCATCTTTGATATAATTAAAGATACAATGAAAAAACATTCAAGAATAATATTTAATGGAAATAACTATGCACAAGAGTGGGTTATTGAGGCTGAAAGAAGAGGTCTTTCTAATTTCGAGACTGCTGTTGATGCTCTTCCTCATTATGTGGACGAGAAAAATGTTAATTTATTCGAAAAATTTAATGTTTATACGAAAGAAGAACTTCAATCAAGATGCGATATCTTACTAGAAGAATATTCTAAGACTTTAAATATTGAAGCTTTAACAATGATAGATATGGCTAAAAAAGATATAATACCATCAGTATGTGCTTATTCAAAATCCTTAACCGATACTGCTTTAAATAAGAAATCATTAAGCTGTGATATTGATTGTAATTTAGAAATTTCTTTAGTAAAAAAACTTTCTTCTTTAAATTCTTGTTTAGACATTAAAATCGAAAAGCTGAACAATTCATTATTAGAGAGTAAAAATTTCACTAATCCTAAAGAAAATGCTGAATTTTATAGAGATAATATTAAAGTACAAATGCAAGAACTTCGTGCTATTGCAGATGAGTTAGAAACAATAGTTGGCAATGAATTTTGGCCATTCCCTACTTATGCAGATTTATTGTTTAGTATATAATTGAAATGTATAAAAAAGAAAGCCTTACTATAAATTTTTATAGAAGGGTTTCTTTTTATACTTTAACTCAAGAATTTTTTATACTTGTGACCAAATTAATATCCATAAATCATAGTCAATAATTATATAATAACAATAATTTCAAAAACCTAAGTTTAAATTAGTTAATAACTTATTTTATTGATAAAGCTATTAATTCTAAAATATGCATACTAGTTTTTCTATCCATTTTTTCCAATAAGTTAAAACAAACTTTTAACTTTTCATACTTTTCATCCAAACTTATATCTTTATTATTTATCTCTTCAATTAAACTAACTATTTCTTTTAAATCATTTTCATATTCTACATTATTGTCTTTAATAAATAGTTTAAAATCTTTCAATTTCTCTTCAATATTTTTTAATTTTTCTTCTTTAATCATTTCTTTTTTATAATCAAATAAATATGTTTTTATTTTCTCTAAATCCTTTTTGCTATAATTCCAAACAACATTATTCTCATTTTCACTTATATTATTAATCTTGTTTCTATATTTATCTTGTAGCTCTTCTATAGCTATTACTACCTCCATATAATCATTATTTTTTAATACTTCTTCACATCTATTCAAATCAAATTCTACTTCTTCAATACTCAACAATTTATTCTCTCCTTTTATCATTTTCTATATTATATCATTACCTTATATCTCAATTCATAAAAAATTCCCGTCTCTTAAGCCACTGGGTTGGCCCTAATGTAAAAATAAGATTGCTCCATGAACAATCTTATTATATATTTTTCTATTCAATTATATTATTTTTCTCTAAAGTTTTATTTCCTTTAAATAATAAAACAGCAATACCTATAAATAAAATGCCTAATGATATAAAAACAAGTAATTGATTAAATGGCAGGTAATTAACAGTATTCATTTCAACATTTTTAAGAACATTGGAAGAAATATAACTTACAACAACTGCTAATCCGTTATTTATAAAATGCATAAACATACTTACGCCAATAGAATTAGTTTTACATACTGCATATGCAAAAGATATGCCTAGAATTGATGTAGGTATAATTCTGATAAAATCCATATGCATAATGCCAAATAATATTCCAGAGGCAATCACAGCTCCTCTGTAGGATTTTTTATTGTGTTTAAAAGATGTTAGTATGAAACCTCTAAAAAATAACTCTTCACAAATTGCTGGCATTACTGCCACCAAGCATAGATTTAAAAACAAGTTATCTTTCATAAATAAGGCATTATTTAATCCGTCTATAATCTCTTGGTTTTGTGGAAAATAGTATAAAGTTATATTAGTTATTACAAATACAATTAGATAGGTTCCAATCCAAAGACTAAATGCTCCAACTAAATGTTTAAACTTAGGTAATTTTAATGAAAATACCTTTTTGAAATCACTTTTTATATAGTAAGCAAATAAAAGGGGCAAGGCTAAGATTATAATTTGGGTCAAAGCAATACCAGTCATTTTAAATTTCAACTGAACATAACTTCCTACATAAATTAAAAGCACCAATCCAACAGCATATAAAACAACTCCATCACTTACACCTGGCATAGTGTGCTTTTGTATATTACTTCTTTTTTCTAAGAAGGAAAAACTCTTCCCACTTCCAAACAATATGTCTTCAGAATTAAACATTTTTGACAGTAAGATAACTGCTAAAATTACAAAGGCAAAGTTTGATATAAATACTAATGCTATTAATCCTAAGCTAGACTTAAAAGTAAGTACACTCTTTATTAATAAGGATATGTTTACAACAGGTATTACAGCAGTAATTCTATCTAAGTTCAGGTTTGGTATCATAGATGCATAAGAAGGTATAAGCACCAAAAACATAATTGGTGTAATATAGTTTTGTGCATCTTTGAAGCTTTTTGCCAATGAGCAAACGCACATGCTTACGGCTGACACTACCATGGCAAATAAACAAACACAAATTATTGCTATAAATAATGGTGCTGCCAAGGCTGAAATGCTCAAACTATGAGAAAACATCTGCCCTGTCATATTTCCAGTTGCTAAAATATACATTAATGTCATTAAAATAGATACAACATTTAAAATTGCCGTTACAATTGCACAAATAGATACTGCCATATATTTACCCATAACAAGTTCTAGGTTAGTAATAGGCAAGGTAAATAAAGTTTCTAGTGTGCCTCTTTCTTTTTCTCCTGCCATAGAATCAATTGCTGGATAAATAGCCCCAAGAAGCACTCCCATAATCAAAATAAATGGAAGTATTTGACCAAGAACAAACCCTGCCAACTCTTCATTTTTAGCAACATCAACAGTTTCATATGCTACTGGTTCAAGGGTTTCTTTCACATCTAAGTTGGACTGCTTTATTTTATTTTTAACTTTACTATCTTTGTATGATGAAAAAACACCTTCTAATTTACTATTTATATTTAATGAATTGTCTTTTGATGAATTTATATATATCTTATAGTTTTCTATTTTGTTTTCACCTTTTACACTTATGTATGCATCAATAGATCCTTTTTCCAAATCTTTTTTATAATTATTAGTATTTACTATATTAATATGTCCACTACTTTCATCTCTAAAGTTTTCAATTATAGATATAAGCTCTTTGTTTGGTTTTTTTTCAAAAGCTATATTAATATCTTCGTTTTTTATACTATTCATAGACATGGTCATAACTTGAGACATTATTAACATGAGAACAGGATATAAAATTAAAGGAAGTATAATTCCCATAAATAAAGTTTTCTTATCTCTGAGAATATCTATCATCTCTTTCTTAAAAATGGCTTTTACCATTTTACTCCTCATTTAAGCCCCCCCTTTCACTTGCTAAGTTTATAAATATGTCTCTAAGACTACTTGTATTATACTTAGACTTAAGTTCTTCACAACTGCCTTCAGCTATAAATTCACCTTTATGTATCATATAAATTTTGTCACATAGAATTTCTGCTTCCTCCATGTAGTGAGTTGAATATAATACAGTCTTCCCTCTATTTTTTTCTCTTTTCATAAAATCTATAATAGATTTACTACTAATTACATCTAAGCCTAATGTGGGCTCATCAAATATGTATATGTTCGGATTATGTATAAGACATCTTGCAATAGAGGTTCTTTGTGTTTGTCCTGTAGATAAATTTTCTATTCTATTATCAATAAAGCTTTCCATATCCATAATTTCTATTATACTATTTATAGATTTTTCTATTTCTTCTTTTGACATATCATATAGACTTCCAAATGTAGTTAAAAGTTCTCTAGGAGAAAGTCTATTATATAGCTTTGTATTGCCTGAGAGATATCCTATTTCTTTTTTAGCTGCATTTTTATCTTCCTCGTAGTTGTAGTTTCCTATTTTAATTTGTCCAGAAGTTGGAGTTAAAATCCCTCCAAGCATTCTAAGTAGCGTAGTTTTTCCTGCTCCATTTGGTCCTAATATTCCAATAATTTCTCCTTTTCCTATTTTAAAAGATAAATTATTTACTGCTAAAAACTCTTCTTTTTTTGTTTTAAACTTTTTCTTATTACTTTTATCTTTTACTTGTCTAGTAAAGGATTTGCTCAAATTTTCTACATCAATCATTAATAAACCCCTTTTCTTCTTCCCCTTAATAATTACTTTTTATATAATTATATCATTTCCATTTGCTGTAAATCTATATTGTTTCTTGATTAAAAGAGCTAAAGATCCTGTTGCATGAGGCGTTGCCATGCTTGTTTCACATAAAGGGTGCATTTATCATTAATAACTGGAATTTGTTTTACGATTATATTTTCTAAGTTTTCCAATATTTTCGCCACCCCAATATTATTTAATATAGAAAACAGGCATTTTTCTACATTAAATAATATTCATATGGAAATGTTCTTTGCCACTAAAAAATAGCCTCAACATATGTTGAGGCTACTTTATATAAAAGTATATATTTACTTATTATGCGTTTAAAGCTTCTTCTTCGTCTTCATCTTGAACAAGAGTTTTTAACTTATTATCCATTGACCAAAGAACTACACCACAAGCTATAACTATTCCACCAACTACAGCATAAGCTGGAGCAAATGAGAATTTTCCTAAGAATTCATATAAGTATGCATAAGATTTACCAGCTATGAATATTGCAAATGGCCAAACACCCATCATAAGTCCTAAAACTTTTGCTGGAGAGAATTTAGATATAAATGAGTTTCCAAGTGGTGAGAATACCATTTCACCAACTGACATTAACACACCTACCATTACTATCCATATTAAGCTAGCTTGTCCATCTCCTCTAACTACTTCAGCAAGAGCCATAACACCAAATGCAGCACCAAGAAGTAACATACCTAAAGCAGTTTTCTTGAACATACTTAAGTCACCTTTTGGTGAATTAGCACGTTTAGTCCAATAAGCTGCAAGAACTGGTCCAAGAGCTATACAGCAAAATGCATTTAATGAATCAAACCAAGCAGAAGGAACAGTAAAGTTTCCAATTACCCAGTTAGCTTTATTAGCTGTTTCAACATCTGGTCCCCAGTGATATAATACTGGCATATAAGTTAAGTACCAAACTATCCAGAATACTATTGAGAATATAGTTACAAGAACTATAGCTCCAATTCTTTTCTTTTCTAGTACAGTAAGAGGTGCATTATCTTCTGCTTTTTTAGCAGAACTTTCTTTAACTTCATCAGCTTTGAAAGGTTTTTTACCTATTTCACCCCATGAAGCATTACCACCAAATAGTAACCATAGAGCATCTAAGAATAATAATCCAGCACATACTAAGAAAGTAAATCCATATCCATATGCTAAAGCTATAAATGCAACAAAAGTTGTTCCTATGAAAGAACCTATATTAACAAATGAATATTGTATTGAGAACGCAGAGTCAAGTTGATCTGGATCATCAAATAATTTACCATTTATTCCCGAAATATTTCCTTTAAAGAAACCTGTTCCTACAGATACAAGAGCTATCATTCCCCATAATAATGCAGGAGATGATTGAACAGCTGACTGCCATCCACAAACATATCCAAGACCCATCAATATTGCACCTAACACAACACATAATCTAGGACTTAGCCATCTATCTGCTATCCATCCACCAAATATTGGTGTTAAATATGTGAATGCAACTAAGTTTGCAGTCATTTTTGCACCTTCTACATCACTTAGCCCAAGACCACCTTTTGCTACTGAAGCAACTATAAATACCGCTAATAGCCATTTTGATGAATAAAATGCCATTCTTTCAAGAGTGAAAGATAAAGCACATACATAAAATCCAAAAGGGTATTTCTTTTTAGTTTTTACTGTGTTTTCCATGTACTACCTCCAATATAGTTTATGTTTTTTTATTAGAGATTTCTCAATGCTTCGTCACCATTAGTCATGTGCCTAAAATAATGTATCTTATTTATTTAATTATTTGCATGATTCCATTTTTTTTGACTGGTGCATTTGGAAATTTCTAAATATGTAATGCTTATCCATACATAAATCTAATGATAGTCCTTGATGTCAAATATGGTTTAAACATATTCTAGGAATGCAAAAACTAATTTTACTCCCCATACAAAATGTACCAAAAATCGTTATCATAGTCAACTTAAAAAATGTATTTTTTTGTCATAATTATTTTATTAATATAAAAAATCATTTTAAACTTTCCGACTATTTTAAATTTTACCATATTTTCATATTAATTGCCTTAATAAAGAAAGCTATGGTGAAAAATGTTAATCATTTTTTACCATAGCTTTTAATTATATTATTATAAATATTTTTATTATTTCAATTACTAGCACTAATACTGTAACTAAAACCATAAATGGATAAACTAATAAAGATAAAGGTGTTGTACTAGTCAACATCCAAATTGTTAAAATGCAACATAAAATACTTATTATAAAGTCAAATAAAATATGAGTTTTTTTCTTTTTAAAGATATAATAAACCAATGCTATAAGTAATAAAATCATTACTATTCCAATAATCAATTTAAAAGTAAAAACATTAGATGTTGTAAAAATTTCATTGTTATATTTTGATTTATAAAACCTTAAATGATGATTTACTCCTGCTTTTTTACTAGACAAGTCATGAACAACTTTTAGTCCAACTATCATTGCTATTTGAACAAAAGTAAATATACAATAAAATATTTTTTTTACTGTTTTACTCATATTATTTTGTAGGATCTCCTGTTACATACTTATTTCCTTCATTACTCCATGCAATCCATCCATCTGAATATAAAGATGTATTATCAAGTCCCATTACCATAGCATCCCAGTAAGTTTCAGCAGCTCTCCAACCACTTCCACACATAAATGCTAAATGATTATTTAAATCTATTTTGCAATCATCCTTCCACATAGATAGTATTTCATATCCATTTCTCATTGTTTTATCTGCATTTCTATAATAATCCATTGAACTTGAATCAGTTTTTCCTGCATATCCATATACAGCACCTTCTATACGGCCTTTTATTTTATGGTAGCTATATCCACTTTCTTTTCCTATATATTCATTCCAAGTACGGTTATCTACAAGTGTATAATCATCTTTTTTCAAGAATTCTTTTGTTTCTTTTATTGTGTCTATCATATCTGGATTTGCTGGTGCATCTACTCCAAAATCTTTTTCAGCTTTTGCTTTTACACCTTCTTTTTCTAATGCATATCCTTTTTCATTCCATACATCAAATCCACCACTCATTACACGAACATCTTTTACACCTAAATATTTAAGTATAACAGCATATCTGCAAGCTGCAAGTGGTTCTGGACTTGTAATTATTACACAATCCTTAGAAGTTATTCCGCTTTTTAAAGCTAAGTCTACTAAAGCTTTATCTCCATTTAATCTCCACTCTTCTATATTATTAACATATACTTTTGGAGTCTCAAAGTCATCTGTATTTATATGAACTGCAGATGGTATATGGCCATCTAAGTATCCTGATTCTTTATCATTTCCCCATCTAACATCTACAATTTTTATATTCTTACTATCAGTAAAGTTTTCTGGAGTTTTTCCATCTACTATTTCTTTTACCATATCTGCTGGAACATACATATCATAATTTTCATATGATTCTAGTTCTAAAGATTTGTCTTTAACCCATTCATTGGCATCGTAAGTTGATACATTTTTTATTCCATTAGAAGATAAATAACTTGCAACTTTACTTGCATCTTCTCCATTTGTATCATATACAATTACATTTTCATAAGACTTTAACTTTTTATTTTCTATAGCGTCTGATAAATAGTCATCTTTATTGTCTGCCTTAGATTCTAACCAATCTGCAGAAAAATCTGTAGCTCCTGGTATATGACCACCTCTAGAAGCACCTTCAATAGCCCAACCACTATATACATCATTTCCTCTTGCATCTACAATTATTGTTTTTTCATCTTTTAATGATTTTTTCACATCATCTGTTGCTACTACTTTTGTCTTATTTTCTTCACTAGCTTTACTTTTGTCATTACTTGCACAACCTACAACAAACATTGCTGATAGAGTAGCACAACAAACTAGACTTAATAATTTTTTTTGCATGTTTTCTTCCTCCATTATTCTGATATGTAGCACTTGTATTATATCTTTCCCAATAATATATGGTCAAATTAATTTTTTCTATAAAACAGGTATTAATATAGAAAAATTTTATAAATAGTAAATGTTGTAAATAAACAAAAACCATATGCTTATTTATTAGCATATGGTTTACCAAAATCATTAATTTAATTAGAATATTTTTGCCCTAATAATGTTAATTCTTTTAAGACATCTTCTTCTGGAGATTCATTACATATTATACTTTCTTCAACTATTGTTCCTCCGTAATTTTTAATTCTTTGCTCCCAATCTTGCATCCACTCTCCATCACCCCATCCATAAGAGCCAAATAGAATAATCTTTTTACCATCTATATCATTTGAGATGCTTTCCATAAATGGCTCCATCTCACTTTCTTCTAATTCCTCCACTCCCATAGACGGACAACCTAAAAATAATATGTCTGCTTCTACTACATCATCTAGTGTGGCTTTATCAACAGTTAGTAATTTTGAATTTCCACCTTTTTTGCTGCCTTCATATATGGCTTGTGCCATAGATTCTGTATTTCCTGTTCCACTCCAAAATATTATATTTATTTTATTATTCATAATTATTCCTCCTCGAGATTTATTTAATATAATAATATCATCATTATATTATTTTGTAAATGAGAATAATTATCATTATTATATTATTTTTATTACTAAATATAAAAAAGTCTGAACTAAAATTTTTAGATTCAGACTTTTTATATGTTAACTTACATGTAATTTACTATAAACCCCACCATTATTAATAAGCTCACTGTGAGTTCCTCTTTCAACTATACCACTATCTGATAATACTACAATTTCATCAGCATTTTTTATTGTAGATAGTCTGTGGGCTACAACTAAATTAGTTCTGTCTTTGCTTAACTCTTCTAAAGATTTTTGAATTTCTCTTTCTGTTACATTATCAAGAGCCGATGTAGCTTCATCAAGAATTATTATTGGAGGATTTTTCAGAAATACTCTACATATAGATATTCTTTGTTTTTGTCCTCCTGAAAGCTTAACTCCACGCTCTCCTATATAAGTATCATAACCTTGTGGTAAACTTTCAATAAAGTCATGTATTCTTGCTTTTTTAGCCGCAGCTATTACATCTTCGTCACTAGCATCTGGTTTTGCACATAATATATTTTCTTTTATAGTTCCTGTAAATAAAAATACATCTTGTTGAACAACACCAATATTTTTTCTTAATGATTTTAAACTTACATTTTTTATACTTTTCCCATCTATTCTTATATCACCTTCTTCAAAATCATAAAATCTAGGTATAAGATTGCAAAGAGTGGTCTTCCCTCCTCCAGACGGTCCAACTAAAGCTACTGTTTTACCAGCTTCAATTGATAAATCTAAGTTTTTTAATACTTGTTTTTTATCTTCATAAGTAAATGAAACATTATTTATTTCAATATTTCCTTTAATATCTTTTAGTTCCATAGGATTTTTTACTTCTTTTTCCACATCTTCTTCAATTATTTCCATAAACCTTTCAAAACCAGTCATACCATTTTGATATTGTTCTGTAAAGTTTATTAGTTTTTTAATTGGCTCTATAAACATTTTTACATATAATATATAAGCTGCAAAATCACCTAAATTGATTTCACCTAGATAAGTAAAATATCCTCCAGCAACTAGTGCTACTAATTCTAATAGATCCATAAATAAATTCATTCCTGAAAAATAGTCAGCCATAACTCTATAAGCTGTTTGTCTAGCTGATTTAAAAATATTGTTTCTATGATTAAATTTATTTAATTCTTCTTCTTCGTTACAAAAAGATTTTGTTACCTTCATTCCAGCAATAGAATTTTCTAGTGTAGCATTTACTTCACCTGTAGTTACTCTAGTTTCCATAAAAGCATTTTGCATTCTTTTTCTTTGTTTTGCCGCAAATATTATTACAAAAGGCAGTATGGCAAAAATTATTATGGTAAGGGGTATGTTTATATTTAATAAAATAATAAATGAACCTATAAACATAACTATTGATACAAATAAATCCTCTGGCCCATGGTGAGCAAGTTCAGAAATATCCATTAAATCGTTTATTATTCTAGACATGGTTACTCCAGTCTTATGATTGTCAAAGTATGAGTTAGGTAATTTTTGAAGATGAGTAAACACTTCACTTCTCATATCAGCTTGCATTCTAACACCTACCACATGGCCCCAATATTGCATAAAGTGATTTAAGAATGCCTTTATTATAAATATAAATAATAAGGTAAACCCAAAAATCACAAGCATACTTAAATCCTTATTTGGTACAACATCATTCATTATATCCCTTGTAATCATAGGATATACTAAGTTGCATATTGCAAATAATAATGCTGCTAATAAGTCCATAAAGAAAAGTTTCTTATATGGTTTATAATATTTTATAAATTCTTTTATCATGTATTCCTCCTAAATTTGATAGTAATATAAAGTTTACTATATATTTATACACTTTGCATACAGTATTCAATCAAAAAATCATTCCAAAAGGAATGATTCTTATAAAATATATGTTCATACTAAACTTTTTTTGCTTATTCCTTTCTCATTTTTATTCTCCCTTTTTCTATAAACTTCCACATATTATATTCTACAAATCACATCGTTAACCTCTTTTTGTTCTTTTAAAAATTAATTTTTTGGACGTATATTTTTTATTTTAAAATTTATTTCCAATTTTTCAAAAATAATATAAATTTTTTTACGAAAATGTTAAACACTATATAAGAACAAATGATTTTATTAATAAAATAGAAAGGAAGATGACATAATGAGTAACAAATTACCTAAAGAGGCCTATGGAGGTATATCAGGTAAGGATTATGTACCTTATATAACTGACAAATCCAAAAAAGGCGCAAATATTCCCGTATTAATAATAGGGATAATACTTTCTACTGTATTTGCAGCATCAACTGCATATTCTGGTATGAAATCAGGTTTAACAGTAGCAGCAGGAATTCCAGGAGCAATTATTGGTTCCATGTTTGTAGGAGTTTTTGCAAAAGACAAAGGAATACTTGGCAAAAATATTATACAGGGTATGTCTAGTGGTGGTGAATCTATAGCTAGTGGTTTAATTTTTGTATTGCCAGCAATTATTTTAATAGGAAGCGACCTTACTTTCTTGGAAGGTTTGACAACAGGTGTGGCAGGAACTTTATTTGGTATAGGATGCTCTTCTCTAGTTTACAATTACTTAATAGTAGAGGAACATGGAAAGCTTATGTATCCTGAATCTATGGCTATTTCTGAAACATTAGTAGCTTCACAAGGTGGTGGAGATGCCATAAAATATATGGGTATCGGATTTGGAATAAGTGGTATCATAAACGTTCTAACTGGTTCATTTTTAAATGTAATCAACAATGTTATGACTTATTTAGGTACTCCATTTTATAAGTGGAAATTTTCTTTAGAAGTAAACCCACTTTTACTAGGTATAGGATTTATAGTTGGATTAGAGGTTTCATTAACTATGTTTGCTGGTTCTATACTATCAAACTTTGCAGTAGCTCCACTAATAGGTTACTTCTCAGATATGGCTCGTGAGGGAATGTTCATATGGAATGACCCTGCTGTTGCCATAAATACTATGGATGTAAATGCTATATCAGGCAGTTATGTAAAATATATTGGTGCTGGTATGATGCTTTGTGGTGGTATAATTGGTGCTATAAAACTTATACCAACTATAGTAGTTTCTATAAGAGAAACTTTAAACGCTAAAAAGGGTAATAATGAAGATGATAAAGGTGGTTCTTCTGAAATGTTAATATTAATAGGTGGTATAGTTGTTGGTTTAATTGCCGCTTATTTAATATCTCAAAGTATTACAATGGCAGCTGTTGCTATTATAGTTTCATTCATATTATCATTTTTATTTGTTATAGTTTCTGGACGTTTAACAGGTACTATAGGAACATCAAACCTTCCTGTATCAGGAATGACTATTGCATCTTTAGTAATATTAACTCTTGTATTCGTCATATCTGGTTGGACAGGACTTGAAGATAACAAATCATTGCTTTTATTTGCAGGCTTTATGGTTACTGCCATATCTGTTGCTGGTGGATATAATCAATCTCAAAAGGTAACTTATATAATTGGTGGTAGTAAAAAAGAAATGCAAAATAGCTTCGTACTAGCTTCTATAGTAGGTGTGGCTGTAGTTTGTGGAACAATAGTTGTACTTTCTAGCCAATTGGCAATTACAGGTGCTGACGCTCCTTTTGCACTACCTCAAGCAAACCTAATGTCTACATTAACATCAGGTATAATGTCTGGTAACTTACCTTGGGTTATGGTTATTGCTGGTGTAGTTATGGCTTTAGTACTATTTATGTTAAATTTACCAATAATGACAGTTGCTATAGGATTTTATTTACCAATCTCTACTACTTCAATCATATTAGTAGGAGCCCTAATTCGTTTATTTGTAGAAAAAACTGCTAAAAATGATTTGGAAAGAGAAGCTAAGGTTTCAAATGGTATCAGTTTATCTTCAGGCTTAGTTGCTGGTGGATCTATAATAGGCTTAATAGGTATAATACTACAAGTATCTGGTATAATTACACCTAGAGTCCCTGCTGGATTTGCCGCATCAAATTCAATGGCATTGCTTCTACTAGTTATCCTCGTTGTAGCAACAACTATTCCGATTGCATTTGCAAAGGTTAAACATAATGAAGACTAATGAAGAAGTTTTAAATTTAAAATTTAAAATTTGTGAAAATGTGGATTATTTTATAGACGATAATGGAATAGTTACTTTGTTTGAAAAGCAAGACCATAAAGTACAAAATATTTTAAGAAAACTTAAATTTAAAATACCAATGTACAAAAAAATTGAACTTGATGAATATTGTAGCTCAGTATTTATCTTGCTAAATGGTAAAAATACTGTAGAAGAAATAGGCGAAAATTTAGATTTAAAATATGGCCAAAAGGTTTACCCTTTATATGAAAGATTATTACTTTTTATAAATCATATATATTCAGATTGTAAATATGTTGAAATAATCAATTAAAATAAAAAATTCACTTCGCTTGAGCGACGTGTCGGCGAAACACTTCATATCGCCAACGAGATGCCTTCGCTACCGCTTTAGGCAACGACCTTGCTCAAAAACACATTTTTTACATTTTCTAAATGAGTTGATATAACTTAATTTCAGAAATTATCAACAGCGTAAGTGGAACTATAATTACCTAACATGTAAAAAACTATACTGGCTAATTAGCCAGTATAGTTTTTTCTCTATATTTTCTTTTTTGATCAACAATAATAATAGTCCATAGTATTATAGCCATAAGGATATTCATAACATTGCATATCCCAGCTGCCATAGATATTTCCAACTGTAAACTTTGGGATACAATTAATATGAAATTCCAAATAGAATGGAAAATAATTAAAGGCCATATATTTTTCATCTTCATTGCAAGACCAACAAAGGCAAAACCTAATAAAGATGAATAAAATACTGTAGCAAGTGCCTCTAGTAAAGAATTTCCCATTACTATAGTTGTTATATGTACTATGGAAAAACCTAAACTACTTATTATCATAGCTAATATATAGGATTTTTCACTTTTAAATGAATTTAATATTATACCTCTAAAAATAACTTCCTCGCAAAAACCTGCCATGGCTGTTCCTACAAAAATAATTATTATAAGTAAGTAAATTGAACTATCATAAGTTGATACATGTTCACCTAATTCAGTTATAAATTTTCCTACCATAAATACTAAAACTATTAAATATGGAACAAACCATATAAATTTTTTTAAATCTTTTGATGGAAAGCTTAAATCTTCCCAAGGATAATATTTTTTTATAAAATACAAAATAAATACTGTTGGTGGTATTTGAATTATGAGCTTATAAATAATATTACTTGCATTCATGTTCATTGTTCCTAGCACATTTTCACCCAATATATTAGATACTACATTTCCTATTAAAATCCCAATGCCCATAGTTCCTAAATATCCTATTAATGCTAAAATACCAGCTTTTTTCTTACTCATAAAATCTCCCTCTTATTTTTTATTTTTATTATAACTTAATAATTTGTATATTATGAAATAAGTTTTTTCCTTCAAAATCTTATTTTTTATAATACCTGAAATTAAAATTAGTTTGATATATTAATAGTAATTGGATAAAATAGTTTTATCAATAATAATATAAATAATAAGAGGAGCCTATAATGATAATAAACATAACTGATTTGGCAAAAGCCGCCCTTGATGACATGTTTAAAAACTACGAAATGGATGAATTAGATAATGAAAAGTATGTTCGTGTTTATTTGAAAGAAATTGCATGACATGGACCTGTTTTTAATGTAGCTCAGGATGAGCCTACTTCAAATGATTATATATATGTTGTGGACAACAAATATCATGTAATTATAGATAAGGATTTATCTTCTAAGTTTTCTGTAGTAAATATTTTTTATAAATCAACAAGAAGTTATGGTGATTTCCATATTACTACTGATTTGCAATGGAAAGATGAGTATCACTACTGTAACTGGAGTAAACCTTGGTAAGGTTTGCTCTATAATTTTTTACATTTTCTAATTATTTGCACTTTCTATTCCTAATGTATTTAGTAATTTATCTTCATTAATGTCTGTTATTATTCCACTTTCATGCCAGTGACTTTTACATCCACAATAATCTAAAAATACACATTGAGGAACAAATCCTAAACTTTTTGCCTTAAGTCCACCTGATATTAAATTAAGAACACAGGCAACACCGATTATTCCTATATCTCCATATTGAAATTTTCTTTTAATATTAATATTTGATTCATGAGGAATTATATAAACTTTAAAATTATACTCTTTACCTAACTTATCGTATTTATTTATATGGCATGATTTTGTACAGTTTGCACATATATATCCCTCTTTAGTTTTTATTGACTTACAATAATTTTCATTTTGCGCCCTCATACATGATGGGAGCAATAATCTTTTTTCCTTTGACTTAATAAACATCTCCCTATAGGACTTATTCATTATTTCTGCTCCTACCATGTTTAGATGGTATTCTACTTCTTTTTTTCTACATGTAATATAGTCTTCTCTGTATTTATATTTTTCTTTTGCTAAAATCAAAAATTTATCTACATTTTCTGTATAAGGACCTAATTGTGTTTTAGCTTTATTCTCAAATATATCTTCTATTTCTAAAGAGGACAAGATTATTTTCTTAGCTTCCTCTTCTCCACTAGTTATAAAATATTTTTCCCATGATTTTAACCTTTTAACTTCTTCCCTAAAATCTCCAATTGCATCTAAATACTCAATTAACTTGCCAAAGTTATTTATATTAGGGTCAATTATTTTTTCATCCTCTATGCTGAAAAAATTTGTTTCTATCATTCCTCTCTTTTTATCAACCCTATTTTTTATAATCTCATATTTTCTTAAATAAGATAAAATTATTAAAATCTCCTTAGGTATTTGTTGAAGATTTACTGCTCTGTTTATATAATTTTTCCACAAAACCCCTATCATTAATATTTCCAAATAATACTGTGAAGTTGTTCTTATATTTTCAATATGATTTTTTTCTAAAAAGTTAATAAAATCTTTTACATACTTTCCACAATTATAAAATATTATTTTTTCAATATCTAATGTAAAACTTGATAATTTTTTATAAAACAAATTTGAATTATAATTTTCTTTACACAAAGAATATGTTATTTCTTTCATATGCGGTTTTACCTTCCTTTTTGTATTTATTATAAAATTCCATATAGTAAATAAAACGTCCTTTTAAAAATATTATTCTTTAGTGTAATCATAGTAATGTTCTTATTCTTTTATGCAAGACTTTAATTAAAAAATTCGCTTCGCTTAAGCCACTGCGTGGGCGCTACACTTCATGTCGCCAACGAGATGCCTTCGCTATCGCTTCAGGCAACTACGTTGCTCAAAAAACATTTTTTACACTTTATAAATGAGTTGATATAACTTCATTGTAGAGTTTATCAACAGCGTAAATTCAGCTATCAATTGCCTATAATGTAAAAACTCATGAAATTAATTACTAATTCCATGAGTTTTTTATTTATTTATTTCCGAAAGCATCTTCCCAGTCTTTTTTAAACTTTTCAATTCCTTGATCTGTTAAAGGATGATTTAACATTTGGTATACTAACTTAGCTGGTACTGTTGCTATATGAGCTCCTGCTAATGCTGCATCAGTAACATGAACTGGATGTCTAACACTTGCAGCTATTATTTCTGTTTCTATTCCATGTATATCAAACATTTCTGCCACAGTTCTAACTAAATCCATTCCATTAGTTGATATATCATCAAGTCTACCTAAAAAAGGTGATACATATGTTGCTCCAGCTCTTGCAGCAAGTAGTGCTTGGTTTGCTGAGAATATTAAAGTAACATTAGTTTTTATTCCCTTTTCAGATAATACTTTTACAGCTTTTAGTCCTTGTGCAGTCATTGGTATTTTAACAACCATGTTTTTGTGAATTTTTACTATTTCCATTGCTTCTGCTATCATACCTTCAGCATCATCACTATTTACTTCTCCACTTATTGGTCCATCAACTATTGAAGCAATTTCTCTAACTACTTCTGTAAAATCTCTTCCTTCTTTTGCTATTAAAGATGGGTTTGTAGTTACACCACATATTACACCCATATCATTAACTTTTTTAATATCTTCCACATTTGCTGTGTCTAAAAATAACTTCATTTTTATAATCTCCTTTGCTTGCTTTTCTTTTGTATGTAGGTTAGTTTTGAAATTAATATATTTTATTTATAAATACTTGTGTCAATATATTTTTTATATATTAATTCTCCCTTATTATTATACCCATAAAGATAAGTATTTGCCACATTTCCTTTCACAAAACTTACAGGAGTATATTTTTTTCCATCCAAAACACTTTTATTTGACCAAAATTCCACTGTAATTTGTCCTCCAACTGTATAAGCATGAATATAAATTGGATAACTATAAGGGTTTTTGAATCTTAAGTTTTTACTTCCTGTCGCTAATGTGGCATCTAAGCCTCGTTGTACATAGGCTACAGATTTTGAGTGATTGTATCTTTCTGTTGGTAGAATTCCTGCTTTTAATTGTGCATTATACAATGTTGTAGAAACTTGACAAACTCCGCCTCCTGGAGCATCTTTATGAGTCCCATTTATTATAACTGGTGCCATGTAATAACCATTACTAAGGTCTACTGGGCTAACTTTGTCTTCGTATGAAAACTCTTGCCCAGGCATTAATAATGTTTGATCAATTTTTCTTGCTGCATTAGATATATTCAGTCCCCTATTATAACCTGTTCCTCCAAAGTATGTGGTTGCAGAAGAAATTTTATAGTCTACACCTTCAAGATCTTTATTGTCTATTTTAGGTTTGATTTGTTTATATTCTTCTTTAATAATTATATTACTTTTTCCCACTTCATCACTATTTATTTTTTCTATTATTTTATTTAGCAAATTTTTATCATTAATACTTTTACCATTTTTACCTTCTATTATATTTAATTTATCCCCATTCATTTCCAATTTTGGTTCAATAGGAGATACATGAGTATCATCATAAATTTTGCTAACTTCTTCTTCTAAAGCTTCCTTATTAAGTTTAATATGAAAGTTATAATTCCTTTTTACGCTTAAGTATATTAAACCAAATTGTTCTAAAAATGTTTTGTCTTTGCCATAACTCATTATTTCATTTTCAACTTTTACTACATCTAATTTATCAATTATATTAGATAGTAAAATTTCATAATCTTTATCATCTAATTTTATAATTATTTTATTATTATTAATATGATTTGCCAAACCACTTACCTTTTCATTTAATTGTTGCTCATTTAGTTTTGAAACATCTTCTTCATATAAGGTTATATCTGGGTAAACTAGAGAGTCATATCTTTTGGCACCAAAATACATTATTGTAATTAATGCAAGGAAACATCCAATTTTAATATAAATTTTCTTTTTCTTTCCTACATCTTTTTTTGTATGTTCATCTTCCTCTATTATTTCTTCTTTTATGCTTTCTAACTCTTCACTATTTACATATTCTTTATTATTAAAATCTTCATCTTCTTCATTAAAATCTTCATATTCTTTATTATTATTTTCTTCAACTTTATTCTCTAGTTGTTCATCTTTTTCTTCATCAGTACTTTCTATATTATTATTTTCTAACTTATTTTCATCTGGATTTTCTTTTGTTAAACTTTCATTTTCATCTTTTTTTTGCTTTGCCTTTTGGCGAGCTTTTCTTATAATATCATTATTGTCATCATTTCTCTCCACACTACCCCTCCTTTGATTTCACCACTAGTAAATTGTATTAATAAACTTAAACTTTATTCGTTTTAAAAAATTTCATTTTCGTAATCATTTTATTTATAGGAATTTGTATATAATAAAAATTTATGTTAATATAACTAGGTATAAATCATAAGAAAAAGGTGATAAAATGACAAAGTTCAAATATGCATTTGATGACAATAAAAGATATCATACTTGGAATTACTATCTTAGAAATACATTTGGTGAAAAAATATTTAAGGTTTCTATAAATGCAGGATTTACTTGTCCAAATATAGATGGAAAAGTATCTTATGGGGGATGTACCTACTGCTCCAAAGAAGGTTCTGGAGATTTTGCTGGTAATCCAAAAGATGATTTAATAAAACAGTTTAAAGAAATTAAAGAGATGATGCTAAAAAAATGGCCCAGCGCTAAATATATTGGTTATTTCCAAGCATACACAAATACTTATGCTCCTTTAGAGGTTTTAAAGGAAAAATATGAAACTATCTTAGAACAAGATGATGTAGTAGGACTTTCTATTTCTACTCGTCCAGACTGTTTGGAAGATGATGTAGTTGAATATTTAGGTGAGTTAAACAAAAGAACTAATCTATGGGTAGAGTTAGGTCTTCAAACTATTCATGATTCAACTTCAAAAATTATAAATAGAGGTCATGATTATAAGACCTTTGTAGAAGGCGTAGAAAAGTTAAAAGCTAAAAATATAAAAGTTGTGGTTCATATTATTAATGGACTTCCTGGAGAAGATTATAATATGATGATGGACACAGCTAAGGCTGTGGCTGATTTAAATGTTCACGGAGTAAAAATTCATTTACTTCATGTTATAAAAGGTACTCCAATGGCAAAAATGTTAGAAAAGAATATGATGACTTTAATGACACAAGAAGATTATGTAAATCTAGTTTGTGATCAGTTAGAGATTCTTCCACCTGAAATGGTAATCCATAGACTAACAGGTGATGGTAAAAAAGAAGATTTAGTAGGCCCTCTTTGGTCTTTGAAAAAATGGGAAGTACTAAATGCCATTGGTGATACTCTAAAATCAAGAGATTCTTATCAAGGTATAAAATACTTATCTTCAAAATAATAAATTTCACATTAAAAATGACCTCTTTAATAGGTCACCTTAACTGACACCCCGTAGGTGTCAGTTTTTTTGTGTTTAAAAATAAATAAATTATAGAAATATGATAAAAATATAAAAAATAAGGTTTATTTAAGGTTGGGTTTATTTTTATTTAAGATTTAATATATAAAATAAAGTTAAATAAAGCACAGTTCAAGAAAAGGAGAGCGTATGATAAAGTTAAAAAATATTAATAAATATTATGGCAAATTCCATGTAACTAAAAACTTGAGTTTGAATGTTAATAGTGGTGAAATATATGGGCTTGTAGGAAAAAATGGTGCGGGAAAAACAACCATATTTAAAATTATACTAGGCTTATCAGAATTTAGTAGTGGAGAATTATCAATAAAAGGTAGTAAAGATAAAAATCAATTACTTACAAATAGAAAAGATATAGGTTTTTTTATAGGAAAAAACTTCTTTGATTATTTAGATGCTAGAGAAAACCTAAACTATTATAGACAATTGAAAGGAATCAAGGATAAAAAAGAAATTGATAGAGTATTAAAAATAGTAAACTTGCATGAAACAAAAGCAAAGTATAAAAACTTTTCTATGGGAATGAAGCAAAGATTAGGAATAGCTAACGCCATACTTGGTAACCCAGAAATACTAATATTAGACGAACCTACAAATGGATTAGATCCACAAGGTATAGCCGATATTAGAAATTTAATAAAGAAATTAAATGAAGAATATAAAATGACAATAATAGTATCATCTCACATTCTTGGAGAATTAGAACATACTGCAAATAGATTTGGTATTGTTCACGAAGGAAAAATACTTAAAGAAATAGACAAAAATAATTTGGAAAGTGAATCAGATACTATAGAGATTAAAGTCAGTGATATTGAGAAAACAAAGAAAATTTTAAAGGAAAACCAAATAAAAATTTTACAAGAAAAATCATCTAAAAAGACTTTAGAAGATTATTATTTTGAATTAGTAGAGGGGGCGAAGAAATGTTAAATTATTTAATAGCTGATTTAAATAGAATGAGTCGTAAGAAGTCTTTAGTATACACATTAGCAGCTTATGTAGGATTATTTTTTATTATGGTATATATGATATATAATCCAAATTTAGATGCAGGAGGATACACTTCAAAAACAGATATGTTTTTAGAATTCTATCCTTTAGTAGTAGGAATACCAATATTTTTATCAATATACTCAGATGATTTTAAAAGTAAAGCAATGCAAATAGCTATAGGATATGGTATTGATAGAAATAAAATTATATTAACAAAAGCAATAGAAACAGTAATATTATCAGTAATTTCAGGTGTATTGTTAGGTGTACTGACAATAGTTGTTCCAAAAATTATAGGACTTACACTTACCCACGAACAGTTTTTAGGACTAACTCTTGGCTCAGTAACAGGAATGCTTAAGATTATTGTATATGTAAATATATCTACAATATTAGTTTATCATTATCAAAATGCAATGTATGGAACAATATCATTTGTACTTTTAGGCTCAGGAACAATACGAATTATATTAAGTCTCATATTAGGTCAAAAGTTTGTAATAGACTTAATAGGAAATTTAACCAAACATTTGTTTACAACATTGCTAGCTATAGAAAAGCTAAACTATATAACAACAGGAAGTTTTAATATAACTTCAATAATAGAGATTGTACTATACATGGTAATTCCAGTCATAGTTTCAATGATTATATTTAGAAAAAAAGAACTTGAATTTTAGGAGGCAGAATATGAAAAAAACATTAGGTATTTTAATAGTTTTATCAATAATTGTAGGTGGAGCAGTTTGGGCAAAAGGATATTATAACAATAGGTATGTAGCATCAGAAACTTATTATACTCAAGTACCATTAGATGAAGTAATTAAAGACTCTTGGTTAGTAGATGATAAAGGTGAAAAACAAGATAAAGGAAAATCATATGATTTAATTGGTTATGATAAAGAGGGAAAGAAAAAAGATGTGCATTTCCTTCAAAGAGGTACTTCAAAAGATTATTACGATCCTGGAACTTACGTTAAGGTAAAATCAAGTAAAACATTAGACCTTAGTCAAGTTCCAGTTAAAAAAGATGACGTACCAAAGAAAGCTTTAGAAAAGATAGAAAAAGAAGGAACTAGAAAATAAAATAGTATAAATTAAAAAAGTCATTCGTAAAATTTTTTACGGATGACTTTTTTATAATTTATAATTATAAATTTTAAAGGGCAATTTTATGCTTGACCTGCAACCTTTCTAAGGTCTAAATCAAGACTTTCTTCACTTTCAGATGGTACTTTAGTAACACTTTTTAGAGCTACTATAGCAGAAACCATCATTAAGCAAACTCCAATTATTTTTACATTGTTGAATGGTTCTCCCATGATAGTCCATCCAATAACTTGTGCAAATACTAATTCTATTGATGCTATTACACCAGCAACAGAAAGTTCTATTCCACTTTTCACACCACATGTATAACAAATATAAGCAAGAGCTCCTGAGAATAATCCAAATCCTATTATATTTAAAACTACAGGCATATGTCCTATACTCGCTCCAACTTTAACAAAATTCACTCTACCTACAAGAATCAATGCTCCTGTTAAAAATGAATAAATCATCATAGTTAAATTATTTACTTCATCTAATATATTTTTACTTATTATTGGCATTAAAGAATAAAGAATCGCTGCCATAATTCCACTTATAATTCCGAATGTACTTATACTTTGTAAATCTAAACTTCCTCCTGTAACTGCAAGTATGGCTGCAACTACACATATAGCTAAAGATAATAACTTCATTTTATTAATTTTCTCTTTGTATATAATTTTAGAAAAAACTGTAATAAATATTGGTGAAGTATAAAGTAATACTGCTGCTACTGCACTTCCTGCACTTTTTATGGAATTTACATAGCAGTAGTTAAATAATCCTTGGCAAAGTAATCCTATAATTACTGAATAAATAAGTCCTTTTTTTGATATTTTTAATAAACTTGGATTTTTTATAATTGCATAAAAAACTAATATAATACATCCCATTGAAAGCCTTAAAAAGCTTATTTCTTCTGTTGATAATCCTATATTACTTAGGTTTGTTGTGAATAATCCTATACTAGACCAAAAAAGACCTGCAAGTAATATGTATAAATAACCCATTCTTGTGTCCTCCATTTGAAACATTATAATCTGTCTTTTCATTCTATTATATTGTTATAGCAAATAGTATGCCAACTTTTATATTATAAACTTTTTTAACAAAGTTATTGAAATTAAGCCATTTTTTTTATTATATTTTTTAAAGTTTATTTTTTTTTATATTTAAAATAAGTAATTTAACAAAATAAGTTGATTTTAACTTATTATTCCAATATAATTAAGTTGTTTATGACTTATTTGCACCATAGATAAGTTTAGTCAATATATTAAGTCTAAAATGACTTATTTTGGATAAAAGGGGGATAATTTTGAAGTTTAAAGAAGATTTTTATAAAAAAATTATGGATGCATCTCATGATGAGATTTGTGTTGCTGACAATAAAGGTAATTTAATTTATTGTAATAAAGCATTTGAAAAAAACTATGGAATAAAAAAAGAAGAGATGCTTGGTAAAAATGTTAAGATATTATCTGAAAAAGGCTATTCTACAGTAGGTGCCATACCTCAGGTTTTGATAACAAAGAAAACGAGTTCTATGGAACAGTTTACTAATACAGGAAAAAAACTTGTATTAACAGCAACTCCTCTATTTGATGATAAGGGTGAGATTGAATTTATAGTTGAAAACACTAGAGACATTACAGAACTTAATCAAATAAAAAATAAATTAACAGATACACAAAATGAAGTTAATAAATATAAAAACGAAATTGAAAATATATATAGAACTACTCTGAAAATAGAAACTGATATTATTCTTACAGGAAGTGTTATGAAACCCATAATCAATACAGTAAATCAAATTTCAAAAACAAATGTTATAGTTTTACTTCTTGGGGAATCAGGTACTGGAAAAAGTTCATTAGCCAGATATATACACAAAAATAGTAGAAGAGCAGATAAACCATTTATAACTATTAACTGTGCAACAATATCACCAGAACTTCTTGAATCCGAGTTATTTGGATATGTGCCAGGTGCTTTTACGGGAGCTTCAACTAAAGGAAAGGCCGGTCTTGTAGAGCTTGCTCACGAAGGAACTTTATTTTTAGATGAAATTGGAGAGATTCCTCCAAGCCTTCAAGCAAAGTTTCTTCAGTTAATTCAAGAAAAAACCTTTACTCCAGTAGGTGGCATGAAAGAAAAAAAGGTAGATATTCGAATTATATCTGCTACAAACTGTGATTTATTAAAAAAGGTAAAAGAAAAAACATTTAGAGAGGACCTTTACTATAGATTAAATGTTATTCAATTAAAAATACCTCCACTAAGAGATAGAAAGGATAACCTTATTGAATTAATAAAACATTACTTTAATAAGTATTGCTTTGAATTTAATATAAATAAAATAATTACTAAGGATGCCATAAAATTAATTTCTTGCTATGATTTCCCTGGTAACATTAGAGAACTTCAAAATATTATACAAAAACTTGTTTTAACATCTACCAATCATGTTATTACTGAAAAAAACCTTCCAAAAGATATTTTCAACTATAACTTTGATTATAATATAGACGATAAGGAAGACTTTTTTAATGAACATGATTTTGATACTTTAATGGAATCCTACGAAAAAGAGATTATTTCTAAAACCTATAAGCATTATAAAAGTTCTTATAAGGTGGCCAAATGCCTAAATATATCTCAATCCAAAGCTAGCAGACTTATTAGAAAATACAATCTATAATAATTTAATCTAGAAGTTTTCTATGACAAAATAATATTACAATACTTTAATTCAGGAATTTTCCAAAGTTTTAAAATCAGCATAATATCCTAGTAAATAAAAAATGTAAGTAAAAAATGCCAGTTTAAGCTGGCATTTTTTATTTATTCCTCCCAGTGAGAAGGCCTTTTTATAAATAGTGGTAATTTTGTTTTAGAGTTTCCTCTTGCACTATTTATTTGGGACTGAGTAAGGTACATTGTATTTTCCAAATTACAACCTCTAATATCTGCATCTCTCATATCTGCTCCAATAACAATTGCACCACTTAAATCCCTGTGTTGGAGATTGGCTCCTATTAATAAAGCTCCTACTAAATTTGCTCCTATTAAATCTTCATTTCTAAGGTCTTTTCCTATAAAATCAAAACCTAAAGGTTCATCATTTTTTCTTTTAGGATTCATTTTTTTTATTACATTTGATATAACTTCTTTTAATAAGTAATTTACTTTTGTTCTATGTTCTTCTAAATTAATTTCTAATATTTTCTTTGCACAAAGATTTGTAAGACCTTGGGTTTCTATTATCATCTCATTTATTCTTCTTCTCAAATCTTCACTTTCTGCAAAAGTAAAACTGTCACACAAATACCATATCATTTCTTGCAAGCTTTTTACTACTACAAAAACATCATACATTTCCTGTGCTTTTTCTTGTGAATTTTTCCAACTTACATTTTTATATATGTTTTGGGCCACCTTTTGACCTGCTCCAAAACAGTCATAATTAATACATCCCTTAAGATTCTTTTTCCTTAGATCTTTATGTATCTTGCAAGTAAAGTCATCTTTAAGGTTTTTGCAAGGTTGTCCTGCAATTTTATCTTGGGGAAAATTATCTATTGTAGAAAAATACAAGGCCACACAACAAAAACCAAAGCATTTACTACAGTCTATTTCTAAATTCTTATAAGAACTTGTTTCATTATAATTTCTATACATCATTTTGACTCCTATTATTTGGCAAATTTATTATAAAAATTAACCAGCATTCCTTCCTTTATATCTTCCATTTCATTTATACATCCTAACTCTTCTAATATTGTTAGAGCAAAAGACAGGGCAGTTGCTGGTCCTCTACTAGTTATTATATTATCATCTATTACTACAGCCTCATCTTCTATATAACTAACCTTTTCTTTTTCTTGGATAAAACCAGGATAAGAAGTACATTTTTTACCTTCAAGTATATTAAAATATTCTAATGTTTCTGGTGCAGCACAAATTGCAGCAATTATTTTTTTACTTTCATTCATTTTAGTAATTAATTCTTTTACACAGTTGGCCTTTAGGTTTTCTGCTCCTGGTAACCCCCCAGGAAGTACCACTGCGTCATAATCACCAGAATTAATATCTTTAATACTACAATCAGATTGTACTACTATATTGTGAGTTCCTCTTACGTACTCACCTTCTATAGAACACATTTTGCAATCAATATTACCTCTTCTAAGCACATCCACTACTGAAAGTGCTTCTATCTCTTCAAATCCATCTGCTAATAATACTAATACTTTTTTCATTTTTTACCCTCCTTAATTTCCAGTTATAATTTAAAATTGGAATCATTATCATCTTGAATTTCTTTTTCATTCTTGCTATTATTTATATAGATAGTTATTATAAGCAAAAATTAAGAAAATTCAAATATATACTTTAGCTATACACAAAACTTATGAGGTGAATCAATGTTAATTAACACACATTTTATTATATCTAAATCTGTATTAGATAAATTAGAATCAAATAAATCTTTCTTTTTAAGTGAAAAGAATTTTATTTATGGTAACATTAAGCCAGATATATCTTCCAAATATGTGCTGAATAAGCATTATTTAGATGAGTCTTTGTCTATGGTCCTAGAAAAAATAAAATATCTATGTCACTTAACTTTAGATTCTTTAAAAAGATATTTTTCCATAAGTAAGCTAAGTCAAGAGTTAGGTGTTATTTGTCATTTTTTATGTGACTTTTTCACTACTCCTCATAGCGAACGTTGGGAATTTTCTCATAGCATGAATAAGCATGTTGCTTATGAAAAGGAGCTAGCCTCTTATGCTAAAGACATGGATTTTTCAAATTGTGATTTAAATTGCGAAATCGATTATAGTGTGGAAGAATTTTTCCATAGCTTATACAAAAGATATAAATCTTGTCAAACTAGCTATGAAAACGATTTAAAATTTTCAGCTTATGTTTGTGGCATGGTTGTAAATCATGTTCTTGACTCAATTTTAGCTAACACCGCAAATTCTTACACATTAGAAAATTGTGTATAAAACAAATAGGACTATTTAGTCCTATTTATTTTTTTGATTTTTTCTATTGCATCTCTAACACTGCTAACTACATAAGATGCACTTTCTTTAACATCTTTGTTTGATTTATCCATTGCAAAACTATATTTTATATCTTTTAACATACATATATCATTAGGTGAATCTCCCATAGTTGCAACTTCATCCAAGTTTATATTATATTTTTTACAAATATGTTCTATTCCATGACGTTTAGATACATGGTTAGGAACTATATTTAGGGTGTAAGGCCCAGATAAGTAAATATCACAAACATCACTAAATTCACTTTTGTAATAATACTCCAATCTTTTAAGTTCATCCATATTATTTGATACTATACCTACATTACCAACTAGGTTATCAAAATTCTCTTTTTTAAACATTTCCTTATCTAATATATAATCCTTAGTATAATTACTAAAAGCTTCTTCTCCTCCACTCAAAATAATATCACCATTATATTTTAGATAAAGATGAGCTAAATCTGATTCAAATCTATTTATAATTTTTCTCACTAAATAATCATCTATAGGTTCTTTAAATATTAAATTTTTATCTTTATCAAAAATAAAAGAACCATTTTCGCAAATAAAATATCCATTTAACTGAGTTTTATCACTTAACATATTATATGCCTGTTTAAAGACCCTTCCTGTTGCCACATGGAATATTACACCTTCTTTTCCTATATCCTCTATGGCTTTTATGTCTTCATCGCTAATTCCATCGTTATAAAGTGTTCCATCTAAGTCACAAAATATATGTCTTATCATTTTGCCTCCTAAAAATCTATATTATATTTAATAATTCTAGTCTTAAGTCGTTTAACAAAGTTTTACATGCTCTGTATCTAATTTGTTGTCTATCTCCATTAAATATGTATTTTTTTACAATAGTTTTGTCATTTATTTTAATTCCCATATATACAAGTCCTACAGGTTTTTCTTCACTGCCACCTTCTGGACCTGCTATGCCTGTTGTAGATAACCCAATATTTGTGTTATGTCTTGTGGCAACGCCTTCTGCCATTTCTTTTGCACACTGTTCACTAACTGCACCTACTGAGTTTAGAGTTTCTTCTTTCACATTTAAACTTTTCATTTTTGCTTCGTTTGAATAAGTTACGCAACCTTCCATAAACACAGAAGATATACCAGGATAATTTATTAGAGATGAAGATACCATTCCACCTGTACAAGATTCTGCCACAGATATAGTTAAGTTGTTTTTTACTAGAATTTTTGCAACTTCATCTTCTATTGTAGTTTCATCTTCACCATATACAGTTTCTTTAAATCTATTTTTAATTTCTTTTACAACTGGTAAAATTAACTTTTCTACTTCTTCAACAGTTTTTCCTTTTGCTGTTATTCTTACAGTACACTCTCCATCTTTTGCATAAGTGGCTATAGTAGGATTTACTTGTTTTTGGATCAAATCTAGTAAATCACTTTCTACCTTAGATTCTCCCACACCAATTATTCTAATAACCTTTGACTTAAGTATGTCTTCACTATTTTTTTGTAAAAATGGTTTTACAAAGTTATCAAACATAGGCTTCATTTCTCTTGGAGGTCCTGGCATTACTATTATGATTTTGTTATCTTTTTCCATAATACATCCTGGTGCTGTACCATATTCATTTGGCAGTATGATAGAATTTACTGGAAAATAAGCCTGCTTTTTATTGTTTTCAGTAGGTGTTCTTTTCATTTTATTATGTATTTCTATAATTTTGTCCCATGAAGGCTGGTGAAATTCCATATCTAAGTTAAAATATTTAGCACAGACTTCTTTTGTAAGATCGTCCTGGGTTGGCCCTAGTCCCCCAGTTAATACTACCAAGTCACTTCTTCTAAAACTTTCTTCCAACTGATTTAACAGCCTATTTTCATTATCCCCTACAGTTATTTGATAATATACATCAACTCCCATATTTGCTAATTCATTAGATAAATAATGAGTATTGGTGTTTAGTATATCTCCTAAAAGTATTTCAGTACCTACAGTAATAATTTCTGCTTTCATTAATATCACCTTCTTAATTTATTTTAGAATGATGGTGGTGTCATAGCACAAACTAAGACACATGTTTCATCACCATAATTTTCATACACATGAGGAATTTTACTATCAAAATAGAAACTATCACCTTTTTCTAAAATATATTCCTTATTTTCTAGTATTATTTTCATTTTCCCTTCAATTATATATCCACATTCTTCTCCTTTATGAGAAACTAGCTCTTTATTTATTTTAGTCTCTTTGTCTAATGTAATCAAAATAAATTCTATACTTTTATTATTCAAGTTTGGCATTAATAACTCATAAGATTTTGTAGAATCATTAGTGTTAATTGATTTTCTATGATCTTTTCTGACTACTATTTTTTCCTCTATATTTTCATCATCTTCATCAAAGAAGTAGCCAATATTAACTTCTAGCACATTGGCAATCTTCCACATAACTTTTATTGATGGTACTACCATATTTCTTTCGATTTGACTTATAAGTCCTGTGCTTAGGCCACTTTCCCTAGACAAATCTATAATACTAAAGTTCTTACTCTTTCTTAATTCTCTAATTTTTTTGCCAATGTCTATATTCATATCAAGACCTTTTTTCATATATTCACTTCCTTAAATACCATTGAATACTTATAATCTTTTTTCAATATATTAAATTTTTCAATTTATTTATATGTGGTATTTATTATATTTTCTTAAATATAATACTGCATATATTTCCAATTTATATTAAAGATAGTAAAAATTCAAGTAAACTTAAAAAGTATTTATAATATTTAACAAATAAATTTGCAAAAAACATAATTTTCAATATATTTTCAGTATTTTATTAATATTTTTAATATTTTTTCAATATATTGAAATTTGGTAAATTATGTATTACAATTAAATTAATTTCAATATGTTGAAATTTCGAAAAAATTTATGGGAGGTTATTATGAAAACATTAATTAGTTCGGAAAATATATGGGTATTATGGGCTTTTATTACAGGTTGGGCAGCTTTTAGTATTTATTTAGAACAAAAGTATGAATGGGCTTCCAAAGTTTCCGGCGCTATCATCGCTCTTATTGGAGCATTAATTTTATCTAATTTGAAAGTTATTCCAACGGAGTCTGTGGTATATGATCAAGTGTGGACTTATGTTGTTCCCTTAGCAATCACTTTACTTCTTTATCAATGTAATATTACAAAAATTTGGAAAGAAAGTGGAAAAATACTTGTATTATTTTTAATTAGTTCTATAGGTACCATGGTTGGATCTATTTTAGGATTTTTACTTTTAAATAAACATATTCCTGAATTAGGACAGTTAGCTGGTATGATGACTGGGTCATACATAGGTGGTGGTGCAAATTTTGCTGCCATGGCAAGTGCTTTTGACATTCCAGGAGATTTAGTTTCAGCTGCAGTAGTTTCTGATAATCTATTAATGGCTCTTTATTTCTTTGTACTAATATCTATTCCATCTATTGCTTTCTTTAGAAAAAAGTTTAAGCACCCTCATATGGATGAAGTTGAAAAAGTAGGAATAAAAGAAGGTGAAACAGCTGCTTCTTCATATTGGAAAAGTAAAGAAGTATCTCTAAAGGATATTGGGTTTTGTATAGGTTCAGCTTTTATAATAGTTGCCCTATCTGTAAGTTTAGCAGATTTTTTGGCTTCTGTAATACCAACATCTAATGCTTTTCTAAAAATAATTAATACTTTGTTTGGAAACCAGTATTTAATAATAACAACTGTAACTATGCTTTGCGCTACTATTAAATCAGACTTTTTTGGAAATCTAGGTGGAGCTCAAGAAATAGGAACATTCTTAATTTATCTTTTCTTTGTAGTTATAGGTGTTCCTGCATCTATATCATCTATAATTAATAATTCTCCACTATTACTAGTATTTTGCTTAATAATAGTTTTAGTAAATATGTTAGTAACATTTGGTGCAGCAAAATTATTTAAATTTAATTTGGAAGATGCAATTTTGGCATCTAACGCATGTATCGGTGGACCTACAACTGCAGCAGCTATGGCTGTTTCTAAATCTTGGTCTAAACTTATAGCTCCAATTATGCTAATTGGGACCTTAGGATATGTAATAGGAAATTACTGCGGTATAATAGTTGGAAACTTTTTAATATAGAATGAAAGAAGGGGTATTATGATATTTGATTGCCACTCTGATACTTTCACTCATATTACTTTGAAAAGAGAGAAAAAGGAAAATAATATTTTTAAAAATTATCATTTAAATAATTTTAAAAAAGGTAATGTTTGTGGCAGTATATTTGTTATATGGATAGACCCACCCTATGATAATAATCCTTCTCTTAGGGCACAGGAAATTGTAAATGCTTTAAAGGATGAAATTAATGAGAGTAAAGATATTATAAATGTGGTTAAGTCATACAAAGATATAGGTAAAGGTTTTTCAAAAAGCAAAGTAGATATTGTAATTGGTATGGAAGGTTTGAGTCATATAGGCAGTGATATAGACAAAATTAATTATTATCATGATGAAGTTTATGTGCGACATGCCTCTCTTACTTGGAATGAAGAAAACAAACTTGCTACTGGTGTTTGTGGTGATGAAAATAGGGGATTAACACTAGATGGTAAAAATGCTGTTAAAAGATTGGAAGATTTAAATATGTTAGTGGATGTGTCTCATCTAAACGAAAAATCTTTTTGGGACTTGGTAGATGTGGCTTCAAAACCAATAATAGCATCTCATTCCAATGCAAAATCATTATGTGATGTTAAAAGAAATCTAACTGACCAGCAATTAAAGGCTGTTGCAAATAGCGGTGGTGTAGTTGGTCTTAATGGCTTTAGCGGTTTTGTAAGTCATAATAAAGATAAGCAAAACTTGCAAGGATTTGTTGACCATATTGATTATATGGCAGATTTAATAGGTATTGATCATATTTGTTTAGGTTTTGATTATTGTGATTATTTAGGTAGTGATACACTTTCTTCCTTTTCAGAAAATGTGAATAATCCTAATGTGAAAAATCTTCAAAGTGCTTCTCATTCTTACAATGTTACTAGAGAACTTAGAAAAAGAGGTTATCTTGAGGATGAGATAGATAAAATAACTCATAGAAACATATTTAGGGTTATGGAAGATGTTTTAAGGTAAAAAAAAGGATGTCTTAGAATGATTTTTTCAATCATTAAAGAGACATCCTTTTTTAATTTAAATATACTAGAGAATATTTAAATTATATTTTTAAATTTTCAAGTCTTTTATTTGATTCTTCTAAACCATAAGCTGCTGACTCTTCATATAATTCCTTGGCTTTTTTAAGATTACTTTCTGTACCATAGCCTATTTCATGTACTTGCGCCATGTTAAATAAAATTACTGATATTTCTTCTTTATTGCCTATTTCTTTGACATCAATTAATACTTCTTCATAAAGAGCTAATGCTTTTTCTAAGTCTACTTCTACTCCTTGTCCAAAAAAATACATCTCTGCCAAACAACTTTTAGCAACACATTCATCTTGTTCTATGGCTTTTTCATACCATATTTTAGCCTTTTCGTAATCTTGTTCTACTCCTAGTCCCTCTTGATAAAAATATCCTAAGTTACACTGGGCATCAGCATATCCTAAATTTGCAGATTGTTCATACCATATTCTGGCTTGTTCAAAATCCTTATCTACACCTATGCCTTGATCATACATATAGCCAAGTTGAAACATAGCTAATTCATTTGCATACTCAGCAGCTTCTTCAAAAAGGTCAATAGCTTTTTTATAATCTATTTCTACACCCTCACCACTCAAATACATAAGTCCCAAATTACAAAGGGCGTTTTTATTGTTTTGCATACATGCTTTTTTATACCACTTTACGGCTTTATCATAATCTATATTACAACCTTGCCCCATTTTATACATAACACCTAAATTGTAGGCAGCGTTGGAATTTCCCAGTTGTGCAGCTTTTTCATACCACTTAATAGCATTTTTATAACTTTGCTTTACACCTATGCCATTTTCATAAAAGCAACCCACATTAAAGCAAGCAAACTCTGTCTTAGAACTTTTGAACCAATAAAGGGCCTTTTCATAATCAACTTCAGTACCAGTCCCTTTAAAATACATATTCCCAAGGGCGTACTGGGCATCTTTGTATCCTTGATCAGCTGCTTTTTTATAAAACGCTAAGGCTTTTTTATTATCTTTCATTTTATAGTATTTTTCATCGGCTTCTATATCTATTTCAAAAAAACGTTCCAAACCTTCCATACCATCTTCATAAAAAATCCCAATTATGTATTGGCTATATTCATTGCCTTGAAGTGCTGACATTTTACTCAAAAGCAAAAATTTCTCAAAATTTTGTTCTCCATCTAATCCAAAAAGAGAATCATTTGCATCTTTTAATTTCTTGTACGCATCTAGTTCATTGTATTCCAGTAGATCTTCTTCAAAGTTACTCATATATTCCCCCTATATATTATTTTCCTTACTAAATTTGTTTTTAGTATTGTTTTTACTTAGGTAATTATAACACAAAGTTAAGAAGGCCTACACATTTTTGTGTATGCCTTCTCTTATTTATAACTAAAACTACTATAAACTTTCTTACCATTTATAAATTTAGTTGCAATTAATCATTACTTTTAACATAAAACTTTAGGGCTTCTCCAATAAATTTAGATGTACCACTGCCATATTTATCATCCATTACTTTTATTATATTAGAGTCCAAACAATATTGTTCTGATTGATATGCCCAATAGTTTTCTCCAATTTCTATTTTTAAACAGTCATGTTGCTTTTGTGTTTCGTCTACTATTTCTAAGATTATTTCTTGAATTTCCTCACATGATGGAGATTTGCTTAAATCAGACGTAAGTTTTTTATATAGCGTTTCTAGTTTAGGCTCATAATCACCCAAATTCCATTTTAGAGCTTTCCCTATAAATTTAGAGGCACCACTGCCATATATATTATCAACTTTTTCTATCCAATCTGGAAATACCAGATAAAGTTGTACCATTGAATGCCAATAATTGTCTCCCATATCTTCTCTAAAAATTTCATAATTATCTTTAGCCATATTAGTTATGTCAGTGGCAATTTTTTGAATCTCCTTTGATGAAATATCCTTACTTAAATCAGCTGTAAGCTCTTTGTACAGTCCTTTTAATTTAGGATTATTATCACAAAGACAATCTTCTTTAAACCTATCCATCTCTTCTGCTTTAGTTAACATTAAACTGTTATTCAAATTTTCCTTAAGTGCTTTAGCATATTTTTCTATGCTACCATATTGTTTTATAGCCATAGAGGCAAACTTTTCTTCCTCAGATTTTACCTTTGAAATTATTTCATCGTACTTATCTATACTTCCCCACATTTTAATAACTTTATCAGTATTTTCTTTTTTAAATTCTTCTAGAACATTATAATACTCACTCATATCAAATTCATTAAAGCTCATAGTGTTTGCTCCTTTTAATGTATTATTTATTAGTTCTATCAAACCATTTAATCTATCTCTTTTTAAAATAATCAACTTTTTATGGTTTTCTAGAGCTTTCATCTTATCAAAGTGAGGATTAGTTATGATATCTTTAATTTCGTTTAATTGAAAATCAAGTTCTTTAAAAAATAGAATCTGTTGCAAAGTTTCAAGGGCTTCATCATCATAAAGTCTATAACCTGCTTGGGTTAATTTAGTTGGTTTTAATAATCCAATTTTGTCGTAGTGATGTAGCATTCTCACACTTATTTTTGTTAAATCTGAAACTTGTTTTACTGTTCTCATAATTTTATCTCCTACCTTGGTTTTAAATCTCAATAACACATACACTCTGCCGGCATGAATTTTACTTGTGTACTGGACCTGTAATTTTAGAGTACACTATGACATAATGTTAGGGTCAATACTTTTTTGAATTTAATTTTTATATTCTTTGTGTTTAATTGTAACATATTTTATTTATACTATATTAAATGTAAAACTTTTTTTCATATAAATAACTAAAAAGCTTAGATACTGTGGAATAAATACACTTAGTAATTTATATAAATAATAGCCTGCAGCGGCTATAATACAGATAATTAGAAGTTTCAATATAATATTATTTACTCCAAAGTTTACTGGTAGAATAGGAATAAATATCTTTAAAACACCTAAAACAAATGCTATAAAAAGTGCTATATTTACTAAACATAATGCTAAAATTACAAGACCAAAAGCCAATACTAAAGGCATTATTACAATTATATTTAGTATACCAATTATAAAATTAATACTTGTATATATAAGTTTTTTATCTATCATTACATACCTCCATATAAATATCAGTTTTTTTCAAACTACTAAAAATTTTCTTAGACATAAATGCTATTAAACCAGAAAGTAGGGCAGCAACAAATATAATTATATGTGTTTGATTATTAAGAGCCTCAAATAAATATCCGTATATTATTTGACCAATAGGCGTAGAACACATTGTCATAGCCAAACAAAATGAAATAACTTTTCCAGTAAGGTGGTTAGGTGTTTCACCTTGAATAAAAGTTAAAATTTGAATACTAAATAAAGTAGATACTGCCATTATTAAAAAGCAACAAACTGTAACAACAATATATGAAATCATAGGCGTTACATTAAACATAAGCACAACACCTATTGGAGTCAAAGCTAATATAGCAATTAATAAAATTATATGACTGTGGTAAATCTTAATTTTATTCACTAAAACCCCTGTCATAATTCCACCACATAATCCACCAAGGGCTAACATACCCTGAGTTACCCCATAGGACTGACTAGACATATTCAATATTTGAGTAATAATAACTGGTATACCAATCATTATCAAAGAACTTAAGAATAAATTAAAGCAAGAGATTATAACAATAGTTTTTAGAATTACTGGATTTTCTTTAAATATAAAGTTTAAACTAGTTAAAAAATCTTCTTTTACAATAGAAAGAGCGCTTAATGTAGTTTCTTGCTTTCTATAAGGTATTCTTATAAATATCTCCATAACGGCTGATACAAAGAAGCAAATTATACTTGCTACTAAAATAGGCATTAATCCATAAAAACCATATAAAATACCACCAATTACAGGACCTAATAATCCTGCAAGTGAGCTAACTTGATTTATAACAGCATTGCCAGGTAATAAATTATCTTTATCTACTAAAGTTGGTATACTTGCCTGAACAGTTGGTTGGTAAGCACCTTGTATTCCATATAAAGCCATTAATGTGACTATAAGAGCTATTACTAAGTCAAACGTTTCTATAGAAAGTGCAAATACAGTAATCAATAATGCAGTTAGAAAATCTAAAAACACCATAATATTTCTTTTATTAGCTCTGTCTGCAATAATGCCTCCAAAAGGAGTTATTGTAATCATAGGTATTAAGGAAAAAGCAGACACAGCTCCAAATAAAGCCGCAGAGTTTGTTGTGTCCAAAAGATAAAGTGGTAATGCAAACCTGAGTATTGAATTGCCAAAGAGAGAAATTATTTGACCTACTACTAATAAGCTAAAATCTTTGTTAAAAAGTTTTGCCTTGTTATTCATTAATAAACCTCCATATATAAATATTATTTTTCTTTTAATTTTTTAAACATACATTCGTTTGGTATGTATATCTTAAAAATTAAACTGCCACATTGGGCAGTATTTTTATTTTCTTTCTTTTTCAATAATAGCTCTATATTTTTCTAACACATGAAGAACATTATCGTCTAATACAGGTATACCTAAATCGTCAACTAACTTCCTAAAGAAGTTAAACTTATTCTTAAATTCTTCTTTTGTAGAATGAAATATGGCTGGATTTAACCATATATTCATTAAAATCATAAATGTCTCTGCAACTTCTTTTGGATTATCAGTTACTATTGATCCATCTTCTACACCTTCTCTAATAATTGGCTCTATAAGATTAGGTACAATATTTTCTATGGTATTATAAAGTTGCTGAGTTAAAAATCTAGGATTTTTCATTAAATTAGGTGCTGCAGTAGCTAATTTTTCTTGCCCAGGGTTTTTTAAGGAAATAAGTAAAGTCCTATTAAGTTTTTCTAACCCTGTATAAGAAGTAGATTCTTTTAATGACATAATTTGACTATCAGATGAATCATAAAGCCTAGGTATAACAGATTCAATTATTTCTTCTTTAGACTTAAAGTGATGATAAATCGCCCCTTTACTTAAATCTCCTAAAGCATCTACTATATCCTGAATAGTAGTATTATCATAGCCTTTTTCTAAAAATAGATCCATAGCTGCATCTAGAATACGGTTTATAGTAATCTCAGGATTTTTATTTCTTGCCATTATATCCTCCTTTACATACTTTCGTTCGGTATGTAATGAGCTTAGCAATTATTTTTGTCTATGTCAACTAAAACTTAATATATAGAAAAAGACATGACATAAATAAAATAAGCCTTAGCCATCTACTATCAATGGCTAAGACTCTTTATTTATTAATTTTTAAAATTTATAAGCTTATTTTTTAATTGATCTTCTATATTTCTTAATTCCGCTTCTGCTTCCCTACGTTTTTCACGACCTTCTGTTTGTATATTAAGTATTTCATCAAGAGTTGAAATCAAGGATTCGTTAGTAGCTCTAAGTGTTTCAATATCCACAATTCCTCTTTCAGATTCTTTTGCAGTTTCTATAGTTGAAGTTTTTAATATTTCTGCATTTTTACGTAAAAGTTCATTTGTCATATCTGTTACTTCTCTTTGAACTCTGGCAGCATCAGAAGCATGAGCAACTCCAAGGGCTAACACTATTTGACTTTTCCAAAGGGGAATAGTATTTATAATTGTAGATTGTATTTTTTCTGACATTAAAGTGTCATTGTTTTGAATTAAACGAATTTGAGGAGCCATTTGTAGGGAGATCATTTTAGTTAATTCTAAATCGTGAATTTTCTTTTCAAATCTATTACAAAGAGCTATAAAATCATTTAATTCTTGAGCATCCTGAGGATTGCCGCTTTTTTTTGCTTTTTCTTGCAGTTTAGGAAGTTCTTCCTTTTCTAGTTTTTGAAGTTTCTTTTTCCCAGCTAAAATATACATATAAAGCTCTTTAAAATATACTTTATTTATTTCATACATTCTATCCAGCATGGCAATATCTTTTAAAAGTTGTATTTGATGCTTTTCAAGAACGTTGCACATTTTAGTAATATTGTTTTCTACGTTTTCATAATTTACTTTCATTTGGGAAATCTTATCTTTGCCTTTTTTAAATAAACTGAAAATTCCTTTTTTCTCTTCACCTTCTTCAAAGTTCTTTAACTCAAGAACTACACTAGATAGCATTTCTCCAATTTCACCTAAATCTTTAGTTCTCACATCATTTAATGCTGATTGTGAAAAATCAGAAATTTTCTTTTGAGCACCTACTCCATATTGTAAAATAGAATTTGAATTACTTATTTCTATTTTATCTACAAATTGATCTACCATTTTTTTCTCTTCTTCTGTCAGTTGTATTTCATCAATTATTTGTTCTTCTACTTTTTCTTCTTTTATTTTTACCTGAGGAGCTTCCTCCTCAAATGATTGAAAATTTAATTCTGGTTTTATATCAATAGCCTTTTCTTTGAATTCATCACTCATTGTTAGTGCCTCCCTTTTATAAAATTCGCGACCCTTATGTCGTCAACGATATATCTTCGCTACGCTTTAGATACATCCGTTACTCAAAATTCGCGACCCTCATGTCGCCAACGATGTGCCTTTGAGCAACGTGTTGGCGAATCATTTTGCTCCCGCTTCAGGCAAATCCGTTGCTTAAAATTTACTTCTTAAAGTCTTCTTCTCCTAATCCTTCTTGTTTAAATAATGTTTTAAGCACAGAAATATCTGTAGAAATATCTAAAACAACATCTTCAAACAAATCATCTAATAAATTTTCAAAAGCATTGCTAATAAGATCAATACTCTTTTCAATTTCAATTTTAGCATTTTTTATATTATCACCTTGAACTACTTGATCATTTAACTCTTTGTATGAGTTGATTAATTTTATAGTAATAGGAAGATAATGATTTATAAATTTATTAACTTCTTGTGTTTTATTAGGATTTTTTTCAACTTGATTAAGGATTTGATCTCCAATGTTCCCTAATTTATATAACTTTATAGCTATTTCTTCTCTAGAAAGCTCATCTTTTACAGCTTTTATTTGTTCAATATAATCTCTACCTATTTTAACAGTAGATTCTGTTTCTTCTTTTCCTGAATAATCTATTTCTTCTTTCAATTTTTCCTTGTTAATTTCTTTAGCTATTTGTTCCTTTTTTAAATTTAAATAGTCACTATAGACTTCATCATTTAACATAAAATAAGTTTTTTCTTCATCTATATGACCTTCTAAAAACATGCCTAAATCAATCATTTTACGTAAGTCTTTAAGGACAAAACTCTTTTTTTCTTTTACAAATCTTGCCAAGTCCTCAATTAAAAAATAACTATTGTCGCCAATAAATCTGACATAGGTCTTAAAACGCTTTACTCTTTTTCTTACATTTATTCCTTTTAATAATAAACCTACACTTCCTACAAAAAACAAAACTAAAACTCCTGTAACAACTTGGCTACCTACAATATAATTACTAAAGAATGCTTTAGCTATTAGAAATGACGATATTGATAAACCATAAATTACACTTCCACCAGCTCCAAATACTATACAAAGTATTCCCGATACACTTCCAGCTGGTTTTTTACTAATGTATTTTGATATATCATTTTTAGATTTTTTATTTAAACCCATATATTTTACACCATATTCATTAAACTTTGATATAAATTGATTTAGGGTTTCCTCAGTTTTATAGTTAATGTCTCTTTTTAAATTAACAGTATCTATTGCTTTTAGTGCACTGCTAACTGTGGACATAATTTGATCTTCTAAATTAGAAAAGTCCTTTTTATTCATTATATTGCCTCCAGATTATTTTTCTTATTATTAACATAAATCTAGATATATACTATACCCTTGTGATAATATTTTAAGTTTATTATATATTATAAGTTAGCTAATTGTAACTGATAACCTAAAAATTCCTTTCAAGTCATTTTTATTTAACTGTGAACATGTAAAAAGGGCAATATGCCTTAGTACTATCGCCCTATCATTTAAAATTTCATTGACTTTTCAACTAATAGATTTAAGTTACTATTAAACAAATATATTGTTTGTTATTTTCCTAATGTCTTGTTTAATATATTTTTTTTGCAGTTTCTAAATTTATCTAAATTATAATTTTGATCATACATTCCTATAAATATTAAGGTAAGTCCTAATCCTATACAAAGTCCCTGAATAAAACTTGGTAGTAAATTAAAACGATTTGAAATTATGCCAATCACATTTAATATTAATCCAAAATTAATATAATTATTTAACTTTTTCATATCGAGTCCCTCCAATTAATTATAGTTAATATATAGGATAATTATAACATTTATTTCCATATTTTGTATATATCTATATAAAATTGACCCTTCTTCTGTCGTTTTACTTGTATAGGAATTACGTACAAAGATGGAATTATAGAAATAATACCATCTACAGTATATAATTTAATATATAGATTAGTTTACACTAGTAAACTATGTCGAAGTAAAGATTGATATTTTAATGGGGAGAAAATTATTATGAATTTTATTAAATCCTTTTTTAGAACAGATAAGGAGTATAAATACACATTAGAAAAATACACTTACAAGGATGGCATTTCAGCAATTGTATTTTATATATTAGTTATGATTATTTACTATGTAATGGGGGTGTTGTATGACAAAAAAAATATATATTTAGGTTATGAGGTTAACTTTTTCTTGGCTATATTATGTATTTTATTTGCAGTGATTAATAAACAGCCCATAAAGAGAATAGGATTTGGTAAAAAAAATCTATCAAAGTCATTAATCTTAGGCCTGGTACTGTCAGCAGTTCTTCTAATTATAAATGTTACTTCAGGAATTTTAGGTGGATATCATTTTAATACTGTTTCAAAACTGATTTTAGATTTTGCCTATTACTTTTTTGTAATAGCACTTGTGGAAGAAATTATCTTCAGAGGATTTATTCAAACAAGAATTTATGGAATTATATTTATATAATATAATATAAGAGTCTGGAAACATAATTGTGTATTCTTCAAAAAAAATACAAATTAAATAGTAATAATTTAGTTATATTCAGGGGCCATGATTTTCATAATCATGGCCTTTTGTAATTAAATTTTCCATTTTTGC
>NZ_JAHZMO010000099.1 GCF_020748185.1 Terrisporobacter petrolearius | reverse complement strand
TCAGTTATCCTAAGATAAAGTAATTTAAGTAGTGAATTTTCATTAGGAAAAGCTCCTTTTTTAGTTACTTTTCTAAAGCTTGAATTAACACTTTCAACAGCATTTGTTGTATACATTATTTTTCTTACTGCACTTCCATAATTAAATAATTGTTCAACATGTAAAAAGTTTCTCTTCCATACATCTATAGCTCCAGGATATTTAGACCATACTTGTTGGAACCTTTCAAATTCAGCGATAGCTGCTTTTAAACTAGGAGCACCATAAATTTTCTTTAAGTGAGATGTAAATGCTTTGTATTCTTTACTAGGAACATATTTTAGAGAATTTCTGATTAGATGGACTATACATCTTTGAACAATAGTATGCTTAAATATAGATTTAGCTCCGTCTTCTAAACCACTAACCCCATCCATACAGATGAATAAAATATCTTCTACGCCACGAGTTTTTAACTCATCAAATATTTGCATCCATGTATGCTTATTTTCAGTTTCGTTGATCCATAGCCCCAGGATATCTTTTACACCATCAACATCATATCCTAAAATCGTATAAATTGCGCAGTTTTTAACTTCGTAATCCTTGCGAATAGTAACATACAGGCAGTCTACAAATAAGAAAGTATATAATTTTTTTAAGGGTCTATTTTGCCATTCTTCAAGATGTTCAAGCACACTATCAGTAATTTGAGATATTGTTTCATGAGATATTTCAAACCCATAAATATCTTCTATAGTATCTGAAATATCACGTTGGCTCATTCCTTTAGCATACATAGACAGCACTTTATCTTCAATTCCAGAAACATCCTTGCAACGTTTTGGAATTAATTGTGGTTCAAATGTCGCTTCGCGGTCACGAGGGACATTGATAGAAACACTACCATTAGTAGTTTTTACAGTTTTTTGTGAATAACCATTTCTACGATTAGTTGTATTCTTTGGATTATGATTATTATTTTCATAGCCTAAGTGACTATCCATTTCGCCTTGAAGCATGGCTTCAAACATTGGTGCAAAAATATCTTTAAGAGCATCTTGCATATCTTCAACCGTTTCAGGTTGATATTGTTCAAGTATTGCATTTACTAGTTCATTTTTCTTAGA
>NZ_JAHZMO010000098.1 GCF_020748185.1 Terrisporobacter petrolearius | reverse complement strand
CTTCGAGATAAGATTTCCCACCGTAAGGTTAAGGCCCCATGAAGACTACATGGTTGATAGGTCAGAGGTGGAAGTGTGGTAACATATGTAGCTTACTGATACTAATAGGTCGAGGACTTGACCAAAAAATAATGGAAACATTAAATGTTAGCAGTTTTGAAAGTACTAACAAAAGTTAATACTTAAACATAAAGATTATGTGGTTATTATAGCAAAGAGGATACACCTGTTCCCATTCCGAACACAGAAGTTAAGCTCTTGAGCGGCGATGGTACTTGGGGGGCGACCCCCTGGGAGAGTAGCACGTAGCCACGTAATCTTTTTTATTGTTGGAAATATTTTAGACACACCTTTACAGTGTGTCTTTTTATATATTTAAGATTACTTATAATGAAAAAAAGACTTAAATACCAGAATTAAAATAAATCAACTATTTAGTAAATGAGGCAATGTATTTTCAGATGTCATATTGGCGAATGCCATACTTGATAAATTTATATTACAAAAACCGTGAGATCTTTATTTAGAACAAAAACATTTATTAACTTCCATATTGTAGTTTTTGTGCATTTATATAAATTAAATATAGGAGCAAGGGGTAATTAATTATAATTAAATAACTATTAAAAACTAGGAATAATTCTTCTTGACTTGAGTATATTAATAAATGTGAATAAAATATTTAATAACAAATAATTATTATTTCAGTAAAAATACAAAAAAAGTTATTAACATTATCAACCATTATGTGTGAATAAAAAATAATAATTGATAATATAGGCAGATTTGAGGCTGTTTATAATGTGGATAAAATATAAATATCATGTGAATAATTTTTCCATGAAATTATACTATAAAAAAACTTTGAAAAAACTATTGACCATTAATTGATAGGATGATATAGTATTACTTGTCCTTGAGACAGGGACAAAAGGTCAACAAAAAACTTCTTAAAAAAGTAGTTGACAAAGAAAAACAGCTTTGGTAAAATAAAGAAGCTGAAACAAGCAAAGAACTTTGAAAATTAAACAGTAGGTTAACAATAAATTAATTCTTAAAGAATTAAACTGAAACAACAAACAAACCAAGCCAGATATTCAGATAATGATTAGTCT
>NZ_JAHZMO010000097.1 GCF_020748185.1 Terrisporobacter petrolearius | reverse complement strand
CTTTTGGAGGTATTAAAATGAAAAATAAAAAAGAAATAATTATTCCAGATATAGACTATCAAGTTGAAGTTAAAAAGTGTAAAACTATGGAAGATGTGGTTGGTAAAAATGGACTAATGCAAAAGTTATTCAAAGACGTGATACAGCAACTATTAGAAGCCGAAATGGATGAACATATAGGTAGAGAAAAGTATGAAAGAAGTAATGAACAGTCTCCCAATTATAGAAATGGGTATAGTTCTAAAACTATTGATAGCAGTTTTGGTGAGGTTGGATTAGATATCCCAAGGGATAGAAACTCTCAATTCGAACCGAAGGTTATTAAAAAATATGAAACTGTTTGCAACGAACTAGATAAGAAAATAATAGGACTTTATGCATGTGGCATGAGTGTTAGAGATATTCAATCTGAGATGGAAGAACTTTATGGTATAGATGTTTCTCCTTCTATGATTTCTAAGATAACAGATAAAGTTGTAGAGGCTGCCGCCCAATGGCAAAGTAGAGAACTCGAAGAAATATACCCTATTGTATATATGGATGCTATGCATTTTAAAGTAAGAGATGATAACAAGATAGTTTCTAAGGCTGCATATATATGCATGTCATTAAATATGAGTGGTAAAAAAGATATATTAGGTATTTGGATTGGAGAATCTGAGGGAGCTAAGTTCTGGTTATCAGTATGTAATGACCTTAAAAATAGAGGCGTTAACGATATTCTAATTGCATGTATGGATGGGTTAAAAGGTCTTCCTGAAGCAATAAAAACAGTATTTCCTGATGTTAATATACAAACATGTATAGTTCATCAAATTAGAAATTCACTTAAATATATAGCGTCTAAAGATCAAAAGGAATTTATGAAAGATTTGAAAAATGTTTATAGAGCATTTACTGAAGAGACAGCAGTTGAAAATTTAGAAATGCTTAGAGAAAAATGGTACTCAAAATACTCAGTTGTAATAGATTCATGGTACAACAATTGGAATAACTTAAGTACATATTTTGCGTATCCACATGAAATAAGAAAGATTATTTATACAACAAATGCACTTGAAGGATTTAATAGACAATTAAGAAAGTATACTAAAGTAAGAACTGTATTTCCAACAGATGAGTCATTGAGAAAATCACTATACTTATCAACTATGAAAATTATGGAGAAATGGACATCT
>NZ_JAHZMO010000095.1 GCF_020748185.1 Terrisporobacter petrolearius | reverse complement strand
TGTAAATGATACTATATAGATGTACATAAAATGGAATATAAAAATGTACAAAATTATACAAATTTCTGCTATCCTTATCCCGGGAGGGATAGCCATGATTTTAAATTTAATAGGACAAATTAATATAATTAAATCAATGAATTTTAAACCAAATTACTCTGAATTAGCCAGAGAGCATGGAATTGATAGAAGAACAGTGAAAAAATACTATGATGGATATGAAGGTAAACCACAAACTAGAAATAAATCTAGCAAATTAGATCAATACTTAGAAGAAATCAAATTAAAACTTTCAATAAAAGGAATTACAGCAAAGGCTGTATACGAATATTTTTTAGACAAGAATTATGACATTGGATCTTATTCAAATTTTATCAAATATATCAAATCAAAAAATTTAAAACCAACTAAAAAAATAAAAGGACATCCTAGATTTGAAACTCCACCTGGAAAACAAGCGCAAGTAGATTGGAAAGAAGATTTAAAATTAGTATCAAAAAATAATGAAGAATTTATAATAAATGTATTTAACTATAAACTTGGAAATTCTAGATACTGCCATTTTGAATATAGAAATACAAAAACTCAGCAAGATGTATTTGAGTGCCTAATATCATCATTTAAAGCTACCGGAGGTATCCCTTCAGAAATTTTATTTGATAATATGAGTACAGTTGTTGATATTACGGGTAATAAAAGAAAAATTAATAATAAAATGAAAGCATTCGCTTCAGACTTTGGTTTTAATATTAGCCTTTGTAAGCCCCGCCATTCTTATACGAAGGGAAAAGTAGAGTCAGCAAATAAGTTTATTGAATGGTTACTTGCATATAATTATGAATTTGAAACTGAAGAAGATTTAATTCAAATATTAAAAAATATAAATAAAAAAGTAAATCAATCAGCAAACCAGACAACAGGGCTACCGCCTATACTTTTATTTCAAAAAGAAAAGGAATACTTACAGCCTTTACCTAGTAATTCAATAATTGAATCATATATAAACCAAAGGTTGACCGCCAACGTTCATAAAGATTCTCTGATAAATTACAAGAATAGCAAGTATTCCGTCCCTAGCAAATATATAAATAAAACTGTAACTTTGAAAGTTATTGATAACAAGTTACATATATATTTTAGCACAGATTTAATAGCTATTCATGACATAACAAATAAAAAAATGAATTATAATGAAGAGCATTATAAAGAATTAATATCTCCGTATATAAAAAATTCTAACGACATTGATGATATTGCAAGGGATAATTTAAACCAACTAGATTATTTACTTAATGTTAATGGAGGAGAATATGAG
>NZ_JAHZMO010000094.1 GCF_020748185.1 Terrisporobacter petrolearius | reverse complement strand
TAAAGTGGACCCTATACAGTAGACGCTAGAAAAAGAGTGTTTACTTGTATAGGGTTTATTTTTATGTAAAAATAGGTATAGAGGAGTTGAATAATTATGAGCAAAAAAATATTTTCTAATAAAGAAATTAAAGAATTATCTATAAATAAATATGTGAAAAATGTTACTAAAAAGGGAATTACATATACTAACGAATTTAAACTACTTTTTATTGCAGAGTATGAAATGGGAAAAACATCTAGACAAATCTTTGAAGATTTTGGATTTGATGTAGATATTATAGGTATTAAGCGTGTTCAAAGTGCTAGCTTAAGATGGCGAAAATCATATAAAGATAAAGGTGTATTAGGTTTAGAAGATACAAGAACATTAAAATCAGGTAGAACACTTAATCGTGAACTAACTATGGACGAAATTTTAGCTAAAAAGGATGCTGAAATTGAGTACCTAAAAGCGGAGCTTGAACTTGTAAAAAAGCTAGAAGCAAGCGAAAGGCAGGTGAAAAATAGCAAATTACAATCATCAAAGATATTTGAATTGATACATAGTTTGATTTCTAAATTTAACTTAATTAGAATGGTGAGACATTTGTGTAAAATATCAAATGTTTCTACTTCGGGGTATTATAGATTTTTGAAATCAAAAGACCTTAGAAATGCAAAGGAAATTAAAGATATTAAAACAAGAGATATTATTCTAAAAGGATTTGATCATCGTGGATACAAGAAAGGTTCTAGGTCTATAAAAATGACACTTGAAAATGAATTTAATATAAAAATGAACAGAAAGAAAATTCAAAGAATAATGAGAAAGTATAGTATTATTTGCCCTATCCGTAAAGCTAATTCATCTAAACGTATAGCTAAAGCTACGCAAGAACACAGTGTTGTTCCTAATATATTAAATAGAGAATTCAAACAAGATATTCCAGGAAAAGTACTATTAACAGATATTACATATATGCCTTACGGCAATAATAAAATAGCTTATTTATCAACTATAAAAGATTCCTCTACTAATGAAATATTAGCATATTATTTATCAAATAGTTTAGCAATGGAGCTTGTTACAAAAACTATTGATAATTTAACGAGCATAAAATCATTTAAACTACATAAAGATGTATTTATTCACTCAGATCAAGGTTCTCATTATACAAGTCCAATATTTCAAAAACTTCTTAAAAATCATAATATTGGTCAATCTATGTCAAGAAAAGGAAATTGTTGGGACAATGCTCCGCAGGAATCTTTCTTTGGACATATGAAAGATGAAATTGATTATAGAAATTGTAATACATTAGATGAATTACAATTTTTGGTGGATAATTATATGTATTACTACAATAATTATAGATATCAGTGGAATTTGAAAAAGCTGACTCCTATTCAATATAGAAATCAGCTTTTAATGGCGGCTTAGCCACTCTTTTTTTCTAGTGTCCTTGACAAAGGGTCCACTTTA
>NZ_JAHZMO010000093.1 GCF_020748185.1 Terrisporobacter petrolearius | reverse complement strand
AAGAGTCTGGAAACATAATTGTGTATTCTTCAAAAAAAATACAAATTAAATAGTAATAATTTAGTTATATTCAGGGGCCATGATTTTCATAATCATGGCCTTTTGTAATTAAATTTTCCATTTTTGCAAAAATAATACACCTATAAAGTAATTATTCTTACAAAAAATTTAAAGTAATGTTGCTGATATCCTATCTTCAAAATAAATACTAAGATGAGCTAGTATTTGTGACCAACCCCTAATTTTTTGAGTCCATTTTTCAGATATATCCATCGTAGCCAAGTATAAAGATTTATGTAGAGAGTCATCAGATGGAAATATTGATTTAGATTTTGTTACTTTTCTCAATAGTCTATTGTAACTCTCCATAGAATTAGTTGTATATATTAATGTTCTAATTTCTTGAGGATATTTAAAATATACTGAAAGTTCATTCCAGTTATTTCTCCAACTTCTAAATGCTATCGCATAATTATCTACCCATTTTTCTTCCATGAGCGTTAGCTCACTTAATGCATTTTCTTCAGTAGAGGCAGCATATACAAGCTTTAGATCTTTAGCGAATTCCTTCCTATGCTTATATGATACGTAATTTAAGGTGTTCCTAATTTGATGAACGACACATCTTTGAACCTCAGTATTAGGAAAAACAGCTTTAATGGCGTCTGAAAAACCATTTAAACCATCTACAGATGCAATTAAAATATCTTTAACACCTCTGTTTTTGATGTCTGTAAGTACTTTTAACCAATATTTAGATGTTTCATTTTCACCAATCCAAATACCTAAAACTTCTTTTACTCCTTCGAGATTTATACCTATCGCAATGTACGCAGCTTTATTGATTATTCTGCCTTCACTTCTTACTTTATAATGTATTGCATCCATAAAAACAATTGGATAAATAATATCGAGAGCTCTATTTTGCCATTCTTGCGCTAAAGGAAGGACTCTATCTGTGATTTTAGATACTAAAGTATGAGAAACATCTATACCGTAGATACTTTTAAGATGGCTTGCTATATCTCTAGTAGACATACCTTTTGAGTACATTCCAATTACTTGCTCTTCTATTCCAGATATATCATTTTCATAGTTTTGGATAATTTTAGGCTCAAAATCACCATTCCTGTCCCTTGGTATACTAAGTGTAACCTCACCAAAATCAGATCTAACTTTTTTATTTCTATATCCATTTCTAGAGTTTGTAGTTTCTTTATGCTTATTATCGTATCTTTCATATCCTAAGTGTTCATCAAGCTCCGCTTCTAACATCTCTTGAATTGTGCTAGAAAAAAGATCTTTTAACATATTTTGAACGTCTTTTGTTGTTTTTACATCGTATTCATTTAATAGTGATTTTAATATTTCGCTTTTATTAAACATAAAAAGTGTGCACCTTCCTTTTGTAATGATTTTTAATATCTAAATTATCACCACTTTATGGAAGAATACACACTTTATTTTAAAGACCC
>NZ_JAHZMO010000092.1 GCF_020748185.1 Terrisporobacter petrolearius | reverse complement strand
TTACCCTAACAGATCCCCTTAACCTTCCAGCACCGGGCAGGCGTCAGCTCCTATACATCGTCTTGCGACTTAGCAGAAACCTATGTTTTTGGTAAACAGTCGCTTGGGCCTATTCTCTGCGGCCATGTTTCCATGGCACCCCTTCTCCCTAAGTTACGGGGTCATTTTGCCGAGTTCCTTAACAACAGTTCTCTGGCTGGCCTTAGGATACTCTCCTCACCCACCTGTGTCGGTTTGCGGTACAGGCACCTTTAACCTCGATAGAGACTTTTCTCGACAGTGTGAAATCAGCTACTTCGCTACTAAATTTCGCTCCGCATCGTACCCCAGCATTATTCAGGCGGATTTGCCTACCTGAACTGCCTCAATACTTGCCCGCACATAACCAACAGTGCGGTTAGCTTATCCTACTGTGTCATCCCATTTCTCAAACGGTTATTGGTGGTACAGGAATATCAACCTGTTGTCCATCACCTACGCCTTTCGGCCTCGGCTTAGGTCCTGACTAACCCAGGGCGGACGAACCTTCCCCTGGAAACCTTGGGTTTACGGCCTGTGGGATTCTCACCCACATCTCGCTACTCATGCCAACATTCTCACTTCTATACAGTCCACATCTCCTTACGGTAATGCTTCAATCCGTATAGAAAGCTCTCCTACCCATCATAAATGATGCCGTAGCTTCGGTAGTACGTTTTAGCCCCGGAAATTTTCGGCGCAGGATCACTCGACCAGTGAGCTATTACGCACTCTTTAAATGAGTGGCTGCTTCTAAGCCAACATCCTGGTTGTCTGTGCAATCCCACATCCTTTACCACTTAACGTACATTTAGGGACCTTAGCTGACGATCTGGGCTGTTGCCCTTTTGACTATGAATCTTATCACCCATAGTCTGACTCCCAAGTATAAGAATACGGTATTCGGAGTTTGATAGTCTTCGGTAAGTGCAATACCCCCTAGGACATTCAGTGCTCTACCCCCGTTTCTCTAAATCTTGAGGCTAGCCCTAAAGCTATTTCGGAGAGAACCAGCTATCTCCGGGCTCGATTGGAATTTCACCGCTATCCACAGGTCATCCCCGAGCTTTTCAACGCTCGTGGGTTCGGTCCTCCACGAAATTTTACTTTCGCTTCAACCTGCCCATGGATAGGTCGCCCGGTTTCGGGTCTACGTCAACTAACTATACGCCCAGTTAAGACTCGCTTTCGCTGCGGCTCCACACCTTAAGTGCTTAACCTTGCTAGGTAACGTAACTCGTTGGCCCGTTCTACAAAAAGTACGCAGTCACACAAGTAATGTGCTCCTACAGCTTGTAAGTGTAGGGTTTCAGGTTCTATTTCACTCCCCTCCCGGGGTTCTTTTCACCTTTCCCTCACGGTACTATACGCTATCGGTCACTAGGTAGTATTTAGGCTTGGAGGATGGTCCCTCCTGCTTCCCACAGGGTTTCACGTGTCCCGTGGTACTCTGGATCATATCTGAAGTCTTCTT
>NZ_JAHZMO010000091.1 GCF_020748185.1 Terrisporobacter petrolearius | reverse complement strand
GATGTAAGATAACTAAAAAAGGTTGTTTTACAGCAGGAACGTTAATTTCAACAAAAGATGGGGATGTTCCAATAGAAGATATTGAAGAAGGCGACCTGGTATGGGCACAAGATTCAGAAACAGGAGACATAGCACTTAAAAAAGTAGTACAAACTTTTGAAAAAGAAACGGATACAATACTTTATATTAAAGTAGCGGGAGAAGTTATTGAAGCTACTGAACAGCATGTGTTCTATATTGATGGTGTAGGCTGGATACCAGCAAGTATGATTGAAGAAGGAGATGTAGTAGTTCTTCAGTCAGGTGATAAGTCTAAAGTTGAGAAGATAGATAAAGTAGTTCACAATGAACTGATAAGGGTATATAATTTTGAGGTTGAAGATTTCCATACGTATTTTGTATCTGATGCAAGTGTGCTTGTACATAATGATTATTCAGGAGTAAGAAGAAAAAAGGTCAAAGCGTCTAAAAAAGGCACTTTAAAAAATAAAAAATTACCAACGAAAGGCAAGATAAGATATGTTCCTTCTAAAAACTGGAATTCATCCCAACCACTACCTAAACATAATGGAGGGTATGTTGATAAATTTGAAAATATATGGACTAAAGGTCCATCAAGAACTGCAGGACAATCATTTGAATGGGATGTACAACTTTCTAAAACAGGTAAAGAGAGTTTAGGATGGGCAAGTAGAGATGGATCTCATTTGAATGTGTCCCTAGATGGTAAAATTACACATAAATAGGAGGGAGAGAATTTGTTTATTAGAGCATTTATATATTCAAACAGTGATGATGAAGCTCAGAATATTTTTGAAAGCCTTATTGAATCTGTTAAAGATGGTATAAAGAATAAAGAATATATAGAAAATAAACCATATTGGAAAATAGAGGGTATATATGTTGTAGAAGTAAAAATTCTATTCGATAATAAATTTAATAAAAATTATAACGATAAGTTACTTGAAAGTATATGTGACAAATGGATAACCTTTGGAAATCCGATTGAAGAAGTATTAGCATACGATGATGATGAATGTAACTTTATAAAAAATGGATTAAAAATGATTAATATATTTTATTAAATATTTGAATTAAAAATGTGATGTAAATGAAATAAATTTAAATAGAGCAATATAATAGTACAATAAGAGTAAATAAAGTAGTATTAAAAAATAAAATTAGATAAACTCGAGCGTCAAAGAATATCTGTATATAATATATATAATGAGCTAATTAAAACTAATTAGCTCATTAATATTTTGAACTATTATCAATAAGGACTCCGGCCTTGAGAAATTTTTGGGGGGTACAGAGCTTGATGTATTTTGCTAAGTTTTTGCTAATGAGTATGATATAGATGATAATATAACATATCCTTCCTCTACATCTAGTGATGTAAAAGGACTAAAGTTCACTTATAATAGTGATAAGTGGTTACAAAAGATAGAGGCAAAAGTTGGAGTAGGGCACAAGCTTCTTAGAGAATACAACTACTTAAACGATGGAAAAGTTGAAAGTATAAAAGATTACAGAGATTTTGCAAAGGGAAGTAAAAGTACCTATACACTTAGAAGTTTTAAGTACGATAGCTTTGGAAGAGCTATAGACATTACTTATACTGATAGTGGAAAAGAAGAAGTGCTAGAAAAATATGAATACACTTATAATAAAA
>NZ_JAHZMO010000090.1 GCF_020748185.1 Terrisporobacter petrolearius | reverse complement strand
AGACCAGCTAGTTAAAGTCAACATATTTTATTGAATTTTATATTATGTGTTTTTAGACACAATTAATAGACTATCAAATTTCAACGAAAAATTGATGATTTACTGTGAAAATAGTTCGTAATTAGCCGTTAGGCAGCATTTACTAACGATTGATTTTTTAAATACATCTTGAGGTGTAATTTAGGGTTACGTATTTCATATGGCTTTTGGTTGCGTAGTACAGAAAAAATGTATTTCATTAACTTATGCATAATAGCAATTAATCCAACTTTTTTACTTTTACCATTCATATTATTTTTATAATAATCTAGTAAGACAGAGTTGGTAGCTTCACCATTACGCTTAGTTCTAACTGAAGCCAATGCGACAGCATACAAAGCCCTTCGGCCAATACGTGTGCCACGCTTTGAAATATGATTGTTACTACCTTTAAATTTACCTGATTCATTTACTGATGGATCAAGGCCAAAGAATGCTACAAGATGTTTAGGTTTAGTGAAATTTTTAATATTACCAATTTCACTAATTATAGTAATTGCAGTGAGTTCACCAATACCGGATATTGATTGTAGTAATTCAATATTATTAATAATATCCTGAGGAATTTTACCACTAGCAAGTAATTTTTTTATTTCAGATAGTATTAATTCTATCTGCAGTTCAAAAGTTTCAATAATATTTATATCAGATATTAATTTTACAAAAAAGCTAGAACAAGGAATTCCCGTTTCAATTGCATTATTTGCTGATTCAATTAATTTTGAATATTTATCCTCTGCATATTTTAGACCTTTTTTAGAGGTTAAAAGTATACGGATTAAATCTTGTTTATTTGCAACTAAGATATCATCTGGCTTTGGATAATATTTTAATACTTGTAAAGAAGTTTTTGAAGTTGTATCTGAAAAAATATTACAATATTCAGGAATCATTTGACGTAAATCATTAGAAAGTTTTTTCTTAAAAGTTGATTTTGTATCTGTAAGCTTATAGTACTCTCTTGTAAGTGATTTCAAGGCATATAAGTCAGGATTAAAATTACTAGAAAGCTTAATATCTTGGTATTTGCATATCTTGGCAATGTTTAGGGCATCTTTTTTATCATTTTTCACTTTCCTTATATCAAAATTCTTGTTAGAATTAGTAATAAGAGGATTGATGGTAAATACATCAAAACCTTTCTTATTAAGGTAGTGGAAAAGAGATAAATGGTAGATCCCAGTGGATTCCATGAAAGTGGCTGCTTTCGTATTAAATTTCTTTTCCACTTTTTCTATTTCAGAAACTAAACGATTAAAGCCTTCCAAAGTATGATTTATTCTAAATGATTTCCTGTATATTTCACCGTTAGGTGCAAGTATAGCAACTATTGAAAAATCAGCAGCTACATCTATTCCAAGTACTGGATTATTAATAAATTTTGACATTTTAGTATCTCCTTATTTTTAATATATTGAGATAGAATAGAGATTCCATTTCTATCAGTAATTCTACAACCTTGTTTGTGACACGAATAATTCCCTCCGGGGAAATTCAACCAGCTAAACATAGAACTATTACTGATGGAATGATACGCTTTTTTACGGGTATATGATCTCTAAGATCTCCCAGGGGGGATACATCTATCCTCTATTCAGTAAAGATTATACTATATTTATCAAAGTTGAATCCAACCTTAGGAATAATATTTATTAATAGAAAACAAGCTAAGAAATGACTTAAGATCCGGTAGGATTTTAGATAGATTTTTAAATTTAGAAAAGTTGTTAATGTTCGTTAGATTATTAGAAAGTTTTCTATCAAATGTTACAACTAGATTATACAAGGGG
>NZ_JAHZMO010000008.1 GCF_020748185.1 Terrisporobacter petrolearius | reverse complement strand
ATTACAATAATTATAGATGTCAATGGAATTTAAAAAAGCTGACTCCTAATAAGTATAGAAGTCAACTTTTAATGACGGCTTAGCCAGTCGTTTTTTCTAGTGTCCTTGACAAAGGGTCCATTTTAATATATAATAGTATCTTTTTTTCTTGTATCTAAAAGAAAATGTTAGAATTTGATATTTTAGAATAGACGCTTATTTCACTATTCATTAATAGCGAGTTTAAAACAAATATAACGTACTAGTATATTATTAGTTTTGCAAAATTTATTGTAATATAACAGATAATTGTGTATTATTTAAATTGATAATGGAAAATAATGTAAAAAGAGTTGTTATGAGGGGGAAAGACATGAAAAAAAAGATACGAGGGATTATTTTAATAGTATTACTAATATGCAGTCAATCTATAATGATTGATGCACATTCTGGTAGAACTGATAGTTCGGGAGGCCATAGAGACAATAAAAACAAATCTGGTTTAGGTTCATATCACTATCACTGTGGAGGATATCCACCACACTTACATACAAATGGATGTCCATATAAGGGTGGTAGCTCAACTAAACCAAAGGCAAATTCTGGCTCATCAAGTAATTCAAGAAAAAATCAAGTATACGCTACATCTGTAACAAAAAAAGATATAAGACAAAAAGGTTCAAAAATTGGATATGAAGATGGCTATGCTTTAAAAGATTACAATGCAAATAGTTATTTAGGTACTTATTCTGTGGAGTATAAAGAAGCATATGAAGAGTCTTTTGAAAAAGGAAAGGAAAAAATATTAAAAGAGAAAGAAGAAGCAGAAGAACAGGGATATAATGATGGGTTAAAGAATAATTACAATAATGAATTTAGTAAAGATGTTTTGTTTGAGGCATATAAAGAAAGTTATGAAAAGGGAAAAGAAAAATATATAGAAAATAAAAAAATAGAATATACTAAATTGGCAGAAGAAGATTGCATTGCAAATAAAACTGATAGATCATTCGAGAATGTAGATAAAGTTTTCGTAGAAACATACAAAGAAGCATATGACCAAAAATATAAAGAAATAAAGTCACAAGAATATAATAATCAAGGATATAAGGATGGTATTAAAAATAAAATTGATGAACACATAGAAGAAGGATATAAGTCAAGTTATGAAGAAGGATATAATAAAGGAAAAGAAGAGAGAAAAAAAATATTAGATATGGCTTATGGACAAGGATACGATGGAAAAGATTTAGACATTGATGATAAGTATAATATTATAAAATCAGAAATTGATTCAGCATACAATTTGGGTAAAAAAGACAGCACGAAAAAAATGGTTATGGGTACAGGTGTGGTTGGAATAGTTGGTATTTCTGGGATTGGAATATACAGAAAAATAAAATCTAAGAAAACCGCTAAATAGCCATATTGTAGTTTTTATTAGATAACTGTTTTTAAAATAGTATAATATAGTTGAGTAAATAATAAGGATGTGTGCAGTATCTTAAGTAATGATATTGCATATATCCTTTTATTTAGATAATTATGAATATCAATAATAAATGGTTAAATAATATAAAAGTATTATATAAATAAAGTAATATATAGTTATATGCCGAAGTCATTATAATAGTGCAAATCTTTAACTTTTGTTAAAAGTAAAATAGTCTTAAGTCAACTAAAAATAAATATCAAAGATTAAGATTGACATTTGGGTAACCCTTAGGTTTACAATTATATATATATAGTAAAATTTAAATAATATTTTAAATACGATAAGAGAATTGACTAAAATGGAGGGAGTTATATGATGAGAAAGAGAGAATTAAAGATGAAGCCAGTAGGCGTAGAACATCTAGAGCAATACAATCAGTTATTAAGATATGTTTTTCAAGTAACTGATCAAGATTTACAAGAAATAGGATGGGAAGAAAAAGAAATTATTCGGGCCAAATCCCCAACATTGAAGAAAGCCGATGTTTCTGGGTGGTTCGATGGTGACAAGTTAATATCTCAAGTAGCTGTTTATCCTATGAAAGTTCGTATATTTAATAGAACTTATGATATGGGAGGACTTACAGGTGTGGGTACTTATCCAGAGTATGCCAATCAAGGACTTATGCACAAATTGTTATATCAGGCATTAAAAAATATGAAGGAAAGAAAGCAGACTATATCTTATTTATATCCTTACTCTATACCATATTATCGTAGAAAAGGATGGGAGATTATATCTGATAGAATTGCCTATGAAATTAATGATTATCAACTTCCTAAAATCAAACAAGTATCTGGAGATGTAGAGAGAGTTGATGCAGACAGTGAAGAAGTAAAAAAAGCTTATGAGAGATTTGCACTTCAAACACACGGAGCATTGCTTAGAGATGATTTAGCTTGGAATGAATATTGGCTTTGGGATTCAGACGACTTGATGGCAGCCATATATTACAATGCAAAGAATGAACCAGATGGATATATATTTTACTGGATAAAGGAAGAAATATTCTATATAAAAGATATGATATTTATTAATGAAGAAGCTCGTACTGGACTTTGGAATTTCATAAGTGCACATTTCTCAATGATAACTAAAGTTAAAGGATATACTTATACAGATGAACCATTGGCATTTTTACTTGAAGATGCAGACATAAAAGAAACTATATCGCCATACTTTATGGCTCGTATTGTGGATTTAGAAGGATTTATTGAACAATATCCATTTAAACCAGACACAATAAAAAGAGAGTGGATATTTAAAATGGATGATCCTCTTCTTTCATGGAACCAAGGAAATTTCATACTTACTATTGATGCAGATGGAAAGGGAAAAGTCTCACGTACTTCAAAACAAACAGATGATAAAATTGATATTCAAACAATGGTAACAATGTTGCTTGGATATAAACGTCCAGATTATTTATACAAAATAGGACGTATTTCTTGTAGTCATGAAACAGTAGATATGTTGGAGGATTCCATAGAACAACAAACTCCATATTTTTCAGACTACTTCTAAAATTAATTGATAATTAACTGTGTAAATACACAGATTTACTGCTTTGTTTAGGAGAAAATAAGTATGACTAATGAAAATATATTTGAAAAAAAATCTATACAACAGTTGATAGCTCTCTACTCATTGCCAACTATATGCTCTTTAGTGCTTGAATCATTAACATCAATGATAGACACTGCATTTGCAGGACATTTGGGAAGTATGAGTAGTACTGCATTATCAGCTATGGGTATCCTTAATCCCATACTTTTATTGTTAATTGCAGCTCAATTAATATTTGGAGTTTCAACAAGTATAGTTATATCAAAGGGTCTTGGAGAAAATAATAAAGAAAAAATAAATAATACTTTTAAGGTAGGTTTTTATTCCAGCTTTATATCTAGTACTGTTATATCTATAATTATATTTTTACTTCAAGATCAGCTATTAAATATTCTTGGAGCAAGTGGGCAGGTTAAAATTTTAGCTAAAGAGTTTTTAAACATAGCCATAATATTTAACGTATTTAGCTCAGTGGGATATATGTTAGTTAACAATATTAGAGCATTTGGATATCCCAAAATTGAAGTTATGACTGGAGTTTTATCTACTATTATTAATATTATTTTTAATATAATACTAACATTTGTGTTTAATATGGGAATTGGGGGAATTGCAATATCCACATTAATAAGCGAAATGTTTTACTTTGGATTTACTGTAATTTTTTTAATGAAAAAGGGATTATGGATAAAAAGAAGTAGCATGGATTTTATAGAATTTAAAAACATACTAGTAAGTTTAGTGAAAATAGGGTTTGTTCAATTTTTAATGCAGTCATTAAATAGTATAAGTGGATTAATAATAAACAAAGTTTTAATAAAATACGGTAGTGTTTCTTACATAGGAGCCTGGTCTATTTGTAGCAATATAAATATGGTTATTCTTTTACCACTTATAGGGTTAACACAAGGAGCTCAATCTGTAATAGCCTATTTCCATGGCAAAAATGATAAGAACAAAGAGAGAGATGCAAAACATAAGATTATAAAATATAGCTTAATATATTCTATAAGTACAACTATACTAATATATTTATTTGCAGGTAATATTTCTAAGATATTTACTAATGACATAAGTTTAGTAGCATTAGCAACACCTATAATTAGAATAGTGTTAGTAGGTTTTCCCTTACTGGGAATTTTATATGCTTTAATTACATTTATGCAGGTGTCAGGCGAGGAAGTAAGTGCAAGTAAGATAGAGTTAATTAGACAGGTTGTACTACTTATACCACTTACTATAATTATTCCTTTAATATTTTCAAAATATAATATTATGAACATTTCGCCTCAGTTAGCCGTATTTTTAGCTATACCAATTTCAACACTTATATTAGTGATTATGTACTCAAAGAAAATAAAAAACATATTATTAAATTAAGAATATAAAGCTGTCTCACAATTTTGGGAGACAGCTTATTTGCTTTAAAATATAAAAATTAGTTTTGTGAATTATATTTATCCAATAAAGCTTTTTCTCCAAGCTCTACTAATTTTTTACTCATTTGACCGCCAACTTGCTCTCCAGCTAGCACATTTTTAGCGTGACCCATTATAGTGTCTTGGGGAGCGTTACTTTCTACTTTATCTGTAATATTGTTATAGTTGTATCCTAGTTCATTGGCTATTTCCATCTTAAGATTATTAAAGGCTATTTTAGCATTAAGATCCATATTGTGTCCTCCATTTTTTATGTCATGTATAAATATAGGATTAACATATTTAAAACTTATATAACATAATTTTATTAATTCCTATTTATTACAAAAATAAGCTAATATTAAATGAATTAAACCTATGTATAATATTAATATTTTTATTTAATTAAAAAATTTAAAAAAGCTATTGACTTGGAGTTAACTCCAAATATTATAATTTGAAACATAGGAAGTAAAAATAAACTACAAGGAGATAAATATGACATTAAATATTTTAAATAAAATTAATGAACCAAAAGATTTAAAATCTTTATCAATAAAGGATTTAAATTTATTATCATCTGAAATAAGAGATGTATTAATTAAAAAAGTAAGTACAACAGGAGGTCACTTTGGACCAAACTTAGGTATGGTGGAAGCAACGATAGCTCTTCACTATGTGTTTAATTCACCTGTTGATAAATTTGTATACGATGTTTCTCATCAATCATATACACATAAAATACTAACAGGAAGAAAAGAAGCATTTATAAATCCTGAAAAATTTAAAATTGTTACAGGATACAGTGAACCAAAGGAAAGTAACCATGACTTCTTTACTATAGGTCACACATCTACTTCCATAAGTTTAGCTTGTGGTTTGGCAAAAGGTCGTGATGCATTAGGAGGGAAAGAAAATATAGTAGCTATAATAGGAGATGGTTCTTTAAGTGGTGGACAAGCTTACGAGGGATTAAACAATGCAGCAGCTTCTAATAAAAATATAATCATATTAGTAAATGATAATAATATGTCCATTGCAGAAAATCATGGTGGTCTTTATGAAAATCTAGCTAAACTTCGTGAAAGTGAAGGAAAATCAGAAAATAATTTCTTTAAATCATTAGGTTTTGAATATCACTTTGTTAAAGATGGAAACAACTTAGAATCTTTAATAGAAACTTTTGAAAAAGTTAAAGATACAGACCATCCAGTAGTTATTCATATGAAAACTTTAAAAGGAAAGGGATATAAGGATGCGGAAGTAAACAAAGAAGCATTCCACTGGGTAATGCCTTTTGACTTGGAAAATAAAGATGAAGAATTAACAGATGAATATGTTAAAACTTATGGAGACATTACAGAAGATTTTTTAATAGAAAAAGCTAAAAAGGATAAGTCTATAGTAGCAATTACAGCGGCAACTCCAGGAATAGTTGGAGTAAATAAGTTTAGAAGTGAATTACAAGATCAATATGTGGATGTTGGTATAGCAGAAGAACATGCCATAGCACTTGCATCAGGTATGGCAAAGAGAGGTGCAAAACCAGTGGCAGGTTTTATAAGTTCATTTATACAAAGAACATATGACCAACTATCTCAAGATCTTTCCATAAACAATAACCCAGCAACTATAATGGTTTACTGGGGAGGAATAAGTGGAGGAGACGTAACTCACTTAGGGTTATTTGATATACCACTAATATCTAACATTCCAAACATAGTATATTTGGCTCCAACTACAAAAGAGGAGCATCTTGCCATGGTTGATTGGGCAATAGAACAAGATAAGCACCCAGTAGCAATACGTGTTCCAAATATGGAAGTAGTATCAACTGGTATAGACGTTGAACCTAACTTTGATGAATTAAATAAATATGTTAAAGTTGAAGAAGGAAGTGAAGTAGCCATAATAGGTCTTGGAACATTCTTCCACTTAGGTAAAAAAGTGCACAATAAATTAAAATCACTTGGTATAAATGCCACATTAATAAATCCAAGATTTATAACTGGTGTGGATGAAGATTTACTAAATGAACTACAAGAAAATCATAAATTAGTAATAACTTTAGAAGATGGAATACTAGATGGTGGATTTGGTGAAAAAATATCTAGATTCTATGGAGATAAAAATATGAAAGTTTTAAACTTTGGTGCAAGTAAGGAATTTACTGATAGTGTGCCACTAAAAGAGCTATATGAACGTTATCATTTAAGTGAAGATTTAATAATATCAGATATAAAAAGAGTACTAAAAGATTAAAAATTGTAAATAGGTAGTATGGCAAAGAGCTGATTTCTGTGTTTTAATAGAAACAGCTCTTTTTGTGTGAAAAATCACAGATAATGTTAAATATAATATTAAGTAGCACCAATGCCCTGAATTGGGAAAACGTATTGCTGGGGAAAATATAGTTTGATAATATTTAGCTAACAAAGAATTAATAACTAGTAAATTTATACACAGAAGGGAAGAGAAAAGTTATGATGCAGAAGATTCAAAAATTTGGGGGAGCCATGTTTACACCTGTATTATTATTCGCTTTTGCAGGGATAGTAATAGGTTTAGGTACTTTATTTACAACTGAAGCAATAATGGGATCACTTGCAGCACCAACTAGTATGTGGTATCAATGCTGGAATGTAGTACTACAAGGTGGCTGGACAGTATTTAACCAACTACCATTATTATTTGTTGTGGGTCTTCCTATAGGTATGGCTAAAAAACAAAATGCAAGATGTGCAATGGAAGCACTTGTACTTTATCTAACATTCCATTATTTCTTAAGCACTATTCTTGCACAATGGGGACCTACATTTGGGGTTGATTTCGCTGCAGAAGTTGGCGGAACAAGTGGTCTTACTATGATAGCTAATATTAAAACTTTAGACATGGGAATGATAGGTGCATTAATTATATCTGGAATTGTAATTTATTTACATAACCGCTTCTTTGATACAGAATTACCTGAATGGCTTGGAACATTTAGTGGTTCAACATTCATATTCATGATAGGATTTTTCGTAATGATTCCTGTAGCTGTTTTAGCAGCATTTGTCTGGCCTAAAGTACAAGGTGGAATGTTATTATTCCAAGGATTTGTAAAGGATGCAGGTGCATTTGGAATATGGATATTTGTATTTCTTGAAAGAGCACTTATACCATTTGGTTTACACCATTTACTATATACTCCATTCTTCTATGATAACGTGTTAGTTCCAGGTGGTCTTTATACTTATTGGGCAACTAAATTGCCAGAACTTGCAGCTAGTACGCAGTCATTAAAATCAATAGTGCCAGAAGCAGGATTTACTTCAACAGGATTTTCTAAGATATTTGGATGTTTAGGTGTTGCACTTGCATTTTATTCAACTGCCAAACCACAAAATAAAAAGAAAGTTCTTGGATTATTAGTACCAGTTACTTTAACAGCAATATTCTGTGGAGTAACAGAGCCAATAGAATTCACATTCTTATTTGTAGCACCATGGTTATTCATAGTACATGCATTATTAGCAGCAACCCTTTCTACTGTAATGTATATTGCTGGAATAGTTGGAATACACTCTGGTGGTGTAATAGAAATGGCATCATTTAACTGGATACCATTAATGTCAAGTCACTGGAGAGAATACTTATTAATGTTAGGTATAGGTTTAGCATTTACAGGAATATGGTTTGTAGTATTCAAAACTTTAATATTAAAATTTGATGTTAAAACTCCAGGTAGAGAAGATGATGAAGAAGACGTTAAACTACGTTCAAAAGCAGAGTATAGAGAAAAGCAAAGTTCAAAAGGTAATGATGATAAATCAGTATTTGTTGAATCTATATTAGAGGGTCTAGGCGGTTGCGAAAATATTGTTGACGTAACAAACTGCGCTACTCGTTTAAGGGTTAATGTAAAAGATGAAAGCTTATGTAAAAGTGACACATATTTCAAATCAATAGGAGCCCATGGATGCTCAGCAAATGGCAAATCATTCCAAGTTATAATTGGACTAAAAGTGCCAAAAGTTAGAGATGATTTTGAAAATCTATTAGAGAGAGAACAAAAGAAGGCTTTATAAAATTATATAGCAATATATGAAATGACTAAATTATATTAATTCGAAAGTAGGAGATGAAATGAGCAAGAGCAAAAAAACTAAAGCTAAAAAAGTCAAAGTTAATAAGCCAAAAGTTGATCAAAATAAAGTAAAGTCTTTAAACAAGTATTATAATGTGGCAAAAGTATTACTTATATTATCGCCTTTTATGAGCTTAATTTACTTATCTATGAATTCAGCACAAATCGGTTTATCACTACCACAGGCAATACAACAAGATCCAAGACTTACAATACTATTTTTGGTATCTATGATAAATCCATTTATAGCTTATTTACTAATATTTATTCAAAGAAAAATAGAATCAAGTGATGTAAAATATGCAGTTACAAATTTAGTTATGTTTATTGTTGCTGAGCTATTACTAAGAAATACACTGTATGTTATACTATTTGGGTTTATTTTATATAAAACACTTAAAGTTTATAATGTAACTATTAAAGAGTCTTTTAAAGATAAACTAAAAGATGGGTTGTTAATGACGATTTCAGGAAGCTTAGTTGTTATTTCTTTAGCTAGTATATGCTTATTTGCTACAATTAGAATTAGTATGTAAATACATTTGTTAATTATTTCACTTAATCATAAATAAATGAAAGGAACTATCACATAAACAATTAAAAGCTGTTTTGTGATAGTTGTTTTTATTTGTAAATTCTCTTTTGAGAGTAAATATTAAAATTTGTACAAATGGAATATTATGTTAAAAAATGTTGACAATTATTATTATTATTATTATTATTATTGTTGTTGTGGAAAAATTTTCAAATAATAAGGGGGATTTCTAAATGAAATTTAAAATGAAATTTAAAAAAGTTATTGCAATAGCAAGTGTTTTCACAATATTATCTACTGTGCCATCATTTGCAGCAGGTATTGGATCTGGAACAGACCATACTTTCACAACTGAGTTACCAACATTTTGTGACAATATTTGGTTCATATTTAGAAAAAAAGAAACTAATACTCAAAATTCAAAAATTAAGCTAACTCAATTACCGTCTAAATGTGAAGGAACTAATGTTTGGATTGAAAATGGTTTTAAAACACGAGTTTCACAAGTTATAAAAGTTACTGATAAAAATACTAAAACGATAAGAATTAATGATGCTGGAACTGCTCGTAAGGGAAAAACTGTAAGATTAGGTCTTGAAGACAGGGACAAGACATTAATTTTTAAACATACAATAAAGGGTATAATTAATTACGGATAAAATGAATAAAGCAGGTAAATTATATAAAAGCCTATGATTTACCTGCTTTATATTGTTAATTTTTAGGAGGATTTATGAAAAATTTAATCAATTTTGAATTATATAATATCGCCAGAAGAAAAGAGCTCAAATTAGTATTTTTTTTACTTTTTAGTGCAAGTATTATAGATTTTATCTTAGTATGTTATACATATAAAGGTTATCCTATTGAAACTGTAAGAGCTTTTTATGACGAGTTTTTTTTGTTTAGTTCATATGCTTTAGTTGGAAAACAATTATATGTTGTATTATTTTCTATTATTGTATCATTAATATATTCAGATAGTTTAGTAATAGAATCAAAAAATAATATTAATAATTATGTATATATAAGAACGAAAAAAATAAAACATATTTTAGCGAAGGTAACTGCTAATTTTTTAGTTGTTTTTTTATGTTTATTTATTTGCTTATTTGTAAACTTTATTTTAACAAAACTTACATTTCCTGATATAAGTGGAAGTAATTTATATGGTACGCCTTCATCAATATTATATAGCTTAGAAGGTTTAAAAAGTTTATCAGAAAGTAATTCATTGTATATAATAGAGAAAATATCAGTATATAATAAAAGTATGTATATATTAGTAATAATTGTTTTAAAATCAGTTGCAGGAGGATTACTAGCAACATTAAGCTTAGCTTTATCAACTATACTTAAGAAAAATAGAATAATATCTATATTCTCTGTATTTATATTGATAAATGTAATATTTCTAATAGAGCATTTTTTACCTCAAATATTTTCTATTTCCAGCTTTTTAAATTTTGAAAATAATAGTATTTTGGAATATGCACTAGTATCGCTAGTAATATTGTCAGTTTCCATAATATTATTTAAAAAGTGGATTGCAAAAGATACTATTTAGAAGTTAGGGGATGAGAGTATGCATAATATATGTACGTATTATTTGAAATATTTTATAAAAAATAAATGGATACTATTAGTTGGTGCATTTATTTTTTGTTTATTTTTTGCATTTATTAATGGATCAGGTGAATATAATCTAGAATTGGATTATGCATATTATTTAAATGGAACATATTTATTAATTATAGTAATACCACTTTTAGTAGTTATAATCGCTAGCATTATTAATGTTTCCTTAGATACAAATACATTAATTAGACTAAAACACAATCCTAAATATTACTTATATATGTTTTATTTAGTTGTTATAACATCATTTGTTTATAGTATGTATATATTGATTCCATTTATTATTTCATCTAGTTTACACTTTAATATAATTGGGGGAAAAATATTTTTTATTAAAAATATTTTATACAATTCAATGAATTATTTTATAATAGCTGAGATATATATTGTTTTGTATAGTATTATAAAAAAATCAAATATTACCATAATATTAACTCTTATTATAATTTTTACTGTTAACTGCTTGAGTGCACTAGTATATGAAGTACCTATGTTAATAGAAATTTTATTTTTTGATAATAGTTTTTTTGTGTCCAAGTTATTTTTGTGTATATTACTAGTATTTGTAGATAAGTTATGTTTTAAAATTATTTATAAGGATGTATGTTGACATGAATTTAGATAGTATAAAAAAGTCAAAAATAATGATATTTGCAGTCTTATCAGGATTAATAAATATACTTGTTTCTTCAAGTAAAACACCATTAATATCAATTGGATTTAATCCAATTAATAACTTTGTGTTTTTAGAATTTGGAAACTTACATAAATATGTTTTACTTCTTATTCGTTGGATAATTCCTCAATTAATTTGTATATTATTGTATCATGACTATGTGTCAGAAGTTTTCACATGTAATGGTTCACTTGTATTTACTCGAGTAAATAAACGATTAAAATACTATTTCATTATGATAGCTAAACTTTTTTTACATGTTTTTATATTTTTAACAATTCAATTGATGCCTTTGTTTTTGACTAATTCAACTGTAAACTTAGAGTTATTCAATTTAAAAGTATATTTAGCATATATTATATATATTTATATGATTTTATTAATTATTAATATACTAAATATTATTATAGGTATGAATTATAGTATATTTTTAACATGTTTTGTTCAAGTAATATCCATCATGACTTTAAATTTTTTTGTTAAATTAGGTGTTAAATTTGTTGGGATTTTTAAATTTAATCCTTTAACTACTATATTTTTCAATGAAGTAAACGATAGTATTTTAGGAAGTGGTAGTATAAATTCAACTATAAGTATAACAGTAGTATTTACAATTGTATTTATACTGTTTTCAAGTATATATATAAATAAAATAGATTTAATAGGAGAATAAATATGAAAATCGAAATAAAAAATTTATGCAAAACTATAAAGAATAAAATAATTTTAGATAATATAAATTTAACTTTAAATGATTCATTGATATATGGATTTTATGGAAGAAATGCATCAGGTAAAACTATGCTATTTAGAGCTATATGTGGATTAATAACACCTTCTCAAGGTACGATAGAGATAAATGGAAATATGGTGACTGATTCAAGTACAGAATATTTGAATGTTGGAGCTTTAATTGAAAATCCACGATTTTGGGACAATTATACAGCTTTTGAGAATTTAAAATCATTATCTTTAATAAGGAACATTATAAAGGATGAAGATATAATCAATACGCTATCTAGAGTGGGATTAGATCCTTATAGTAAAGAAAAAGTTAAACAATTTTCACTTGGTATGAAGCAAAAGCTAGGAATAGCTCAAGCTATTATGGAAAAACCAGATTTACTTATTTTAGATGAACCCACAAATGCATTAGATGAAGAAAGTGTAGACAATATTAGGAAGATATTAATAGAAGAAAAAAATAGAGGAACTATTATACTTATTGCTAGCCATAATAAAGAAGATATAAACCTTCTTTGTGATAAAAAATTTAAAATAATGAACGGAAAAATAGAGGTAAATAATAATGAAGAAATTTAAGACAGTTAATTTAATATTTTTATTATCATTAACTCTAATGAGTATTGTAGGTATATATGTAGGAGTACAGACTAAAAAAAGTTTTAAACACGTTTCTTTTAATGAAATAATATCACAGAAAAATGATTTTATTATGGATAAAGAAACATTTCCTATAAAAGAAATACCTGATATTAAAAATTTATATGATAATTCGGATACAATTTTAAAAGTTACACCTATAAGCAATTCTCAAGTGATTGTTTCAGAGAATACACTAACTAAATGTAAAGTTATAAAAAATATTAAAGGCAAAGAACAGTTAGATGAAATTTATGTTTATGAAGATATGTATATTCATACATTATGGGATGGTTATCCAAAAGCACCAACTAAAATGGTGTATGATATAAACTCTTTTAATGGATACAATTTTATGAAACAAAATAATGAATATATATTATTTCTAAATAAAACTGAAAATCCTTTTACAACTAATGATATTCCAACATTTAAATTATCTTATAGCACATATAGCAAATATCCTGCTAGTGATAATTATACATATAAGATTATTGATATCAATAAAAGATATAAGTATTTGAATTTAAATACGTATGATGTATATTTTAGTGATAAAACTGAAAATAATGCGTATAAGAATTTATTTGAATCTATTGTTAAATCTTACTAAATAAGTTTTATACAAAAAGCTCATATTAAGAGACGCTTAATATGAGCTTTTTGTATATTTTTGATAATAAATATCAGATTTATATAATTAAAATTATTTTCTTGGATATAGCTTATGATATTAATAAAATAACAATATAATTTAAATAATAGAAAAATATTTCATACATAGATAAAAAAAGAGTATGTCTTTTTTAGTGATTTTAAAAAAATATTTTTAGATACACTTTTTTTGTTTATAACTAATGCCTGTGAATTGTCACAGAAAATGTTATAAAATACACTTGAACAAACCCTTTCCCTAAAGAAGGAAAACGTATTGTAATAATGTTTTTTGGGGTGTAGTATTTAATCATAAGATAAATAAAAACAACTAATCTTTGGGGAGGAAATAAAAATGAACAATAAAAAATATTCAGTTACAGTAGCAGGTGGAGGAAGTACTTTCACACCAGGAATAGTATTAATGCTATTAGAAAATATGGATAGATTTCCAATAAGATCAATAAAGTTTTATGATAATGATGCTAAAAGACAAGAAACAGTAGCGAAAGCTTGTGAAATATATTTAAAAGAAAATGCACCAGAAGTAGAATTTGCATATACAACAGATCCAGAAACAGCATTTACAGACATAGATTTCGTATTAGCACATATTCGTGTTGGTAAATATGCAATGCGTGAAAAGGATGAAAAAATACCACTAAAATACGGTGTTGTAGGGCAAGAAACTTGCGGTCCTGGAGGAATAGCTTATGGAATGCGTTCAATAGGTGGAGTTATAGAAATACTTGACTTTATGGAACAATATTCACCAAATGCTTGGATGTTAAATTACTCAAATCCTGCTGCTATAGTAGCAGAAGCAACAAGAAGACTTAGACCAGATTCAAAAATATTAAATATATGTGATATGCCAATAGACTTAGAAGAAAAAATGGCTCATATGTGTGGATTAAAATCAAGAAAAGAAATGCAAGTAGGTTACTACGGATTAAACCACTTTGGATGGTGGCACAAAATATATGACAAAGATGGAAATGATTTAATGCCACAAATAAAAGAACATGTTGCAGTAAACGGATTTGCAGATGCATTATCTGATAGTAATCAACACGTTGATCCAAGTTGGAGAGAAACTTTCACAAAAGTTAAAGATGTTTATGCAGTGGACCCAAGCACAATACCAAACACTTACTTAAAATACTACTTATATCCAGACTATGTAGTAGAGCACTCTGACAAAGAGTACACTAGAGCAAACGAAGTTATGGATGGAAGAGAAAAACACGTATTTGGTTTATGTAACGAAATAATAGAAAAAGGAACTTGTAAAGGTGTTGGAGGATTTGAGCCAGATGCTCATGCAACTTATATAGTTGACTTAGCTTGTGCACTTGCAGAAAATACAAACGAAAGATTCCTTCTAATAGTTGAAAATGAAGGTGCAATAGAAAACTTTGATAGAACAGCAATGGTAGAAATACCTTGTATAGTAGGAAGAAACGGATATGAAAAAATAAACCAAGGTGCTATACCACAATTCCAAAAAGGATTAATGGAACAACAAGTAAGTGTGGAAAAACTTACTGTAGAAGCTTGGATAGAAGGTAACTACAATAAATTATGGCAAGCAATAACATTATCAAAAACTGTTCCAAGTGCAAGAGTTGCTAAACTTATACTAGATGATTTAATAGAAGCAAACAAAGAATACTGGCCAGAATTACACTAAGGATGTGGTTCACATGTTTGGATTATTTAGTAAAAAGAAAAAGAATGACACACAAGCTGTAAAAGGATTCTACGCAATAGTAGATGGTACAAGCATAGACTTATCAGATGTAAATGACGAGATGTTTTCAAACAGAGTGTTAGGAGATGGAATAGCTACTAAACCATCATCAAATATTGTAGTATCACCTTGTAATGGCGAAGTAACATTAGTTTCTGATACGAAACATGCAATAGGTTTAAAAAATGAAGACGGTATAGAAGTATTAATTCACATAGGTCTTGATACAATTAAACTTAATGGAGAAGGATTTGAAACACTTTGTAAAATAGGCGATAAAATAAAAGTAGGACAACCTTTAGTTAATGTGAATAGACAATTCCTAAAAGATAAAAATGTAGAAGATGTTACTATGATGGTTGTTGTGGAACAAAATGGATATGAACTATCAAACTATTATACAAACCGATCAGTAGAAGCAGGTAAAAGTATACTTATAGAATATAAATAATATATGTTAATAAAAAAGAGTGGAAAGTTCATATAACTTTTCGCTCTTTTTTATTATAGTAAAAAATTAACAACTAAGTTATAATTGTATTTATAACAAAGCTTCATGTAAAGGGGCATGAAAGATGGAGACAGATAATGAAACTAGAAGAACTAATTAATAAATATTATGATCAACTTAACGATAACGATTTCCATATTTGGAACTATATATCTAATAATAAAACAGAGTGTGAAAAATTAGCTATTGATCAGCTGGCTTTTAAATGTAATGTATCTAGAACAACTATTCTTAGATTTGCTCAGAAACTGTCACTAAAAGGATACAGCGAGTTAAAGTTATATTTAAAACTAGAAAATAAAAAGCCAAAAGAAAATATGGGGCAAACAGAAATGGTTTGTGCAACTTATAATAAGGTAATAGAAAGTATTAAGAATAAAGACTGCACAGAGATTTTTGAAAAATTTGACTCAGCAAAAAACATATATATTTATGGTGTGGGAATGGTGCAATCATCCATAAAAAAAGAACTTAAACGTATATTTATGACAGCGGGGAAAATACTATATGATTTAAATGGATATCAAGAGTCTGATATTTCATTAAATCTTGCAAATTCAGAGGATTTATTTATTATTATATCTGTATCTGGAGAAAATAAATTTCTTATAGATTTTGCATCCCAGTTACAAGTAAGAAACATACCCATTCTTTCCATTACTAAATTAAAAGAAAATACATTGTCTCAAATGAGTGATTATAACTTATATATATCATCTGTTACATTTTTAGAAACGATAAACGAAATGAGTTATGAATCAGTTACATCTTATTTTATACTTATTGAGATTTTATTCTTAAAATATATTGAATACAAAAATGGGAAAGAGGAATAAATAAATGGATATGAGATTAGAAACATTAATTTGTGATAACTATAAAAACTTAAATGATAATGATAAACATATATGGAGCTTTATATTAAATAATAAAAAGAAATGTGAAAGCATGTCTATTCATGAACTTGCATCTAGTTGTAATGTTTCTCATACAACTATTTTAAGATTTGCACAAAAACTGGGACTAAATGGATATAGCGAACTAAAATTTTACTTAAAATTAGATAATCAAAATAATAAAGCTCCAGTTTTTGATAAAATAGAATACAGCAAGGTCTTTGATGATATGAACAAAACTATAAATGTTCTTATTGAAAGAGACTTTACTGACATCTGTACCCTACTAGATAAATGCAGCAGAATTTATGCCTATGGTTCAGGGGAGATACAAAATAATGCGGTAAAGGAACTTAAAAGAACATTACTTTCTGTAGGAAAGCTAGTAAATGTATTAGAGGGCAAAGAGGAGCTAAAAACTATATCTAATTACGTGAAAGAAGATGATATAATATTTTTATATTCTATGTCAGGTGAAAATAAACTTGTAAACGATTTTGCCAAAGATTTAAAAGCAAAAGGGCTAAAAGTTATTTCTATAAGTCGAAGTGGTAACAATACTTTATCAAAAATTAGTGACATAAGCATTGAATTTTATACTCACGAGGCAGCTAGACTAGACAATGATTTAAATATAATTATAGGAAGTCAATTTTTCTTGATAAATGAGTTTCTACTTTTGAAATATATTGATCACAAATACTCAAAAAAGAAATAATCATATTCTAAAAAATATAATGACAATATTTAGATAAATAAAATGATTCGTATAGATAACATGCGTGTCATTTTTTTATTTCTAGATATTTTATTTCTAGATAGTTGAATTAAAAAATGCAATTGTATGAAACATCATAACTATATTAAAATAATATATAAATTTTTGGAATTAAGTATAATTAATGCAAATTTATCTATTATTTACAAATTTGTTTACAATTTTGTAATTTTATTATATATTTAGAATATGATGAAAATTTGACCTAAAATGTCGAAAATTTACATTGAATTTGCAAGAAATATTTCTTGCTGAAGGGGGGAAGTTATGAAAAAATACACAAAATCATTTCTAGCATTGTCATTATCATTTACAATAGTTTCTCAAAACATAATGATAATAGCAAATGCTCAAGAAACAGGTTCTGTACAAATTGCTGAGAAATTATCATCAAACAAAGTAGCTATTAATGACAATTCTTATCAACCAGATCCAAAAGAAAATCCAAAGTATAATATGGGGCGTCAAAATGAAATGAGCCTTTATACTACAAGTAGAGCATTACCTAATTTGCAGGTAACGCCAATTACTAAACCAAACCTTATTGGACAAGGTGTGGTTAATACAAGTAATTTAAATGTAAGAAGTGGGCCATCAACTTCTTATGGAGTTATAGGTACAGTAGCAAGTGGTACTAATGTGGAAGTTTTAGACAAAAGTGGCAGTTGGTATAAAATATATTATAAAGATACATATGGATATGTGTCAGGTACTTATATTACTTTAAGTCCGGCACAACTAGGAATTGATGTAAGTAAATGGAATGGTTCAATTGATTGGAATAAAGTAAAAGCAGGTGGTGTAGATTATGCAATAATAAGAGCTGGTTACGGTACTTCTACTGTTGACCCATATTTCCATGAAAATATCAAAGGAGCTATAAATGCAGGTGTTGAAGTTGGAGTTTACTGGTTTAGTTATGCTACAACTAGCGCCAAAGCAAAAATAGAAGCACAAAAATGTATAGAAACTATTGCACCTTATAAAGATAAAATATCATATCCAGTATTTTTTGATTTTGAGTATGACAGTGTTGATTATGCATTAAATCAAGGTGTAACAGTTACAAAAAGTTTAGCAACAAGTATGTCTAATGCATTTTTAGATTATGTTGAAGGCCAAGGATATAAGGGAGGGCTATACACTAATAATGATTTTGGAAGTAGATATTTTTCAGATGAGTTACTTTCATCAAGTTATCTATGGATAGCTCAGTATTCATCAACAAATACATATCCAAGACCATATATGATGTGGCAATATACTGATAAAGGTACAATAGAAGGTATTGGTACTTCTACAAGTCCAAAATATTTTGATATGAATTATACTTTCTTATTACCTGAACCTACTAAAGCTATAGATTTGTCTAAAGCAACTGTAAGTTCAATAAGTGACCAAGAGTATACAGGAAAAGAAATAAAACCAAGTGTAAAGGTTAGTTATAGTGGAAAAGAGTTGGTATCTGGTAAAGATTATCAGGTAAGCTATTCTAATAATACTTCTGTTGGGACTGCCACTGTAAAAATTACTGGTATTGGAGGTTATACTGGAAGTATAACAACTTCGTTTAAAATAGTTAATAATACTCCAAGTAAAGTTACAGGCTTAGTTATAAAATCTAAAACTACAAACTCTTTAACATTATCATGGACAAAAGTTAGTAATTCACATGGATATAAAGTTTATAAATATGATAATAGCACTAGTTCATATAAATTATTAAAAACAATTACAGGAAATGCGAATAATTCATATACAGATTCTAACCTTAAAGCTAATACATCTTATACTTATAAAGTAAGAGCTTATAAAAATGTTGATAGTAAAACTTTATATGGAGAATATTCTTCATCAATAAAAGGACAAACTGATGCTGAGCTGAGCGTAATAAAAACAGGAACAACAAAATCAGGAGTAAATGTAAGAAGTGGACCATCAACAAGTTATGGAAAAGTTGGTTATTTAAATGGTGGAACAAAAGTAGAAATAGTAGAAACAGATGCAAAGACAGGTTGGTATAAAATAAAATACAATAGTGGATATGCATATGTATCTAATCTTTATGTAATTATTGAAAATGAATCAACAAGACCTGGAATAACAACATCAGGAGTAAATGTAAGAAGTGGACCATCAACAATTTATGGAAAAGTTGGTTATTTAAATGGTGGAACAAAAGTAGAAATAGTAGGAACAGATGCAAAAACAGGTTGGTATAAAATAAAATACAATAGTGGATATGCATATGTATCTAATCTTTATGTAATTATTCAAAATGAATCAACAAGACCTGGGATAACAACATCAGGAGTAAATGTAAGAAGTGGACCATCAACTAGTTATAAAAAGTTAGGTTACTTAAATAGTGGAACAAAAGTAAATATAATAGAAAAAGATGCAAAAACAGGTTGGTATAAAATTAAATATAATAACGAATATGCTTATGCATCTAAACTATATATAGCTGAAATAAAAACAGGAACAACAAAATCAGGAGTAAATGTAAGAAGTGGACCATCATCAAGCTATGGAAAAGTAGGGTATTTAAGTGGTGGAACAAAAGTAGAAACAATAGGAACAGATGCAAAAACGGGATGGTATAAAATAGTATACAATAAAGGTTTTGCTTATGTGTCTAATCTATATGTAACTATAAATAAATAAGATTATTAAAAAAGTGTGTATTATTCTTTAAGAATATACACACTTTTTTATATTAAAATAAGCAAATAATTTTGATAAGTATGTAAATAAAAATATAAGTTTATTTATAAATATTTCTCCAAAGTACATGGGAAAAGATAAGTTCGTAGATAATATTAATAAATTGATAAAAAATTGTTACTAAATAAATAGTCTCATATAGACTTAGCAAAATCAAATTCTAAGTTTATCTATAAAACAGTGCAAAAGATACATTCCATGGATAGTGTAGTTGTATCTTCGTAAATAACATTATAAATATAAGATCATTTTATACAGGAGGAACAAATGGTTAAAAGACTGGGTGATGAATACGAAAATTATAAAGAAAAACATCATTTAACAACTAAATTTATAGATACAATTCCATTTTCCATGTGGCTTAAAGATTTAGACGGAAAATATGTATTTGTAAATAAAGAGTTTGAAATAGAAGCTGGACTAAAAAGAGAAGATATCTTGAATAAAACGGATTATGATATATTAAGCAAAGAAGAAGCGGATATGTACAAAAAAGATGATGATATTGTTATAGAAACTAGACAAAGTGTTCACAGATATTATAACCTTGGAGAAAAATGTGTAAAAACTACTAAAAATCCATTTTTTAATGATGAAGGTGAGCTACTAGGGACAACGGGTATATCAGAAGATGTAACAGAGAAAAATAATTTAATAAAAGAACTAAGTAAGCTCAGTATAACAGATGGGGATACAGGATTGCTAAACAAAGATTATTTTAATAAAAAAATAAAAGAACTTAATACACCGTTAAACTATCCGCTGAGCTTAATACTAGGAGATATAAATGATTTAAAGCTTATAAATGACACCCTTGGACATATAGAGGGAGACAATCTTATTCATAATGTATGCTCTGTTTTAAAAAAGTCATGTAGAAAAGACGATTTGATCTTTAGAATTGGTGGAGATGAAATAGCCATACTAATGCCCAATACAAGTGAAGAAATTGCAAGGAAAGTAGAGTTTCGTATAATAGAAAATTGCAAACGCATAGATAGTAATAAAATACCATGTAGTATATCTTTAGGTGTTGCATGTAAGAAGTCTACTGATGAAAATATGGAAAATATAATAAAAAGAGCAGATAAAGAAATATATAAGCAAAAATTAATTTTGAAAAATGAAGCTTCAGTTATACAAAAACTAGACGATATTATTAATATTTTAGAAAATAAAAATATAGAGTGTAAAATACATTCAAAAAATGTGCTTAAATGTGCTCAGATTATGGGAAAAGAACTAAAATTATCTAAAAGTGAAATGTATGACCTAGAACTAGTTGCCAGATATCATCATATTGGAATGATTTCAATGACTGATGAAGATATATCAGAAATATTTATTATGAGTAACGAATATAAGTTTAATAAAATAGTAAGTAGTAATGTGGAAGCAAGTTTTAGAATAATGCAATTAAATCAACAATATTACAAAATTGCCAGAGCTATACTAACACATCATGAAAACTGGGATGGTAGCGGATTCCCATTTGGATTAAGAGGGGAAAATATATCTATTTATTCTAGAATTATACATGTATGTGATGACTATGTATTAGAGATGATACGTGGCATGCATGTAGGTGTTAATAACCCTATCCAAAAGTCTATAAATAAAATTTTATTTGGAAGTGGTACAAAGTATGACCCTAAAATTGTGGAAATATTTAAACAAAATTTAGAAATAATTAAAAATATAGATTATTAAAATACATTGATTTTACTTCAATGTATTTTTATTATGGGATTTTATATTTTCATTATATGTATATTTGAGAAAATAAACTAATTATAGATTTACAAATAAATCCAACTAGATTATGATTGAATTGTAGACATTAAGAGGGAGGGATTAAATGAAAAAATATTTAGGTGAAATAGGATTATTTGGAATAGCAATTATATGGGGAAGTGGGTTTATAGGAACCAAGTTAGCCTTAGATGGTGGACTTAGTACTGTACAAACCTTAACTCTTAGATTCTTCATTGCAAGTTTAATGCTAGGAATAATATTTTATAAGAAAATCAAAGAGAATATATCAAAAGAATCTTTAATAGCAGGAGCTTTACTTGGATTATTTTCCTTTGTAGGATTTACAACACAGACTTTAGGTCTTGTATATACTACTGTTTCAAAAAATGCTTTTATTACAGCTGTAAATGTTGTAATAGTACCATTTATAGGTTTTATTTTATACAAAAGGAAGCTTGATAAAATTGGCGTTATAAGTAGTTTTATGGCACTTGTAGGAATAGCAGTATTGTCTTTAGAAGCTGATTTAAGCATTAATTTTGGAGATTTCTTAACATTTATATGTGCTATTGGTTTTGCATTTCACATTTTCTTTACAGGAGAATTTAGTAAAAAATATAATTCGTACGTATTAACAGTTACACAGTTTGTAGTAGCTTTTTTATTGTCCTTAATTTTACAAATTGTAATAGGAGAAATTAATTTTAATGCGACACCAGTAGGATTAATGGGAGCATTATATTTAGGAATATTCTCTACTGCTATTGGATTCTTACTACAAACAATGTGTCAATCAAAAGTAGATCAAACAAGAACAGCTATAATTTTATCTACAGAAGCCGTATTTGGTACAATAATGTCTGTTTTAATTTTCCACGAAGTATTAACTAGTAGAATGGTAGTTGGGTGCATAATAATTTTTGTGTCAATTATAGTTGCAGAAACTAAATTATCTTTTATTAAGAAAAAATCTGTGGAAGAATCTACAAAGAATTTGATGGAATCTCAGATGGAGTAAATAAAAAAGGGAATCACAGTGTAGTGTGAATCCCTTTTTTTATAAAAAGTTATATATTTAAAGTTTCTTTAATTTTGTTGCATAACATATCTAAATGCTCTGGTTTGTTTATTAAGTCAACTTTGTTAATATTTACATATAATACTGGAGAATCATTGTATTCTTTTATCCAATCTTCATACCTATTATGAAGGTTTGTCCAGTATGCCACATCCACATCTTTTTCCATATCACGAGATCTTAATTTTATTCTATTTATTATAGTGTCTATTGAACCATCAAGATAAATCATCAAGTCTGGAGTTCTAAGATGAGGAACCATATCGTTGAATAAATCTCTATAAGTTATATAATCTCTTTTAGTCATTTTGCCATTGTCAAATAAGTTTCTAGCAAATATTTCAACGTCTTCATATATACTTCTGTCTTGTATATTATTAAGCCCGCTAGCACGTATTTCTTTTTGCTGTTTAAACCTTTGAGCTAAAAAGTAAAGTTGTAAATGGAATCCCCATTTGTCTTGGTCTTTGTAAAAATCTTCTAAATAAGGATTTCCGTCAACTTTTTCAAAATGAGTTTCAAATCCCAGCTTTTCTCCTACTAATTTTGTTAATGTGGATTTTCCTGCGCCCACATTTCCTGCAACAGTTATAAATAAATCTCTGCTTGCGCATTTGTCGCTTTTATTTTCTAATTTGAACATTGTGAATTTCCTCCTAAAGATGATATAGCTTTTTCAACTTTATCTATAATATATTTTCTGTCTGACTCGTTATTTAAGAAATCTAAATTAGAGTTATCAATTTCTATGATAATAGGTTCTTTACCAGTGAAGTTATGTTTAATAGAAAGTGGATTGAAATAATATTGGTACTCATTACGAAGATTATCGATATAATTTCTGTCCATTTGTCTTTCAAAACTTCTATCTCTACTTGCTATTCTTCTCATTAATACATCTGTATTTGAATTTAAATATATGATAATATCTGGTTGTGGTAAATCATTTACGAATATGTTATAAACTTGTTTATATCGGTGGAACTGATTATTATCAAGTGTAATACCTGCAAAAATAAGGTTTTTTACTATATGGTAGTCACTTACAACTCCCTTGCACTTGCTAAGTATATTTTTATTAACGTCTTCAAGCTGTTTTACTCTATTGAATAAAAAAAATGCTTCTGTTTGTAAAGCATATTCCTTAATATCAGTATAAAATTTCGATAAAAATGGATTTTCTTCTACAATTTCTCTAAGCAGAGTATAGCCTAGATAGTCGTTAAGTAAATTTGCTAACGTAGTTTTACCTGCACCGATAGGGCCTTCTATTGCTATAAATATACCTTTATTTTTCATCTATATAACCACCCTCTAAAATTAATGTCCCTAGTATTTTATCAGAAAAAAAAACATTATTCTACTGTTGACTTTATATAATTACAAAAAAATAAAAAATTAATAAAATTAAGGTTTATATGGCACATTTACTTATTATAATTATGCTATCATTTATATAAGATGCAATATTATGGAAATTTATCTGGGAGGAATTAATGTGGAAATATATTTAGATAATGCAGCAACATCTTTTCCAAAGCCAAAACAAGTAAGTGAGGCAGTATATGATTTTATGACTAATAATGGCACAAGTTCTGGTAGAGGAGCATATAAAAAAGCAATGGAATCAGATTTTATAATATACGAGTGTAGGAAACTTATTGGTGAATTATTTAATTTTAAAAGTCCTAAAAATGTTATTTTTACATCAAATGTAACGGAGTCCATAAACATGGTTCTTAGAGGGATGATAAAAGAAAATGATCATGTAATAACAAGTTCCTTGGAACATAATGCAGTATGGAGAACTTTGAAAACCTTAGAAAAAGAAAAAAATATAGATATAAGTAAAGTAAAGTGTGATAAAAATGGCATAACTAAAGCAAATGATGTGGAAAAATTAATAAAAGAAAATACCAAGCTTATTATATTCACTGCAGCTTCAAATGTTATTGGAACCATACAACCTATTAAGGAAATTGGAGAAATTGCTAGAAAAAATAAAATTCCTTTTGTGGTAGATGGTGCTCAACTTTGTGGAGCTTATAAAGTAGATATTGAAAAAGATAATATAGATATACTTACATTTACTGGTCACAAAAGCTTGCTAGGCCCTATGGGTACTGGCGGAATTGTTATAAACTGTGGTTATAATATAGAACCTATAAAAAGTGGAGGAACTGGTGGAGACTCTGCTTATGAATATCAAGTGGATTATTACCCAAATAAATTGGAAACTGGAACTCTTAATGTAAGTGGTATTTGTGGTTTAAGATCTGCTATTAAATTTTTATTAAAAGAACAAGTAGAAAATATTTATGAAAAGGAAAAAGGTTTAACTAAATATGCTTTAAATATTTTATCAAAGGTTAAAGATATAGAAATTTATGGACCTAAGGATTGGCAAAAAATCACACCGGTCATATCTTTTAATATAAAAAATAAAAGACCTGAAGAAGTAGCTCATATACTTGGAGACAAATATAATATTATGGTAAGAGCGGGTCTTCACTGTGCTCCTTGCGCTCATGAGATAATTGGCACAAAAGAAAGAGGAACAGTAAGAGTTAGCATGGGATATTTTAACGAAAAAGAAGAAATAGATAAATTAGCTTATGCATTAAATAATTTGTAAAAGGAGAAAATAAATGTACATAGAAAATTTAGATTTAAAGTTTATTCAACCTTGCACCACAGATTCAAATAGAATAAGAATTAAAGGAAGTTTTTCACGAAATATTGAAGATTTATTTCCTTATTTAAATACATATTTAAAAACTACAATTTATAATAAAAAGGCAGGAACACTGACATTTAATCATGGACCGAAAATAATTATTATGTACAAAGAAGAGGTGGCTGTTTCAAAATTATTAAATGAAACTGATGCCTTTGAAACTTTAGATTACATAAAAAGTATTATAAATGATTGTGCTGATAAAATAGATAAAATTACTCCAAATGAAGATATGAGAAGGCTTCCAAGCCCCATAGATGTATATGAATTTTTGCCTAAAATAAATTGTGGCAAATGTGGGGTTGCCACATGCCTTGCCTTCTCTACAAAATTAATAAATGGAAGTTTTAAACCAAATAGGTGTGTTCATTTAGAAGAAAAGGTAAATGAAGAAAATAAAGATGAGGTTGAAAAAATAGTTTTAATGTTAGGCTACGATTTACAATAAAATAATAATTATATTGTAGCTTTTAATTGTAAAAAATGGTAACATTATCTATAACCATGATTAATTTTGGCAAAATCAAAAATATTTTTTTGAAATTTTATAGAATTTGTTTAGTTAAAAAATCATGGGGTATATATTAGTTATAAATAGAAAAGATAATATTTATTGGGAGGGTATAATACTATGAAAAAATTTGTATGTACTGTATGTGGATATATTCATGAAGGAGAAACTGCACCAGAAGTATGTCCAGTATGTAAAGTAGGAGCTGAAAAGTTCGAAGAAATGAAAGGTAAAATGAATTGGGCTGATGAGCATAGAATAGGTGTAGCTCAAGGAGTTGATGAAGAAATAGTTGAAGGACTTAGAGCTAACTTCACTGGTGAATGTACAGAAGTTGGTATGTACTTAGCAATGAGTAGACAAGCTGATAGAGAAGGATATCCAGAAGTTGCTGAAGCTTACAAAAGAATAGCTTTTGAAGAAGCAGAACATGCTGCTAAATTTGCTGAATTATTAGGTGAAGTAGTAGTTGCTGATACTAAAGAAAACTTAAGAGTTAGAGTTGATGCTGAGTATGGAGCTACTGAAGGAAAATTAAAAATAGCTAAGAGAGCTAAAGAATTAGGATTAGATGCTATACATGATACAGTTCATGAAATGTGTAAAGATGAAGCTAGACATGGTAAAGCATTCTTAGGATTATTAGAAAGATATTTTGGATAAGATTTCCTATAAATAAATTGTAACAAATTTAAATATGCTTTTTCTTATGATAATTGGTTTGTCAACTATTTATTGTGAGGAGGAGCATATTTTTTATTTTATGTTCTGGGACTTTTATTTTAGGGCTGGCTACTTATTTTGCAGAAAAAAATTTAAAACTAATAGAAAAACTAGCTTATGAAATGGGTTTCAAGCATGTTCAAAGAACTACTCCTAAATTTCATGATGAGATAATAGCCTTTACAAGTCAACTACCACATGTTCTTGCTGTAGCATTTCTATAAGATAAATAATGATTTGAAAAATAAATTATAATAAATAATTAAGAAAGGAAAAGGTCTAAATTAAAATATGGAAATTGATTATTTGAATAAAAAAAAAGCTTAAAGGAATAATTTATATTAAACCTTTAGGCTTTTTAATTTGCTATTTAAATATATTAAGCAGCTATATCATCTGAGTTAGTTCCACGAACTACATCAGCAGTAGTTATTTTGTAGTTTTTGAATATTGCATATCCTATGAAACCAGCAGCTATTGATACTGCAATACAACCAGCAGCAGTTATTAAAACTTGCATTGGTGGGTTATAAGCAAACATTACTGCGAAACCAGCTATTGGAGTAGCAGTTCCAGGAGAGTTGTTTACAAGTCCCATCATAGCTATTATTACACCAGACATTGCACCACCTATAAAGTTAGTAACATATACTGGTATTGGGTTAGCAGATATTAAGTCAGCTTGAGTTAATGGCTCTATAGCAACTGATATATTATCTTTCTTAGAACCAAACTTCATTTTTGAGAAGAATACAAAGTTCATGAAAGAAGAACCAAATACTGATAATGCACCTATTGCCATTGGAGCACCAGTTAATCCTATCATAGCTGTTAAAGCCATTGAACTAAGTGGAGCAGTAGCAACAACAGTTATTAAACCACCAAGTATTATACCCATTAATATTGGAGATGCAGATGATGCTTGAGTTAATACTGTACCAACAGTTTCAAGAACACCGTTTACAATTGGACTACTGAATTGCCCGATACCAAATGCAAGTGGTGCAGCAACTAATATTATAACGATTAAATCAAGTCCAGCAGGAACTTTTTCTTCTAACTTCTTAATAACAAATGATATTAGGTAACCAGCTATAAATCCTGGTAATATCTTGAAGTTTAAACATGTAAGACCAACCATTACAGCATATACTGGAGAAACTCCAAGAGCTAATGGTACTAAAGTTGCAGCTGCAACACCACCTAATGAACCGTTTGCTGCTCCTACGTTTTCAAGGAATTTTATTCCTAAAACTTCACCAAAGAATGAGAAGTGGAAAGCTTCAACTAAGAATGATGCAACTGCAGCGTTTGCAAGTCCACCCATTGCTTTCATACCTTGTGGTGCTTTGTAACTAAATAAAGTAAATAGTGCTAATACTACTAATAATAAAGCAGTACCTGTTAAAATTTGAATCATATCGATTTCCTCCTAAAATTATTGCTTATTCCTCTGAAATAGTTTAAGGAATTAAATTTTGAGGATAAGCCTTTCCTCAATTGATGAAAGATTTCCTCTTACGTATAAAAAACATTTTACATTATAATTATTAATTTGTAAACCTATTTTTCGACAAAAATTTCAAAAAGCAAAATTTTATATAAATTCTAAAAATTTCATTAAATTATAAACTTAAAAAAATGAATATTTTTTTAATTACATTTTAGAACCTATTATGGTAAAAACTGAATAATATTAAAAAGAAAGAATTTTATGTATGTATTGGTAAAATTCTTTTTTTATTTTTTAATAAAAAATGGTACAATATTTATAATTTATATATAAATAGATATTGCAAAGGAGGTATTTATGATTTTAATAAAAAATGGAAGATTAATTGATCCATTGAGTAAAAAAGATGAAGTAGTAGATATAGCTATTGATGGTGGGAAAATTAAAAAAATAGGCAAAATAGAAGTTAATGAAAAAATTAAAAAAATAATAGATGCAAAAGGATATATAGTTTCTCCAGGATTAATTGATGTTCATGTGCACTTTAGAGATCCAGGTTTCACATATAAGGAAGATATATTAACTGGAGCAAAATCTGCAGCAAGAGGTGGATTTACAACTGTTGTTTGTATGGCAAACACAAAACCTGTAGTTGATAATGTAGAAACCCTAAATTATGTAAATGAAAAAGCAAAAGAGGCTTGCATTAATGTACTTCAAGTTGGTAGTATAACAAAAAGTTTTAGAGGAAAAGAATTAACTAACTTTGAAGAACTATTAGGAAATGGAGCTGTAGGATTTAGTGATGATGGTATAGCTATAATGGATACAGAAATCTTATATGAAGCGATGAATAAGGCAAAGGAGCTTGATGTGCCAATAAGCCTTCATGAGGAAGATTCTAATTTTATAGAGACTGCTGGAGTAAATGACAGTGAAATAGCTAAAAAATTAGGTCTTAAAGGTGGAGCCAAAACTTGTGCAGAAGATGTTATGGTAGCTAGAGACTGTATGATTGCTTTAGAAACAGGAGCGAAAGTAAGTATTCAACATATAAGTTCAGGTGTAGCAGTAGAAACAGTAAGATTTGCAAAATCACTTGGAGCAAAAGTTTATGCAGAGGCAGCGCCTCACCACTTTACTTTAACTGAAGAAGATGTACTAAAACATGGGTCATTGGCAAAGATGAATCCACCACTTAGAACACAGAAAGATAAGCAAACAATAATTGAAGGATTAAAAGATAATACAATAGAAATAATAGCAACAGATCATGCACCACATACTATAGAAGAAAAAAGTCGTGCGTTTCCTGCATGTCCAAGTGGTATCATAGGTTTGGAGACATCTTTAGCACTAGGGATAACATCTTTAGTAAAAGAGAAACATTTAAGCCTAATGGGCCTATTAGAAAAAATGACTATAAACCCTGCAAAACTATATAATTTAGACAGAGGATGTATTAAAGAAGGAGCTATTGCAGATATTTTAATATTTAACCCAGATGAAGAATGGGTAGTAAAAGATTTTGGTTCTAAATCAAGTAACTCTCCTTTTATAGGTGAAAAACTATTTGGAAAAGTTAAATACACAATTAGCGAAGGAAAAATTGTTTATACTGACAATTAATCCTAAAATGTACTTACCTATGCTATAATTTAATTGAAAATATATCTTAGGGGGGGATCATATGACAAGGGGAAGTAAATTTAATGTAGGAATAAATAATATAACTATAGACCGTTTCACTTTATTAAGATACAAATTAATTTTAGATAAGTATATTAAGTCAAATAATCTTTGGGAAGAAAATGCCCGTGAATGTTGGCTTTATGATTTAATAGATTTCAAATTAAAAGGTGATGTGGGACTAACTTATAGAAGTATAAGAGTACTAGAAGACAACTGGGGATTTGATAGTGATAAGGACGACATTGATGATTATATAAATAGATACATGGCTAAGTTTATGACAAAAGCAATTAAATAAGTATCAAAGATTTTGTAATTTAGAAATTTGAATGACCACCTTCATGGTTTTGAGGGTGGTCATTATTTTTTAAACAGTAAAATGTTTAGAACTCCATATTACTAGTGTATAATATAATTATTAGAAAAATATATTACATAAGATAATAAACTAGAAAAGGAGTATGAATATGTTAGAGTATAAATTTGATACACAATTATTAATTGAAGGAACTAATCTTAGTGAAGATGAAATAAATGATTACATAACAGAAAATATTAAAGGAGATTGTTTACTTGCTGTTGGTGATGAAAGCTTAATTAAAATTCACTTTCATACTAACACTCCATGGAAGGTTCTTGAATACTGCGCTTCAAAGGGAGATATTCATGATGTTGTAATTGAGAATATGGATAGGCAAGCCCATGGACTTCAAGGGTAGTATTTATTTTAGGAGGAATATATGAAAATTAATGAATATCAAGAATTGGCAAAGAGAACAATTAATAAAGATTTAAATGAAAAGGATATGTTGATAAATGGTGTAATGGGACTTTGTGGTGAATCAGGAGAGGCAATAGATATTGTAAAAAAACATATAGCCCATAATCATAAATTGGACAAAGATCATTTGGCAAAGGAGCTTGGTGATGTTGCTTGGTACTTAGCTGAAACAGCCACTGCTTTAGGATACTCATTGGAAGATATATTTAAAATGAATATTGATAAATTGAAAAAAAGATACCCTGAAGGATTTGATAGTGAAAAATCTATTCATAGAAGAGATGATGATATTTAAAAATAATTAAAAATACCCTATTTTCATTTGGAGAATAGGGTGTTTTTATGTGAATTAATTGACATAAATGTATCAAATAAATTACCATTATAGTGTAAATACATATTATTGTACAGGGGAGATTTTGTGATGATAAAAATAATAGTAAGTGGCCTTGGAAATACAGGAAGAGAAATAGTAAAATGTATAAATGAAACTGAGGGAGTAGAAGTATTTTGTGCAGTTTCAGATCATGATTTAAAAGACGTAGATTTTAAAATATATCCAAAGTTTAGCGATATAGAAGGAAAAGCAGATGCAATAATAGATTTTTCGAAAGCATCTAGACTAGAAGAAATTTTAGACTATGGTGTAAGTACTAAAACACCAGTAATTATAGGTACTACAGCTCACAGTGATGAACAAAATGAGAAAGTTAAAGAAGTATCAAAATTAATACCAGTATTTAAATCTTCAAATACATCAATTGGTATAACTGCAATGCTTCAATTAGTAAAAACAGCCACTAGATTATTAGATGGATTTGATATAGAAATAATAGAAAAACACCACAATAGAAAAGAAGATTGCCCATGTGGAACGGCTTTTATGACAGCAGATGCTATTAAAGAAGTAAGAAATGAACTTACAAATATTTACGGAAGACATGGAAAAAATGCGAAAAGACAAGAAAATGAACTAGGTATACATACTATAAGAGGTGGAACAATTATAGGAGACAACGATGTGATCTTTGCAGGAGATGATGAAGTACTAGAAATAAAACATAAAGCTGGATCAAACATGATATTTGCCAAAGGCGCTGTTATGGCAGCTAAGTTTATTGTAAATGCAGAAAATGGGCTCTACGATATGAATGATGTTTTACTAGGATAATAAATATAAGTGATGCATATGAAAAATATAATAAGTCAAAAATTTTTTCCTATGATATAATAATCAAGATATTGGTAAAATTAGGAGGAGAAAAATGAAGAATAAAAAATATTATATTGTAGTATCACTAATATTAGTAGGTTTATCTGCTATTATGTTTCTGATACATTACTTAGTATTTGGCCAAGCTGTAAACACAGCATATTATTCATTAATGAATTTATGCTTTATTCCTGTAAACAGTTTAGTTGTTACATTAATATTGGAAAGATTAATAGATTATAAAGCAAAGCAAGAAAGAATGGAAAAGTTGAGTATGTTAATTGGACTATTTTTTACTGAGGTAGGATACAAATTGATGCGTCTAATTATAAAAGCAGATAAGTTGGGCAAAAATTCCATAACTTCTTTTAATAATTTAGATGAAGTAAAAAATCAAGTGGAAAAACATGATTATAATATTGATATGAAAGAGATAGATCTGGATGAAATAAAGGATGTTTTATTGGAAAATAGCAATTTGTTAGTGAATTTAATAAGTAATGAAAATATAACGGAACATGAAATTTTTACAGACTTACTTATGTCCGTAATTCATTTAAGAGATGAAATTATTTTTTATAAAAATGATAAAAATAGTCAATTAGATATTAGTCATTTAGAAAAAGATATTTTAAGAGTTTATAAAAATATTGCTATGCAATGGGTTGATTACTTAAAGTATTTAAATAAATCGTATCCATTTTTATATAACAATGCAATTAGGTTAAATCCATTTAGATTTAATCAAGTTAAAAAGATTTACTAGGTTATAAGACTTAGTAAATCTTTTTATATATTAGAATAAAATGTTTGAAAGCTTAGGCAACTAACTCTATACTAGTATTATAAAATAAAATAAAAGTGAGGGATTTGCAGTGAAGATAATTGAAACTAAGAATCTAACAAAATCGTATAAGAAAAACAGAGGAATTGAAAATATTAATATAAGTGTACATGAAGGAGAAATTTACGGATTTATTGGACCAAATGGTGCAGGAAAATCTACTACAATAAAGACATTACTAAACTTCATATATCCAACTGGTGGAAGTGCAACCATATTTGGAATGGATATTGTAAAAGATAATTGCAAAATAAAAGAAAGCATAGGATATGTGCCTAGTGAAGTTAAATATTATGACACAGTTAAAGTAAAGGATATAATGAAATATGCTCAAAGTTTTTATCCAAATGTTAGTGATGAAGAATTATCACAAATATGTACAGATTTAGAATTAGATATGGAGAAGAAAATGGAAGAACTTAGTTTGGGAAACAAGAAAAAAGTAGCAATTGCTCAAGCATTAGTTCAAAATCCAAAACTTTTAATTTTAGATGAGCCTACTAATGGTCTAGATCCTCTAATGCAAAAAAAGTTATTTAATATATTAGTTAAAGAGAAGGAAAAAGGAAATACTGTTTTCTTATCATCACACAATTTAAACGAAGTGCAAAGTTTATGTGATAGGGTAGCAGTAATAAAAGAGGGAAAAATAATAGATGTAATTGAACTTGAAAAGGCTACAAAGACTCTAGGGCTAAAAGTTACATTAAGCAGTAAGGATATTAATGAAGAAATAATACTAAACTTAGGTGGAAAGGTTTTAAATAAGTCAAACAATAACTCATTTGTCTTTCTTTATTACAAAGATACAAACTCTCTAGTTAAAGAATTAAGCAAATATACTATTGATGAATTATTAATAGAAAAAGAAGACCTAGAAGATACTTTCTTAAATTATTATGAAAATAAGGAGGAAGATAAATAATGAACATATTTAAATTTGAGTTTAAAAGACTATTAAAGTCATGTATTATTTGGTCAGTAGTTTGTGGTATGATGATAGCTTTATTTATGTCGTTGTTTCCAAGTATGGCCGATATGGGAATGCAACAGTTGGTAAATGATAAGATGAGTGGCTTATCTGTCGATATGTTAAAGGCATTTAATATAGATACAGGAACAGATTTTTCAGATATATTTAATTATATGGCATATGTTATTCAATATATTGCAATGGCAAGTGCTGTCTATGGAGCAATTTTAGGCGTTAACTCTCTTATAAAAGAAGAAAGTCAGGGGACAATAGAATTTTTATATTCAAAACCAATAAAAAGAAGCAAAATCGTAAGTTATAAGTTATTATCAATAATTTCAATTTATTTTCTTTATATAGTCATTATAGGTGCGACTAATATTTTTGTTTGTATGGCAGTAAAACCAGATAATGTGGAACTTATGGATCTTTTGATAAATATTAAAATAGTATATATGGGAATGTTTATTTTAGGCCTTGTATTTATGTTTATAGGAATGTTCATATCTGCTTTAGCTAAGTCAGATAAAGGAGGAATTCCTATATCAATTGGAATATTCTTTGTTTCTTATTTATTCGGAATAATAGGTAAATTAAAAGAAGATTTTGAGTTTCTTAAGTATTTTTCACCTTTTGATTATTATGCACCAGGAGACCTTTTAAAAAATGGATTTGAAATGAAATATGTTATAATAGGTATTTGTATAATGATTGTGTCCATTGTAAGCACTTACTTAATTTATAATAGAAAAGATATGAATATTTAAAAGTTGAAGAATTTTAGATATATATCATAAGCACAAAATTAAATAAAAAAATTAAAGTACTAGGGTGAATTCGCTTATGCAATTTAAACTTAGTACTTTTTTATTACACAGATGTAATCTTTATGTAAGGTTTGCAGATAGCTTAAATGTAAAATAAATAATAAAGTTCTAGTATAATCAAATTTATTTTAAAGTGAGGTAGCATTTATGGAATTGATAGAAATTTTAAAATCTATAATTTTAGGTATAATTGAAGGAATTACAGAGTGGCTTCCTATAAGTAGTACAGGTCATATGATCTTAGTAGATCAATTTTTACAACTAAATATGTCAGAGGCTTTTAAAGAAATGTATTTTGTAGTAATACAGCTGGGGGTCATTATGGCAGTAGTAGTTTTGTATTGGGAAAGAATATTCCCCTTTGATTTTAAAGATAAAGAAATAGTAAAAAAAGATATTTTTATTATGTGGGTGAAAATTTTTATAGCTTGTGTGCCTGCAGCAATTGTAGGCATACTGTGGGATGATAAAATAAATGAGCTATTTTATAATTTTAAAAGTGTATCCCTAGTTTTAATAGTCTTTGGTGTTTTATTTATAGTAATAGAAAATTATAATAAAGGTAAGAATCCAAAGGTGGATAATATAAATAATTTAAGTATTAAAATGGCTATAATTATAGGCGTTTTTCAACTAATAGCCGCAGTATTTCCAGGAACATCACGTTCAGGAGCAACTATAGTAGGAGCGTTATTATTGGGAGTTTCCAGAGAGGTGGCTGCGGAGTTTACTTTCTTTTTAGCCATACCAGTGATGTTAGGTGCCAGCTTATTAAAGTTAATTAAATTTGGTGTTGTATTTACAAGTTTGGAGGGAGCTGTTTTAATAGTTGGGATAATAATATCATTTATAGTATCTTTATTTGTTATAAAGTTTCTTATGGAATATATTAAAAAGCATGACTTTAAAGTTTTTGGGTGGTATAGAATAGTCTTAGGATGTATATTATTAATTTATTACTACTTATTTTAGTATAAGTGTTGCCTAAATTTAGTAACTAGACAGTTGCTTGAAACAGTGGGCAACACTTTTCTTAAAGTTAATAATATTATTATTGGATGTTTTATTGATAAAATCATAGAGTAAATGTTATATTTATGATAAATATAAATAACTATTTGTAAGATGAATACTGGAGGAGGTGTAATATGAATAATATAATTTATATTGTGGAAGACGACATATCAATTAGCACCTTATTAAAAGATTACATGAATAAATATGGCTTCGAGGCGGTAATAGTTGAAAACTTTAATAATATTATGGAAGAGTTTGATGAGCTTACTCCAAGTGTAGTATTATTAGATGTTAACTTACCAAAGTTTGATGGTTTTTATTGGTGTACAAAGATAAGACAAAAATCAAATGTACCAATAATTTTCATATCAGCAAGGGACAGTGGAATGGATCAAATTAGGGCTTTGGAAAGCGGTGCAGATGATTATATAACTAAGCCATTTTATTATGATGTGGTAATTGCAAAAATAAAAAGTTATATAAGAAGAGCATATGGTGAGTACTCTCCAAAGTTGGATGAGCGAATTGTAGAACTTGATGGATTGAAATTTTACCCAGAAAGATTAGAACTAAAGTATAAGAGTAAAGATTTAGTTATAACTAAAAAGGAAGGAATACTTTTGGAATGTCTTATGAAAAAATATCCAAAGGTAGTGAGTAGAGACTATTTATTGGAAAAAATATGGGATGATATTGAATTTGTAGAAGAAAATACACTAAATGTGAATGTAAGTAGGATAAGAAAAAGACTTTATGATTTGGGAATAGACGATGGAGTTCAAACAGTTAGAGGTGTTGGATACAAATTAAATAAAACTTGGTAGGTAAGAATATGAAATTATTTATAAGAGAATATAAGGCATATGTTTTTGTTTATTATTTAGGACTTATAATTACGCTTTTTTATTGTAATATGATGAAATATATAAATTTTAGTGAAACTATATATATATTATTGTTTAACACTTTTATAATAAGTTGTTTTATAATATACAAATACTTAAACTCTAAAAAAATATATAACTTTTTTGAAAAAAAAATAAATACTTTAGACGAGTCTTTTGTGGACCTTGGAAGATCTGACTTAGGTAAAAATCTATCATTAATTTTAGAAAATCAATATGAATTATACATAAATTCTTTAGAAGAGCAAAGGAAAAAACATGAGGAACATTTAACTTTTATAAATCACTGGATACATCAAATGAAAACTCCCTTATCTGTAATAAATCTTCAACTTCAAGATTATGAAGGAGAGGAAATTCAGGCAGAAATTATGCAGGAAGTAGATAAATTAGACAAAGGATTAAATATGGCAATGTACTTTGCACGACTAGATGAATTTGAAAAAGATTTTGTAATTGAACAAGTTAATTTATATGATGAAATCATGGAAATTGTAAATGAAGAAAAAAGGTTATTTATAAAAAATAAAATAATGCCTAAGGTGAATCTGAACAAGAACATAAAAGTATACACTGACAAGAAGTGGATAAAATTTGTAATAAAACAAATTATTATAAATGGAGTAAAATACTCAAAAGGTTATGGAAAATATATAACTATAGATTATGAAGAAAATGAAAAATATATTTCATTAAATATAATTGATGAGGGAGTAGGAATTTGTAAGAAGGATATAAAAAGAGTTTTTGATTTATTTTTTACAGGTGAAAATGGACGTAAATATGGAGAGTCCACAGGTATGGGACTTTACATATCAAAAACAGTTTGTGATAATTTAGGACATAATATAGAAATAAAATCCCAAGAGAAAAAAGGAACGAAAGTATCCATATTATTTAAGAAATGATAAGTCAGTGGTAAATGAACTACTGACTTTTAAAATATACAAACCTTACATGAATGTAATACTCTTGAAAGGTTTGCAGATAGTTACATATTTAAATCTAAATTAAAATTGGTATATAAGAAAAATCAATTAATTTAGAAAGGAAGAAGAATGATGGAAATATTAAATATAAAAAATTTAAAAAAAGTATATGGTAAAAAAGTAATTTCAACAGCACTAAATAACATAAGTTTTGCTATTGAGGATGGAGAGTTTGTGGGTATAATGGGGCCGAGTGGTAGTGGAAAAACTACACTTTTAAATCTTATCTCAACTATTGATAAACCAACATCAGGAACAATAACATTAAGAGGAGAAAATATTTTAAACCTAAAAGGTGATGACCTAGCTTTATTTAGAAGAAGAGAACTTGGATTTGTATTTCAAGATTTTAATTTATTAAATACATTAACAATTGGTGAAAATATGATTTTACCTTTAACCCTAGACAATGTAGATTTAAAAGAACAAGAAAATAGATTAAATAAAGTTTCTAAAATATTGGGAATTGAAAACTTATTAGATAAAAGGACTTATGAAGTTTCTGGAGGACAGGCTCAAAGAACTGCCATAGGAAGGGCATTAATTAATAATCCTACTTTAGTACTGGCAGATGAACCAACGGGAAATCTTGATTCCACATCAGCAAGAGATGTAATGGAGTATTTGGAGAAAATAAATAAGGAAGAAAAAGTAACTACTATGATGGTTACTCATGATCCTTTAGCAGCTAGCTATTGTAATAGAATACTGTTTATAAAAGATGGAGAGATTTACAACGAAATTTATAAAGGTGAAAATAGAATTCAATTTTATCAAGAAATAATAGATGTACTTTCTTTATTGGGAGGTACTAAATAATGAACTTTGCCCAATTTGCATATAAAAATGTAAAGAGAAACACTAAGTCTTATTTAGGATATTTCTTTAGCATTTTAATATCTTCAGCTTTATTATTTTCCTTTAATATGTTTATAAATCATCACAATTTAGACACTTCAACATTTGATGATTATTTACTGTTAACAATTAAAGTATGCTCGATTATTGTATATGTGTTTTTATTTTTCTTTGTGTTTTATTCAGTAAGTGTTTTTTTGAAAGGTAGAAGTAAAGAGTTTGGCATATTATACAGTTTGGGAATATCAAGTAAACAAGTTCAAAAGATGATTTTTATAGAAAACTTTATTATAAATGCATTATCATCTACTCTTGGTGTAGCAGTAGGACTGATTTTTTCTAAGATAATTTTAATAGCCATATCAAATTTACTGGGAATAGAGCCACTAAAGTTTTATATTCCAGCAATGTCAATGATAGCAACCATAATTTACTTTATGCTACTTTCACTATTAATATCTTTGTTTATTTCTTTTGTAGTAAAAGAAGATAAAGTTTTAAAATTGTTAAAGGGGAGCGAAACTCAAAGACCAGAGCCAAAGTTTTCTATATTACTTGTTATATTGTGTATAGCTCTTTTTGTATGGTCATATTATAAAGCGGTGACAGTTACAAAAATACAATTGGTAAATACCATAGCACCAGTAACTTTTATGACTATTATAGCAACATATTTATTGTTTTCTCAACTTAGTGTATTTATTATAAAAACTATAAAAAATAATAAAAAATTTTATAAGAAAAATACTAATATGTTATGCGTATCAAATTTGTATTATAAAATGAAAGACAATACAAGAATGTTTTTCTTAATATGTATAACTTCTGCAGTTGCATTTACTGCCATAGGTGCAGTATATGCCTATTGGAAAGATCAAACTAGACAAGTTGAGTTGGCTTATCCTCAAGCAATACATTTTGCAACAAATAAAAGTATGCTTGATAATTTGGATGAATTTGATAAAAAAGATTATATGGATAAAGTTGATTTGTTGGAAAATTCATTGAAAGAAGAAAAGATTCCTTACTATAAAATAAGTGGAGAGATAAAAACAGTTTTTTCAAAGGATAAAGAAAAATCGGTTAAAATAATTAAAGAATCCAAGTATAAAGAGTTTGCCGAAAAATTAAATCAACAAACAGTGAACTTTAAAGAAAATGAAGCAATATCACTAACTTTATTAGAAAATAAAAAAGTAAATAAAAAAGTTGTAGTAGATGATAATGATTTAAAAGTTGCTACACAAGTAGAAAAGTCTGTTATGCCAGCTTATTATGATATATACGTGGTTAAAGATGATTTATATGATGAAACAAATAACTGTGTAGTAGATGAATTCACTACTTTTGATACACAAAACTATATGAGAACTTTGAATATATGTAAAAACTTTGAAAACACTAATAAAGAAGAATTAAATAATGGAACGTATAAATTTTTATCAAAATCTTTTGTACTTGATTATGGAAAAACAATTTTTTCTACCTTGTTGTTTTTAACTATATTTATAGGGTTAATATTTTTCGTTACAGCAAGTAGTTTTTTATACAACAAGATTTATATGGATTGTCAGGAAGACAAAGAAAAGTATATGAAGCTTAATAAGATAGGTCTAACATATAAAGAAATAAGAAAAATTTCAACAATAGAAATAGGAATATTGTTTTTAGCACCCTATGTAATAGCTGTAATGCACTCAACATTTGCCCTTTTGGCAGTTAAAAATTCCTTTAATATGGAAGTGGCTTCATCAGCATATATAGTTATGGGAAGTTTCTTTATAGTTCTAATTATTTATTTCTTAATAATAAGAAAAAATTATTTAAAGGAAATAAGGGAATATTTAAAAAAGTAAATGCAAATAAAAAATTATTAAATAATTGATAAGTTTTATTTTTAGAATTGATATATTTAGCCAATATGGCCTTCTGCATTAAAATTTCATGTATAATATATATGTTTGGAAATTTAAATATGGGAGAATAACATGGATAAAAATAGGATTAAAAAGTATAGTAAAGATATATCCATTATTTTATTAGGAAATATATTTATGGGAATAGCTTATTCAAAGTGGATGGTTCCTAATGAAATTATAAATGGTGGAGTTACAAGTATTTCTATGATATTAAATAAGTTACTATCAGTGCCACTTTTATACTTGAGCAATGGATTAACTTTACTATTATTAATAACATGTTATATATTTTTAGGTAAGGATAATTTTTCGAAGTCTATATTTGGCAGCTTATTCTATATCACCTTATTTTCATTATTTTACTCTCTACCTTTTTCACTACATGTTAATACAGTAGTAGATTTAATATTAGCATGTATATTTATAGGAATGGGATATTATTGTTGCATTATTGTGAATGCATCAACTGTGGGAGTAGACGTTATAGCACTTATTATGCATAAGAAGAATAATAATATAAATATAGCTAAAACAATAAGTAAAATTAACATGGTAGTGTTGTTTGTTGGATTAATTGTATATGGAGTTAAATCTATAATTATAGGAATGATTTTCACATCTATATACTCAAGGATATTAGATTATTTCTTGAAAGTGAATCCTCTAAAAGTTAGTAAATCAATTTAATGTGTAGTTACCTAGATTAATATCTAGGTAACTTTTTGTTTTGGTAAAAATTTACAGTTGACTAATAAGGGCTATAGAAATACAATTTCTTTATAATACATAGAAATCCGAGGTATGATTTAATAAATTATTAAAGAAGGTGTTGTTTTGAATAAAGAGCTTATGAAAGGTAGTACAGTAACATTAATTTTAGATGCATTAAAAAATGAGCCCATGTATGGATATGGAATGATAAAAGAAATTGAAAATAAGTCTAATGGAGTATTTCTTTTTAAGGAGGGAACTTTATATCCACTATTACATGAGCTTGAAAAAAGTAAGTTAATTGAATCTTTTTGGAATGTGGAAAATGGTAGACGTAGAAAATATTATAAAATTACTAAAAAGGGACTTTTGGAATTGAAAGATAGAAAAGATGAATGGGTTATATTTAGTAAAACAATGAATTTAGTATTAGGGGGACAGTATTAATGAATACACAAAATAAATCTGTGGAAAAATTTTTACAATCTACTTGTAAATTTATTTCCACAGAAGAAAGAGCAAAAGATATACAAGATGAACTTAGAGATCATGTTTCTAGTTATATTGAAGAATTTACACAAGAAGGTATGGAATATGAAGAAGCAACAAACATGGCATTAAAACAAATGGGAGATCCTGATGTTCTAAGTGAAATTTATAAAAGTGAATCTAATAAATCTAAAAGATTATTTAAAGCATTTCTCATAGGTATAACATTGCTTTTATATGTTGGAGCTGAAATTGTAGATACCTATATAAGTAATTCTAATGTTTTTATATCTGCATCATTTGTAATAGTTATGACTTTATGTTATGGATATTTTATATTTGACCTTATAAAAACACATAAAAAAGATTGTGAACTTTCTAAAAAGGAGCCGATTTTTTATATTCAGTCCTATAAAAGGCCTACTTGGTATGAGCAAATGACAAAATACATACAATATTTTCTTATGGGATCAATTATTTTAACTTTAGCAGCATTTTTAATAGACTTTAATGAAATACCTAAAAATGAAATTTTAAAAGAGGCTTTAAGAACATTGATACTATCAAAGAGTTACTTTATTACAGTTATTTTATTCTCAGTGTTAAATCCTAAAAACAGTAATAATATTGTATATACAGATGGTATACTTACGCTTATGAGCTTTATTCCTTTTAGTAATGTATGTGGATATAGATGGACTAAAGAACATGTGAAAGGTAAGGTTTGTCACACTCTTGAGTTAAAGCTTAAGAAAAAATCTAAGTTTTCTAATAACAATGCTGCTATAAAGGTAAGCTCTGATCAAATTAATTTGATAGAGGAAATGTTTAAATCTCGAAGTATCGAGCAAGTGTGTTATTTTTAGTAAAAAGGTCCCCAAATAAAAATCTCAATATGTATATATAGTATATAGAAAAATTGAAATTGAATTTGAAGCTCAATTAATGAAGTAAAAATAATATAAATAAAAAAAGTCAATGATTAAGGTCATTGGCTATTTTTGTTTATAATTTTCATATATATTGATTTTATTTATAAAGAACATGAAACTATAAAAATTATCAATTTTTATAAGTTATTTTTATATGGTACTCTTATTAATGTGAAGAATTAAATATTTAGAAAGGTCTAAAAAATATATGGAGAAGATAATTGATTTTAAATGTACTTATAATAATTCTGCAGGGATAAATGAAGAAGTGACAAAAAATTTAAAATTAAGTTTTCCCCAGGCCTATAAACATTGGGAGACAATGAGCCTAATAGCAAAAGAACTAAAAAAACATGATAATGCAGCCTTTTGTGAACTACCCTTTTGTCACACTGTAGAAGGGGAAGCAATGGGTGGAATTATCAATTATGGAGATGAAAAGATAGGACCTAGGGCAAAGGAATATGTGTGCAAAAATGCTGATGATGTATTAAATCTGAAAAGTATTGATTTTACTAAAGGTAGAATATCAGAAGTATTAAAGGCCTGCACATGTTTAAGAAGTGAAGGAGAAAATGTTGTTTTAGAAGTTAGTGGACCATTTACAATCTTAAATGTATTAATGGATGCTACACGTGCATTTAAGATTTTTAGAAAAGAACCAGAAAAGATGAAACAAATATTTGATAAATTTCAAGATGAAATCCTTAACTTTATAGAAGAAGGGCAAAGAGCAGGTGCAAATTTAATTAGTTTTGCTGACTCTTCAGGTGGTGTTAATATTCTTGGACCGAAAATGATGAAAGAAAGTGTGGAAATGTTTACATATCCTTTCTTGAAAAAGGCTGAAAAGATTATAGATGATAAGACCATATTATTGCTATGTCCCAAAACAACATTTGCACTTCTTGGAACAAATAAAGCAAGTTTATACGATATTGAATTATCAAAACCTATAAAATATGGTGAGGGCTGTATTGAAGTTATAGGAAAAACGAAAATAGTAGGTCAAATGTGTATTAAAAATATAAATTATAAATTGACTGAAGGTAAGATTAAGGGAATCAAACTAATATAAAATAATAAAATAGGAGGGACAATTATGTCATCGAAAAAAGAACTTTTAAAAAAATTAGCTGGGTGTGTGGTTGAAATGGAAGACGAAGATGTGGTGGATGTTGCCAAAGAATATTTAAATGAAGGACATTCAGCTTTTGATGGAATAATGGATGGATTAGTTGAGGGAATGAATGAAGCAAGTAAGCTTTATGATGAAGAAGAATATTTTGTAACTGATGTATTGTTGTGTTCAGATGCTATGTATGCAGGACTAGACGTTTTAAGACCTCATTTGCCAGAACAAGAGGAAGGTACAAAAGTAAAAGGTGTTATAGGCGTTGTTGAAGGAGACACACATGACATAGGTAAAAACTTAGTTAGAATTATGTTTGAAACTGCTGGTTTTGAAATGCATGATTTAGGAAGAGATGTTAATTTAAAATCTTTTGTTGAAAAAGTAAAAGAAACAAATGCATCACTTCTTTGTATGTCAACATTAATGACAACAACTATGGGTGGAATGAAAACAGTTATTGACATGTTAAATGAAGAAGGAATAAGAGATAATGTTACAGTTATGGTTGGAGGAAGTCCTATTTCACAAAAATATGCAAAAGAAATAGGTGCAGATGGATATTCAAGTAATGCAGTTGAAGCAGTAAAAGTTGCCAAAGAACTTCTACATGCTAAAAACTTAGTAAATGCTATTTAAAATGAGGTTGATAAAATGATTACACCAAAAGAGAGAATTATAAAAGTATTTAATAATGAAGAAGTTGATAGACCGCCTTGCATATGTCCAGGTGGCATGATGAATATGATAACAACAGATTTAATGGATAGATCAAATGTGTTTTGGCCAGGGGCACACTTAAATGGAGAAAAAATGGCTGAACTTGCCAGTGCAAATTATGAAAGTGGTTGTTTTGAAAATTATGGAGTTCCTTTTTGTATGACTGTAGAAGCTGAAGCTATGGGAGCTAAAGCTACTTTAGGAACAAAAGAATATGAACCACATGTAATTGAATATGCCATAAATAGTGTGGATGAATACGAAAATTTAAAAGAAATGAATCTACAAGAAGGCAGAGCAAAGGTAGTATTAGATGCCATAAAAATTTTGAAATCAAAAAATGATGATGTACCTATAGTAGGGAATATTACAGGGCCTATAAGTACAGCTAGTTCTCTTATGGAGCCTGTTGTTTTTTACAAAGAATTAAGAAAGAAAAATAAAAAGGCTCATGAATTTATGACATTTGTTACAGATGAAATCATTAATTTTGCTAGAGCTCAAATAGATGCAGGAGCAGATATAATTGCCATCTCTGATCCAAGTGGAAGTGGAGAAATTTTAGGACCAAGAGATTTTGAACAATTTGCAGTTAAATATATAAATAAAATAATTCATAGTTTGCAAGAAGAAAAAATAGGAACTATTGTACATATTTGTGGTCAAATGAGAAGTGTTTACAAAGAAGTAAATATGATACAAAGTAATGCTCTTAGTTTTGACTCAGTAGTTTCCATGAAAAATGCTAGAGCTAATTTACCAAACAGAATTCTTATGGGAAATGTAAGTACATACACATTGGAATTTGGGACTCCAGAGAAAATTTCATTGTTAACTAACAAATGTGTGAAAGATGGATCAAATATTATATCACCAGCATGTGGACTTGGAACAAAATCTCCACTTAAAAATATACAATCTATTCTAAGTACATTAAACGCAGAGGGGATTAAGGTAAATGTGTAAAGTTTTCATAGAAAAAGAAAATAAAATCGTAGAAGCAAAAGAAAATAAAACATTGATGGATGTTTTGTTAGATGAAAATATATTTGTTGATAATGCTTGTAATGGTAAAGGTGTTTGTGGAAAATGTAAAATTAAACTTATTTCTGGAGATTTGGGAGAATTAAGTGAAACAGAGAAGAAACTTTTATCACAAGAAGAAATTAATGATAATATACGTCTATCTTGTTTAGTAAAACCAAAAGAAGATATAAAAATAGAATTATTACAAAAAGAGAGAAAACATAGAGTATTAAGCAGTGGATATATGCCAAAGTTTGAAGTTAATCCTTCCATACATAAAAAATTAATAACTCTTGAAAAATCAACTTTAGAAAATCAAAGACCATTGGAAGATGAAATTTTGAGACAATTAAATACTGATAAATTAGAATGGAAATTGTTAAAAAAAATAAAACCACAAGATGAAAAAATTACAGCAGTGTTTAATAATGATGAAGTAATTTATCTGGAAAAAAATGATACAAGAGATAAAATATATGGAGTGATTATGGATATAGGGACAACAACAGTAGTTACATCTTTAGTAGATATAAATTCTGGTGAAGAGATATGTGTTGAATCTATGATTAATTCGCAAAAACAGTATGGATTAGATGTGTTAACTAGAATTACATATGAAGTGGAAAACCAAGAAGACGGAGTTGAAAATTTACAAAAGGCTATAGTAACTTCTATAAATGAAATGATAGAAAAATTATGTGAAAAAGCAAATGTAAATAAAAAATATATATACGAAATTGCTGTGGCAGCTAACTGTACAATGATGCATATGTTGCTTGGAATAGATGCTAAGTCTATTGGGAAATCTCCATTTGCACCTATTTTCACTACTTCTAAAAATATTTTGGCAAAAGATATAGGATTATTAGCTTGTGAAAAAGCAAGACTTTATTGCCTGCCTTCTGTATCTGCATATATAGGAGCTGATATAGTAGCAGGAGCTTATGTATGTGAATTAAATAAAGCAGATGAAAATGTGCTTTTCATAGATATAGGAACAAACGGTGAAATCGTTCTATCAAATAAAGGAAACCTTTTATCTTGTTCTTGTGCTGCAGGGCCAGCACTAGAAGGAATGAACATTAGTTGTGGAATGAGAGCAGCCAATGGAGCCATAGAAGATGTAGTTATTAATGAAGAAGAAACGGCAATAAAAGTTATAGGAGAAGAAAAACCTATAGGCATATGTGGAAGTGGAATTTTAGCTGTAGTAAAAGAACTATTAAAAACAGGAATTGTAAGAGATAATGGAGCTTTTATTAAGCTAGAAAAGTTAGAAGAAGATGATTACAGATTAAATAGAATACAAATTAATAATAAAAAAAGAGAATTTATTTTATATGATGATAATAAAAACAAACTTTTAATTACACAGGGTGATATTAGACAAGTTCAGTTAGCCAAGGGAGCCATACTTTCTGGTTTTTATGCACTACTTAAAAAAGCTAATATTGAAATGAAAGATTTGAAAAAAGTAATGATAGCAGGTCAATTTGGAGCTCATGTTAGTGTAGACAGTTTAGTTGGAACAGGGATTTTACCAATGGAAGTAAAAGGAAAAATAGTTTATGTAGGTAATTCTTCAAAAACAGGAGCTTATATGGCATTAATGTCTAAGGAAGCTAAAAAAGATATGGAATTGCTTTCTAAAAATATGGAATATATGGAGCTTGGAGCATCAGAAGGTTATGAAAGATTATTTTCTAGCTGTTTAAAGTTTCCATCTAACTAATTATAAATTTATTAAATTGGGGGTATTACAATGCATAAAGATGATCAAATGACTCCTAAGGAAAGACTAGCAGGATTTTTTAGTGGAAAACCCATAGATAGAATACCAGCATTACCATTTGTAACATCAGTATCAGGAAGAGTAGCTAAAATTACGCATAAAGAAAAAAGAAGCTGTGCTAAAAACCAAGCTCAGGCACAAATAGCTTGTTATGAGAGATTTGGAAATGACAGTATTTCTATAGAATATGGACTTCATGGCGTTGGTATTGCACTAGGTAGTAAAACTAATGATCCAGAAGATGGAGTACCAGCCATAATAGATCATTATTTAAAAAATCTTAAAGATTTAAGTTCTTTAGATTTATCAAAAATAGAAAGAAAAAATGACCCATGGTATCAATTAAATTATGATGCTTATCATATGTGTATGGAGAAATATGGGCATGAAGTTGGAGCATCTTTAAGTATTCATGGACCAATAACAGCAGCGGGGAGTATTTATCCTGTTGAAAAATTATTAAGATCTATAAGAAAAGAACCGGAAAAAGTTCACGAATTATTAAGATTTAGTACAGATGCAACTAAAATAGTAATGAAAGATTTCTTAGAGGCAGGATCAGGAATATCTTTATGCGATCCAATAGCTTCAGGTACACTAATAGACAAGAAAACTTATAGAGAGTTTGTTCTTCCATATACAAAAGAAATAGTAGATTATGTACATAGTTTTGGAAAATCCCTTACATATCATGTTTGTGGAGAAACTTCACATATGACCCTAGACTTGGTGGAAAGTGGTTGTAATATGCTAAGTATAGATAATAGAGTTAGTTTAGTTGATACAAAAAAACTTGTGGGAGACAGACTTCCTATTGTTGGGAATGTGGATCCAGTAGAAGTAATGATGCTTGGGACAAAAGAAGATGTTTATGCAGGTGTAAAAAAATGTATAGAAGATGGTTATGACAGTCCAAAGGGATATTTACTAAGCACAGGATGTGGTATACCTATTAACTCTCCTATAGAAAATATAGATGCATTTATGGCGGCTGCAAGAAAATATGGTAAGTGGCCAATAAATAGTGATAACTTTAAAGAAGAAATATTAGCAAAATCAACATTATAGTAGTAAAAATAAAAATAAGGATTATGTTTATAAACATAATCCTTATTTTTATTTATTAAACTGCTAATTTGTCGTCCATATCATCTTCAGTAATAATATTATTATTAGATTTATATCTTACTTTAAATTCAAGGAATGCAATTGTTATTAGCATCATTACTACAGCTATTGAAGCAAGGAAAATTAAATGACCCTCTATACTTGTTCCTCCAGATATTGTACTTCTAAATGCAGTAACTACATGAGTAAATGGAAGATAATCCGTTATTTTAGATACAAAATCACCTGATAATTCTAAAGGATAAGTACCTGTAGAACCAGATAACTGAATAACCATAAATATTAGAACTAAGAACTTACCAACTACTCCAAAGGCCACGTTAAAGAAGTATATAATACTCATAAAGGTTATTGCGGCAACAACTGCAACTAATATAGTGCTATTTAAATCAGCTGGGCTAAATCCATTGAAGAAGCTTAAAGCTGATACCATTCCTATTGAAGCTAATATTATTGAAGGATACATAACACTTGCTTTGCTTAACCATAATCTAAAGCCTGATTTTATTTTTGAGCTATTTTTAGTTAAAGGATAAACTGTACAGAATCCCATACATCCAACCCAAAGACCAACAACCATCATATATGCAGCCATGGCATGACCATTATCTGCAACTTTAGTTATTTGAGTTTTAGATGAGTCTACAGGCGATGCAAACATTTTTAATGTGTCATCATTTATTGTAGAAGTAGTATCTTTTACAGATTTAGCTCCGTCAGCTAAACTTGTTTGAAGAGTATTACTTCCATCATAAGCAGTTTTTAAACCATCTTTTAAACTTACAGATCCATTTTTTAGATCATTAACACCAGATGATATTTTATTTGTACCATCTGAAAGTGATGTCATACCAGATTGTAATTTAGGATTATTAGCTACAAGTTTGTCTGAACCAGCTTTTAATTCGTTGGCACCAGCACTTAATGTATTTAATCCATCTGAAAGAGTTTTTGTAGATGATTTTAAAGTAGTAAACATTTCTTCATAAGTAGAAAGATTTGAGTTTACCTCTTTTACAACTGCCTGGGCTCCTTTTTCAGCTGAACCTGCTGCAATTTTGCTCATAGTACTAGATACTGATGGAGAAACTGCACTTGTTATAGAATCAGCAGTAATATTAGAAGATACACCTTTTAAAGTATTTGATACTATTCCAACAACTAAGCCTTGGGCTTGCTCTTTAGTATAGCCTGCTGCTTGAAGTGCTCCCACCATTTGAGCAATCTTACTATCACTAAGTATTGCAGAAGACACTGCTTTAACTGTATTATCAGAAGTTAAAGTGTTACTTACTTTATTGCTAACTGCACTACCTATACCAGAAGATAGTTGTTTAGAATAACCAGAAACACCAGAAGCTGCTGTGTCTTTTAAAGTGTTTTTTTGCTCTTCACTTAAAGATATATTTGGAATAGAGATTCCTTTAACAGCAGAGTTTAACTGATTAGCACCATCTGCCAACTTATTAGCACCATTTGCAAGTTCCCCAGAAGCTGAATTTAAAGTTTTTACACCTGCTAAATAAGTATCTAAACCTTGTGATAAAGTATTTGTACCATTAGTAAATGTTAACATACTATTAGAAAGAGTGTTTAAACCATCACTTAGTTTTACACCACCATCTTTTAAATCACCTAAGCCGTCTTTAAGTTCTAAAGAACCGTCAGATGCTTCTTTAAGTCCGTCACCTACAGTGTCAAACTGTTCGAATACCACATCTGCATAAGTTTCAGTTACCTTTTCAGAAATTGAATTTTGAACTTTAGTTAAAGCTGTTTCACTCATTTTACTGGCGATATAGTTTTTACCTGGGTTTGTAGCATATTCTAATACCATTTTTTTAGGCTTTTTATCTAATAAAGTAGTAGCATCTTTTGAAAAGTTTTTAGGTATAGTAATTACCATATAATAAGTACCATTTTCTAAACCATCCATTGCTACTTTTTCATCAACAAAATTAAATGCTAAGGAGTCATTATCTTTTAGACTATCAACAAGTCTTTCACCCACATTTACTTCCATATCCTCATAATCAATAGGATCATCATTATTTACAACAGCAACAGGAAGATTGCTAACTTTACCATAAGGGTCCCACATGGAACTTAAAAATAAAGTTGAATAAATAGTTGGGATTGCAATTATAGCAATAAGAGCCACAATTAGAAATTTGTTTTTGAATAAGTCTTTCCATTCTTTTTTTAGCATATATATCACCCTTCTCAATATTAAGTTTTTATTAAACAACATGGTGTTGTTTTTTGCTATAATATGAATTATAATTTTATAAGGAATAATATTCAATCATTAAAAATTATAAAAATGTATGATAAACGACATTTTTCGAAAAAATGTTGTTTATTTTAAAGAAAGGAGTAAATTTATGAATATAAAAAATGACCGCAGAATTAGAAAGTCAAAGGAATCATTAAAGCAGAGTTTAATAAATTTAATGAAAGAAAAGCCAATAAATAACATAACAGTAAAAGAATTGGTTTTGGCTGCAGACTTAAACAGATCAACTTTTTATAATTATTACTGTGATATACCAGATATGTTGGAAAAGTTAGAAAGGGAGCTTTATAATGAATTCATGCGTATCTTAGAATTACACATTATTAAGGATCATAAGACTCATGATCTTTACAAAGAAGCTCATGAATTTATTGAAGATATGTGTGATGTGATAAATGAAAGTGTTGATTTTTGCCAATGCATTTTTAGTCAAAATGGGGATATAAGTTTCTTATTTAAACTGGAGGAACTAGTTGAAGATCATATTAAGGATCAACTTAGACAAGATTTTGATGGTAAAATGGACCATCCTGCTTATGTATATTCCTTTGTTAAAAGTGGATATATTGGTATATTAAAATCATGGATGAAGGGTGGATGTGTAGAATCTTCTCAGGAGATTGCTAACTTAACATATAATTTAGTAGAAGGTGTTTTACACAGTTGTAAACTATAATTTATCACTAAAAATCCACATATAATTTGTTAAACTTATAAAAAAATGTAAATAAGAAGTATAATACTAGAAATGAATATTTAGATAAAGATTGAACTTAAGTTGTATGAAGTTTTTAAAATTTGATTTATGCTGGGATGAAAAGAATTCATCCCAGCATTTTTATATTCTAAACCATTCTGTAGGTGATTCATTAAAGTAGTGAGGAGAGAATTCTGTAACCTTATACTCTTGAATGTCATGAATTTTTAAAGGTTCATTAGATAAATACTCCTCTACTTTATCAGGAGTTTCTGCCTTCATTATAAATATAACACCGCTCATATCTTTTTTAAGTCCTGTCATTAATATTGAACCTTCCTTCATAGCTTTTCCTGAATAATCCATGTGTTCTTTCATTATAGTATCATCTATTGGATCAGAAATTTTTAAATTACCTTCTACAATAAAATATTTCATTATTTATATTCTCCTTTAAATAAGTATGATAAAAATTTAAACTAAGATTATTTATTATATTTTTATCTATTTGTAATAATAAATACCCAGATAAATGTATCCATTAACAGCACATACTTAAATTAATTAATTGTACAATTCAATTACATAAAACATATATTAATTTTAAATTTTAGAAAAATAAAATTTATCCGTATATAAAATATAAATAAACATAAAGACTGTATATTAATATGAAAAATTAAATGGAGTTACATATGATTAATAAATTAAATAATACCAATACAGGCGAATTAATTAATCCTTTAAAAGATGTTCAAGAAAATTTTAATAAAGAAATGGTAATTAAAATAGAAGAATTGATAGCAAAAAATGAAAATCTAGCAATAAAAATAGTTAAAGGAGAGTCTTTAACTTCCGAAGAAAAAGAGTTTATAAATAAGAACTATCCACAGCTAAAAGAATTTGCTACTAAAACACATAAAGAATCCAATGCATTAAGGGTTTTTATAGAGGTGAATAAATTAGATGAAATACAAAATACGGATGTTAATAATTTGGAGTTACATATGATTAATAAATTAAATAATTTGAATTTAAGTAATAATGATTTAGAGTTAAATAATATATACAAAAATAAAGAATTAAATAATGCAAATACAGGTGAATTAAAAGGTGAAAGAAGCAATACTTTAAAGGATGTTCAAGAAAATCTTAATAAAGAAATGGTAATTAAAATAAAAGAAATGATAGCTAAAGCTGAAAATATAGCTATAAAAATAGTTAAAGGAGAGTCTTTAACTTCCAAAGAAAAGGAATTTATTAATAAGAAATATCCACAACTAAAGGAATTTGCTACTAAAACATATAAAGAATCAAATGAACTAAAAATGTTTATAAAGATGAGCAAATTAGGTGAAATACAAAACACAGAAAAAGATATTAATGATTTAATAAATAATGAAAAGGTAAAAAACCATACATTATTTAAAGATTGCAAAATAACAAAAAGCGAATGGAAAATAAAAGAAGAGTCAATAAATCAGGTTGAAAAGTATTTAGTACAAATAAAAAAAGATTTATCAAAACTAGAAAATATTTTATTGAAATTTATAAAAGGTAAGAATTTAACATCTGAAGAAAATGAATTTATAGATAAAAAATATCCAGAGTCAAAAGATGTGGCTAATGATATAAAAAGAGAATATGAATCGTTGAAAAATATTATAAAAGAATGCAAATCAGGTAAAGAACTAGATGAAATAATTTCAAAAGAAATAAGTAAATTAAAAAAAGGTGAAAACATAGAACAAGGTAATAAAGAAAATACACTAAAAACAATAGTAATAAAGTTAAAAAAAGATATAATAAATGAAGTTATAAAATCTTCTAAACAAACAATTAAAAATGAAGAAGTAGAGTTGAAAAAATTTGAATATATAAAAGAGAACATATTAAAAGGAGAAAAAATAACTTTAAAAGAACTTAAATTTATACAGTCAAAAAATCCACAAATAAAACAAATTATAGAAGAAACAGTAAAAGAAGTTATAGACTCAAGCTTAAAAAAAGAAAATAATAATCTTAAACTAGATAAGAAAGCAGTAATGTTAAAATTAATAGAAGATACAAAAGAAAATGGAAGTAAGGGCTTATTGTCTGAATTGGAAGTGAAAGTAAGACTACTTATATTAGAAGATGAAGATGATATATATAGTAAAATTATAAATCCAGAATCAATATATGCACTAAATCCATTTGTATATTTTAAAACTAACTTAATGTCTTATAGTTTAATATGTCTTGGCATAGCAGGTGTAATTTTAGTAGTATCACTGATTTTGCATAATCACTAAAAATTTAATATAACAATACTTTTATATATCTATAATAAAAAACATAGAACATTAGTCAATAATAATTTTGAAAATACTTACAACCAATAAAACAAAACACTAGTTGGTATAAATAAAAAGAATTATATATTTTATATAAAATATATGATATTAAATTACATAAAAATTTTCCTTATGACAACAAAGTGCTAATTTCGACAAGAGTTATAGTTTATAATACAAAGAGAGTAAGTTAAAATATAATAATTAGATTGTGGGGGAATAAAAATGAGTAAAAAATTATCAGTATTAATGGCAGCAATATTATCACTAAGTATGATGTTAGTAGGGTGTAAAAGTGAAAGTCCAACAGATGTAGTGAATACATATTTTACACAACTTAAAAAGGGAGATAGTGAAGAAGCTAGTAAGTTTATTGAAGACGCTATTTCCGAAACTGAAGATGAAACTGGAGGTAAAGCTGCAAAGGAAGAAAAAGACGAAGTTATGGACGAAGCATTAAAAATATATCTTTCAAAAATGGATGCTAAAGTATTATCTGAAAAAGTAGATGGAGATAATGCAACTGTTGAAGTAGAACTTAGTAGTCTTAATTTCGGGAATATGTTAATAGAAGTAATGCAAGAAGGACTTACTGATGCTTTTAGTGGAAAAAAAGTAGATGATGATTATATGAGTAAGAATCTACTAGAAAAAGTTAAGTCAGGTAAGGTAGAGACAAGAACTGGAAAAGTAAATTTAACAAAAAAAGATAAAGCATGGACAATAAAATCTGACGATGATATAGTTGCTTTAATGCTTGGAAAAGCTGAGTTAGAAACTGATTCAACAAATAAATAAATTGTTATACTTAAAAAAAGATATGCTCAAAGTAGCATATCTTTTTTTGTTGACATAAGTATAAATAGTAGTTATTATAGTTTAGTACAAAACAAATTTATGGAGGTGTTTCATTGACTAATAAAAATAAACTAGGTCTTCATATTAGTAAAATAAATCACATAATTTCAAGAAAAATGGATAGTGCTGTAATTAATGCTATTGATGATAACTTAACTGTATCTCAAGCTTATGTAATAGATTTTATTTCTATGAAAGGTGAAAACCAAGAAATATTTCAAAAGGATTTGGAAAAAGAGTTTGATCTGAAGCGTTCATCTATCAGTTTAATGTTAAATAACATGGAAAAGAGTGGTTTAATAAAAAGAGTTCCTGTAGCAAAGGATGCACGTTTAAAAAAAATAATTTTAACAAACAAATCTAAAAAGCTTTATAAAGAAATTTCTATGGCTATTGACTCAATAGAAAATAAGCTGTGTGAAAGTATAACATCACAAGAAATAAAAGTATTTAAAACAGTACTTGATAAAATAAGAAATAATTTAGAATAAATTCTTAGTAACTATATAATATAGCACTTGGACTAAGGTTATTAATCCCTTAAGCCAAGTGAAATTTTATAAGGATATTGTTTTGTATAAAACATAAATAAAGGAGAATTGAATATGTCAAAAGTGTCTAATTTTACAGAGGGTAAAATATTCTCGCCCTTATTAAAATTTGCCATACCCATTTTACTTGCACTATTTTTACAAACAATGTATGGCGCAGTTGACTTACTTATAGTTGGTAGGTTTGGTCACGCGGCAGATGTGTCGGCTGTTTCTACAGGTAGTCAAGTAATGATGACTATAACAGTAATAATTACAGGATTAACTATGGGTCTTACTATATTAATAGGTCAAAAATTAGGAGAAGGGAAATCAAAAGAAGCTGGAGATGTTGTGGGAAGTGGGATATGTATATTTGCAGTTATGGCTATTATTATTACACTTTTAGTTGTAAGTTTTGCTTCGCCCATATCTTCTTTTATGCATGCACCAAAAGAGGCTTTTAGTGGAACTGTATCTTACATAAGAATTTGTGCAGCAGGTGCAGTTTTTATAGTTGCCTATAATATTATAGGAGGTGTTTTTAGAGGTCTAGGGGACTCAAAAACTCCGCTTATAACAGTTGCAATTGCATGTGTCGCAAATATTATTGGAGATTTGATTTTTGTTGGATTATTTAAAATGGCAGCAACAGGGGCAGCTATTGCCACTATTATGGCTCAAGGTATAAGTGTTATTTTATCTTTAATAATTATTAAAAGGCGTGGATTGCCTTTTGAGTTTTCAAAAGAAAGTATAAAATTCCATAAAAACTTAACATCAAGAATAATTAAATATGGTGCTCCAATAGCTCTACAAGATGGACTTGTGCATTTATCTTTTCTGGTTATTATGATTATAGGTAATACTATGGGAGTAATTCCATCAGCTGGAATTGGTGTTGCAGAAAAACTTGTTGGATTTATAATGCTTATACCATCCTCATTCTCACAAGCGGTATCTGCTTTTGTTGCACAAAATTATGGAGCTAAAAAATATGAAAGAGCTAAAAAAGTTCTTCTATATGCAATATTATCATCTCTATGTTGTGGTGTTGTAATGTTTTATATTACATTCTTCCATGGAAATTTACTAGCAGGAATGTTCTCAAAAGACAGGCCTGTAGTTATGGCAGCCTGGGAATATATGAAAGCTTATGGAATAGACTGCCTTTTAACTGCAATAATGTTTTCTATGGTAGGTTACTTTAATGGATGTGGAAAAACAACTTTTGTAATGATACAAGGAATCGTAGGTGCTTTTTGTGTAAGAATACCTGTTTCGTATCTTATGAGTAAAATAGAGCCAGTATCCCTATTTAAAGTTGGTCTTGCCACACCAATGTCTACAATTATACAAATAATATTATGTGTGATTTACTTTGTAATTTTATCAAAAAAATTAATTAAAGAAGATTTATCTTCAAATAACAATTTGACAAAAAAAGCATAAATTTTAAGAAAAAAACTTTTATTTAAACAAAGCCATTAATGTAATAATTAGTGGCTTTATTTAATTTAAATCTTTTCACAATTACATAAAATATATTTTAATGGCAAATTTAATATAAATAGCAAAAGTCATTAAAGGAGAAATGTAAAATGAGCACAAATGAAAATAAGAAAAAATCATTTAAATTACCAACGGCTTATACTGTATTATTAGCCATAACAGCAATTATAGCAATTGCAACATATTTCATACCAGGAGTTAAGAAGGCAACTTTGGCTGATTTTGTTATGGCTCCAATAACTGGATTACAGGAGGCAATTGATATAGCTATATTTGTTTTATTAATAGGAGGCTTTTTGGGAGTAACAACAAAAACAGGTGCCTTAGATGCAGGTATAGGAAATGTAGTTGCAAAATTAAAAGGAAAAGAATTAATCTTAATACCTGTTCTAATGTTTTTATTTTCTCTTGGAGGAACTAGTTTTGGTATGGCAGAAGAAACTATAGCTTTTACAGCTTTAGTTACAACTACTATGATAATAGCAGGGTTTGATCCTTTAGTATCTGTAGGAACTATTATTTTAGGCGCAGGCAGTGGTGTTTTAGGATCTACAGTAAATCCATTTTTAGTTTCTGTAAGTATAGGGGCATTAAAAGGAGTAAATATAGCAGCTAATCAAGTTATAATAATTGGTACGAATGTGGCATTATGGTTATCATCACTACTTATATCTATATTCTTTGTAATGAATTATGCTAAAAAAGTTCATGCTGATAAATCAAAAACATTATTATCAGATTCGGAAATAAGACAAGCAAACGAAGCTTTTATAGGAAATGAAGAGGGCAAAGAAGAAGTAATAGAGTTTACTGGACAGAGAAAAGTTGTGTTAGCATTATTTGCTTTCACATTTTTAGTAATGGTAGCAGGGATTATACCTTGGGAAGAATTTGGAGTAAATATATTTGCAAATACAGCATTTTTGACTGGAGCTCCTCTTGGAAGTTGGTGGTTCTCTGAACTAGGCATGTGGTTTGTAATTATGGCAATAATCATAGGTTTAGTATATAGAATGACAGAATTGGAAATAGTAAATTCATTTTTAGACGGAGCCGCTGAAATGGTTGGAGTCGCACTTGTTATTGGTGTTTCAAAAGGTATATCAGTTATAATGAGCTCTACAGGATTAGATGCTTATGTTTTATCAAAAGCTTCTTCTGTATTAGTTGGAATGTCTCCAATTATATTTACAATAGTTGCATATTTAATTTATATGGCATTGTCATTTTTTATACCTTCTACATCTGGACTTGCAGGTTTATCAATGCCTATATTTGGGCCTTTGGCAGTTAGTTTAGGATTTCCACCAGAAGTAATAATCTCAATATTTAGTGCTGGTAGTGGTATTGTAAACTTAGTTACGCCAACAAGTGGTGTTATTATGGGAACACTAGCCATAGCAAAAGTTGATTATTCATCATGGGTTAAATTTGTTAGCAAAGTATTATTAGCAATCTTTGTGGCATCAGCAATAATATTAAGTGTTGCTATGATGATGGTATAAAATTGGATTTGTTCAAAAAGTATTTAATTAAGGGAGAATTAAAATGAAAATAGAAAATTTACAACCAGAATTAGTATTTAAGTATTTTTCACAGATATCTAAAATACCTAGAGGTTCTGGAAATGAAAAAGAAATAAGTGATTATTTAGTAAGTGAAGCAAAAAAGCTTGGATTAGAAGTAATTCAAGATAAAGCTCTAAACGTAATAATTAAAAAACCAGGTACAAAAGGATATGAAAATAGTCCAGGTGTAATACTTCAAGGACATATGGACATGGTTTGTGAAAAAAATAAAGATACAGTTCATGACTTTACTAAAGATGAAATAAAATTAAGAGTAGAGGGAGATTATTTATATGCTACAGGAACAACATTAGGCGCTGACAACGGAATAGCAGTTGCCATGGGGCTTGCATTACTAGCATGTGATGATACTCCTCACCCTCCTCTTGAAGTTCTTTATACAGTTAATGAAGAAGTTAGCATGATAGGTGCTATGAAACTAGATGAAAGTATTTTTAAAGGAAGATATATAATAAACTTAGATTCTGAGGAAGAGGGAAAAATAACTGTAAGTTGTGCTGGTGGAGTAACAGCAATTATTACTATAGATAAAGAGTATAAGGAAATTTCTTCATCAAAAACTGCTTATAATATAGGAATAAAAGGTCTTCAAGGTGGACACTCAGGAATGGAAATTGATAAAAAAAGAGGAAATTCCAATGTATTAATGGGTAGAGTTTTAAATCATATTTGTAAAAATGGAATAAGTTATGATTTAGTTTCTATTCATGGAGGACTTAAAAATAATGCCATACCTCGTGAAAGTGAATGTGTAATTCTTATAGATGATAATAATAAAGAAGCTTTACAAAAAGAAATAGGTAATATTTTAGATATATTTAAAAATGAGTTAAAAACTTCAGATCCAGGCGTAATTTTAGAATGTAATAAAGGTGAAGAAACTTATCATAAAGCATTAAGTGATGATGTTAAGAATAAAATTATTGGTGTTCTAAACTTAATGCCTAGAGGCATTCAAACTATGAGCCCAGATATAGAAGGCTTAGTAGAAAGCTCCACTAATTTAGGTGTTGTAGTTACAAATGAAAATGATATTATATTTGAATTTGCAACTAGAAGTTCTGTGAAAAGTTTAAAAGAAGACCTGAGCTATAGAATGGAATTACTTAGCAAGTTTATAGGTGTAAAACTTGACTTAGAAGATGATTACCCTGAGTGGGAATATGCTAAAAACTCTAAACTAGAAAAAATTTGTGAGGACACATACGAAGAAGTAACAGGTAAAAAACCAGAAATAGTGGCATTACATGCTGGACTAGAATGTGGATTATTACTTGACGCTATAAAAGGAGCAGAAGCAGTATCCATAGGTCCAGACTTATTTGATGTTCACACACCAAATGAACATTTAAGTATTAGTTCTACAGAAAAAACGTGGGATTACTTAGTAGCTATTCTTAAAAATATTAAATGATTATTTTTATAGATTTTTATAGAATAAACAAGAAATGACATCTAATTTATTAGATGTCATTTTTTTGTAAGTAAGTATTAAAAAAGTTTATATTAACCTATTTCTAGGAAAATTTTTGACTTTGATTAGAAAAATAACTTATTGATGTTAAAAAATGTTGATTTTAATTAAAATATATATATAATTTAATCAAACCATATTACGAATAAAATATTTAAATAATATAATTAATTATAAATTAGATTAATTAAAATTAAGTTTAATGAAAAGATAAACAAAGCTATATCGTTAAGTTTAATTTAGGTTACTATCTTAAGATTAACTTAAAATTTTATGTATGATAATGATGACTACTATGAAAAAATAGGATACAGATTAATTTGATGGATAAGGAGGCTTAGTTTAAATATGGGATAAAGTAAAATTAAAGATTTGATTAGATTTTAATAATATAGAAAGTTAAGGAGGGTGATTTATGAAAAAATTATTACTATTAGGTTGTATATTTGTAATATCATTTTTTTCGACTTCATGTAATTATAATCAGGTAGAGGATAAAGTGGTTATAACTAAAAATGATACAGGTGAAAATAACATAAGCGGAATGGGTATTGATTATCAAATAAAAAATATAACAAAAGGAAAATATAATGTTAGTTTATATTCAAAAGAGTTTAAAAAAGGTAATTTTGAAAAAGAAGAGCGTTTATATAATACAACTTTAACTTTTGATAAAAATGTAGATAAAATCAATTTAAGTATATATCAAGAAAATGAAAATATTAAGGTATATATTGGTGATTCTGACATAAATACAATAACGTCAGACTTTTTTAAAAATACTAGTGGAATAGCCCTATTTGGATTAGATACAGAGAAAGAAATAATCATTAATAACGAGTTACCAATTATAGGCTATATTATAGGTGATGATGTGAAAAATGTACAAAGCACAAATATTGATGAGATTTTTAAACATAAATCTACAGGAGAAATTGTAATTTATTTAAAAATTAGTGATACAAAATAAAGAATTAATATTGATCTGAATATTATTAAAACTTTTAAAATATAATGTCTAATTTTTATATTTAAATTATTGTAAATATAATATTATGTATTATGAAAGAGTATGCTACATTTATTAATAAAGGGGGGGATTTTATGAAAATAAAACAAAATATTAAAGTATTATTATTAAGTGGGCTAATTATAGGTTCTATTTCTCTGACTAATATAGTAAGTGCAGATTCTTTGGGTAAAAGTAATAATCCAATAAATATAATGTCTGAGGGGGATGAAGAGGTAACAATTAAAGAAATAACAAGGGAAAAATATGTGGAAAATCTAGCAAAAAATGAAGGTATTACGATTAATGAGGCTGATAAGCAAGTAGCAGAAAGAACGGAAAAAGCCCTAGAAGAAATAAGAAAACCGTTGTAAATGAAAGGCAAAAATGTTAAAGCGGCAGGTAATATTACTTGGAGACAAGCATCTTGGAAACAGTCTTATTCTAAAAATACTGCTTTTAAGGCTGAAATGGATGCAAGTTTTGAAATTTATACCAACTTATCATTTAGACAAATTAATAGCTGTACAGTAGGTTCTTCATTAGCAGCTGGTAAATATACTTGTTCATGGAAGCAAAGTAATAGTTGGAAAACAACTAAATACCCAGTTTCAGCTGCTACAGTTGGGGTAACTGGTAAATTTTATACTAAAGTGACTCAGACTGGTGGCGGTGGAATTAGCATTCCTGGATTTACTTTTTCAGGATCTAGTTCAACAACTAAAACATATGTATCTGATAGTATGAGTATACAAAAACAATACAGAGTATATTAATTACAACACCGTTGGTTAAGTATATAGATTTAGATTGAATTAATAAGGAAAACGATTTTATGCATAAAAAAGTAAGGAATATACAATATTTCTTACTTTTTTAGTATGCCAAGCATAGGCAACAACTTGACGGTAAAAGTCCGTTGCAGGCTTGTGGTAAGGGCAAGGTTGTCCATCGTGAGGTGGAATCTTAAGGAAGCCTACGGTAAAGTCTTGGTCTGAGGGACACGAACTACAGATGAGGCTTACTAGAAGTTAAACAAAACGAAGTCCAACACTATCCGAAATTTCTAGTAGTAAATGTAGAAGATATATGAGATGAAGGTTGTTACTCTTACCTGGGGAGGTCTGATAGATACATCATTAATAAAGGATGTGCTTTCTAAAGTAGCTCGCCCACACGTGGATCAAATTTGGTTTTTAAACTTCAAATTTAATTTCTGGCCACTGGTGATCATATTACCCTTATTATTTGTCCTATGCTCTTTAGTTCCATATGTTATCTATCGCTTTGCAGGTAGGCAAAGTGTTGTAGAACGTACAGTGAGTTAATTATAATTTTTAAACTTTCTACTTTAAGGGTATACACAAAAATGTGTATACCTTTATCCGTTAAAGCTATATGCAGATTAAGATATTAGTAAGAATAGTATAGGCATAAAAAAACAGTGTTATAATATTATTAATATATAACTTATATTTATATATGGAGGGATATTATGTACAAAAGATTTTCTCATGTGGCAATTAATGAAGATAAAAACTCTAAAGAAGCTCTTTTAAGACAAAAAGAACTATACTCAAGAAAAAATGATATGAGAAGTGAGTTTGAAAGAGATTATACTAGAATTTTACACTGTTTAGCATATAGAAGATTAAAACATAAGACACAGGTATTTTTTAATACACAAAATGATCATATTTGCACAAGAATGGAGCATGTATCTCATGTGGAATCAGTAAGTTATATTATAGCTAAAGCTTTAGGGCTAAACCATGAATTAACAAAAGCAATAGCAACAGGCCATGATTTAGGCCATGCACCCTTTGGTCATGAGGGGGAAAAAGTTATAAAAAATATACTAGAAGAAAATTTAAACTATTCTTTTTGGCATGAAAAAAATGGTTTGAAAGTAGTAGACAAGCTGGAATTACTCCAAGATAATAAGGGAGACCTAAGTAATTTAAACCTTACATATGCAGTGAGAGATGGCATAATATGTCATTGTGGTGAGGTGGATGAAAATGGAATCTACCCTAGAAAAGATTTTATAGATCTAAATACCATAACTAATCCTGGTCAGGTGCAGCCTTATACTTGGGAAGGTTGTGTTGTGAAAATTGCTGACAAGATAGCTTATCTTGGAAGAGATATAGAAGATGCACTTCTTTTAAAAATAATTAGTCGTGATGATTTAAAAGAAGTATATGAACTAGGTCATAAGTACGGCCAAAAAACAGTGAACACTTCCGTAATAATGCACGAATTAATGGGCGATCTTATTGAAAACAGCTCTATTGAAAATGGAATTTGCTTTTCTCATGAAAAACAGAACTTTATTGACTCCATAAAAAAATTTAACTATGAAAAAATATACGATAACGAAAAGTTTAGCTACTATAAAAAATATGCAAACTTAGTGATTAACAGCATATTTGAAGAATTATTCAAATATTATGACAAGGAAAATACCATAAATAATTTGCAAGCCAATATAGATAAGAAATACAGATTTGTCTTAAGTGATTTTAAAGGGTGGATAATAAAGTATTGTGATGAAGGTATTTTTGATAGAAAAGATTTGAAAAATAGTCTAAATAATGTGAAGGTTTATGGAACTCTACATAGTGAAAAAATATATAAAGAAGCCATAGTAGATTATATTTCTTGTATGACAGATTCTTATGCTATTAAATGTTTTAATGAATTGATATGTTTTTAGTGATAAAAGTTTAACAAAAAATATAAAATTACTATGAAAAAGTCTGTTTGAATATTTTGAATACCATACAATTTAGTTTTGTTAATTTTAAAATGGGTATAAATATTAATATAAAAGACAAATTAATTTTGAGCATAATGAGCAAAAATATGATAATATATTAAGTATTTCAAGAATTAAAATCATCAAGGAGAAAAATTTATGCAACAAGTAAATGAATTAAATTTATTTATACAAAAGAATCTGAATTTTTATGAAGAAAAATTTAGAAAAATGGATGATTCAGGAAAGAGCATATCTTGGAACTGGTCAGCATTTTTTATGGGCATATATTGGATGATATATAGAAAAATGTACTTTAAAGCAGGTGCATTTTTTATATTAAGCTTAGTAGCATCTTCTACACCATATATTGGAGGCATACTAAACCTTGCAGTTTTAATTGGTATAGGGATTTATGCAAATGCATTATACCAGGATCAGATACGTGGAAATATGGAAAAAACAAAGGGATTATTACCTGAGGCCAAAGAGATAATTGCAAAGAAAAGAGGAGGAACAAACTTACCTCTTGCAATTGGATTATACGCAGTTCACAACATAGTGGTAATAATAATTTTAGCTTTGGTTTCAAAAATGTAAATAAAATAGCATTCACTAATTTATTTTAGTGAATGCTATTTTTGTTTATTTTAAACCTAAGTCTGAAAGCATGCTAGATATTCCATATGTTTCATCGTATTTTGAGTAGTAATCTTTAAATACATCATCCACTTTGGAATCTTTAAATACCTCAAATTCAATTCCTTTAAATTGACCTATAATACATTTTAAATTAGTATTGTTTAAGTAATTTATTAATTTTAATATATATTCTTTTACATCTTCTTTAGGTAAAACTTTTAATTCATCAATATTCTCAGCTATAATGCAAGCAGACTCATTTAATTCTTCTGTTGAAATGCTGTTATTTAATTTAGATATTATATCTTCTAACTCTTCTTTGCTAAGCTCTAAGTCATCTATATTTTTATTATCTAAAATTTCTTGTATTTTATCTAAAATCATAGATTCATTCCAAGAATACTTATTAGGATTGAATGTTATTTTATTATCAATATTATTGTTCATTTTATAAATCTCCTCATATTAATGTAATGTTATTATATCAAAAATTATAAATTTTATCATTAGAGGTAACTATTAAAGTTATTCTTCAAGGAATAATGAAGAATAGAAAATTTTTATATGATATAATAAGAAAAACATATTATGAAACATAAATACATAAGTAAAATTGGAAAGGTTGGGATGAATATGATAAAACCAATTATGAAAGACCTATTGTTTTTAGGAGAAAAATCTGAACTAGCTACTAAAGAAGATGTACATGTAGTTGATGATTTAATTGATACATTGAGAGCAAATCTTGAAAACTGTGTTGGAATGGCAGCAAACATGATAGGAGTTAAGAAATGTATAATTGTATTTGCTGTAGGAAATTCAATAGTTCCAATGATCAACCCAGTTATAACTAAAAAAGAGAATAGTTATGTGATAGAGGAAAGTTGTTTATCTTTAATAGGTATTAGACAAACAACAAGATATGAAACAATAGAGGTAGAATATTTTGATAGAAGTTTCAAAAAACAAAAGAATAAATTTAATGGATTTGTAGCACAAATTATTCAACATGAAGTTGATCACTGTAATGGGATAATAATTTAGGGTAAAATACTAGTAAAAATACTAGTATTTTTTTTATTTAAACTTCATAGACAGTTCTACTGAAATTGTGTAAAATTCAACCTTTTTATAACAAAATAAGACATGAAATAATTTTGTGTATTTGGAAATATAAAAAAATTTTAAAAAAAATTAAAAAAGGTATAGAAAAATATAAAAATAAGATGTATAATCGTTCTTGTCAAAACAAATATTTAATTTTAAGGGGGCTAAAGCAATTATGCTAACAGCAATTTTAGGCGCATTAGGCGTTATAACAGCAGGTTACACAACAGTTTACGTAAATGACTTTAGAAAACACAGGGATGCATCTAAGGCAAACGTATTCAGAACAGGACTATTTATAGGATTTATAACAGATTTCTTAGATGCAATAGGAGTAGGTTCTTTTGCAACTACAACAGCAATTTTAAAATTCAGTAAGAAAATAAATGTACCAGATAAGTTATTACCAGGTACATTAAACGTTGCACATGCATTGCCAATGATAACGCAAGCGTTTTTATCACTTAATGCAATATCTGTAGACATGACTACTTTATTATCCATGATAATATCAGCAGTAGCAGGTTCTTGGATAGGGGCTGGTATAATATCAAAATTACCAGAGAAAAAAGTTCAATTAACTATGGGAGTTGCTCTTGCAGGAACAGCTGTATTATTAGTGTTAGGTCAACTAGGATTAATGCCATCAGGTGGGGAGGCTATGGGTCTTGCTGGTGGAAAATTAATAGTAGGTATAGTTGGTAACTTTATACTTGGAGCATTAATGACAGCAGGTATAGGATTATATGCACCATGTATGGCAATGATTGCACTTCTTGGAATGAACCCAAAAGCAGCATTCCCAATAATGATGGGTGCTTGTGCATTTGTTGGACCAATAGCTAGTACAAAGTTCGTTAAAGAAGGAGCTTATGAAAGACAAGTATCTATGGGTATAACTATAGGTGGGGTAATAGGTTCAATTCTTGCATTATTATTCGTAACTAACATGCCAGTATACTGGTTAAAATGGTTAGTAGTTTTAGTTGTTGTTTATACTTCAGCAACTATGTTTAAAGCAGCTATGACTAAAGATGTAAAAACTGAAAAAGAAGAAAAAGCTAGCTAATAATTTAATATTAATTTTATTAAGTAAAATATAAAAGTCTGCCTTTATAAAAATAAGGTAGACTTTTTTTAGTAGAAAGTTTATAAAAATGAAATTCTTATGAATGATGTACAATTGCGCTCTACTATATTGCTGGTATTGGAACAATTTTTCTTATGTAAGAATTTAATATAAAATGCTCAGAAAAAGTTTTAATTATGAAAAGATAATAGTGTGAATTTTAAAAATATCTTGACATTAATTTGAAAATGCTAATATAATGGTATTACAAGTTAAAAAAAATCGGTAGGTGAGGTTACCTTAGGGATACGGGTTGGTGCCGCGAAATAGTGGAAACACTATTAGATGGTTAGCAGGATGCATCGGAAAAAGAAGGTGTATTCTAATTCAATTACATTGCCCTAAGAAGCTAAAGCTTGAACGAGAATTATTAATATATTATTTATTGTATACAAATCCTTGTTTAGCTATGGCTTAACTGGGATTTTTTTAATGAATTCTAAAAATAATAAGAAGGAAGGTGAGATTGTGGAATCAGGTAGTCATAGTAGTAATTACTGTTGGAAAATAGTTGGCGTAAAACAAAAATTGGAATATGGGATTAGAGTGTCTATTTGGTATCATTTTTCTCCCATGATATATATTTATTAAAATAAAAATATTTTTATATATAACAATTAATAGTAAACACCTCTTAATAATTTCCAATGGTAAGGAATAATAAAATATCCAATGGTAAGGAATAATAAAATAGTAAATTTAACTATTTATTTATGCAAAAAAACTTTGGAGAACAAGGGGTGTATTTTTGTGGCCTTTTTTAAGAAAAATGAGAAGATGTATAAGAAAGGAGAATGAGAAAATGTTAAAAGAAATTATGGTTTTATTTATGTTTAGTATTATATTTATGGTTGTGTCATTTGCCCTATACACTGGAAAGGCACTAAAATATATGAAATCTTATGAAGGATTAAGTGATGAAGAAAAAGGAAAAATAAGAATAATTCCACTTTGTCAAAATATAAGCGTGGCAATTTTAATAGCAGCAATTATATTTTTCATAGCAGGGTGTTCATTACAATTTAGAGAAAATTTATTTCAATGGTTTATTGTTATTTGGATAATAGGTTGTGCTATTAATCTATGGTATATTGATAAATCAAAAAAATATGAAAATTAGTTTTTAACAAAGATGTGAAAATTTCAATAAGCTAAATGCTTTTAGAGTTTATATAGATATTAAAAAGAAAGATAAGAGGTGATGAAAGTGGATTCCCAAAGTAATGAAGGCATAGAAGGTCAAGGAAGCAAAATTATTAATAATGATGATGAGGAAGTTCCTAGAGTTCATTTTTTATCACAAATTTATAATAAATAATTTACACATTCCTTCCTTTAATTTTGTGCCTAAAAATCAGGTTGCTCTAAAACAAAATTAAGGAGGTATCAAAAATGAATACTATAAAAAGAAATGAAAAGTTAAATGATAAAAGAAAGGTTGCTCAAGAGGTTGCTAATAAAAATTATAATTTGGAAAAATTAGAATCAGCAGCATCTTTAGATATTGAAGTCTTATTAGAAAAATTAAATTCTTCTGTCAACGGTATGGAAGAAAAAGAAGTAATAAATAGTCGTAATACTTATGGCAAAAATGAGATAACAGGTGAAAGAAAAAAGTCATTAACAAAGAAATTAGTAGAGTCATTTGTTAATCCATTTACTATTATACTGCTTTGTCTTGCTATTGTATCAACAATAACAGATATTATATTACCTTATACTCAAGGAGTTTTAGACGAGGTGGATCCTTTAACAGTAATTATTATTATGACAATGGTAATAGCATCAGGAGCACTTCGCTATATTCAAGAAACACGTTCAGGCAATGCAGCAGAAAAATTATTATCTATGATAACTACAACATGTTCAGTGGAAAGAAAAGATAAGGGACCAAAAGAAATTCCGCTAGAAGAGGTAGTAGCAGGTGATATTATACATTTGTCAGCAGGAGATATGTTGCCAGCAGATGTTCGTATAATTGAAGCAAAAGATTTGTTTATAAGCCAATCTGCTCTTACTGGAGAAAGTGAACCAGTGGAAAAGGTTCATACTAAGGCTACAAAAGACTACGATATTATAACAGAATATCACAACCTTGCATTTATGGGTAGTAATGTTATCAGTGGCTCTGCTAAAGCAGTAGTAATAGCAGTTGGAGACAACACAATGTTTGGCTCAATGGCTAAATCGGTAGCAGGAGAAGCCGTTGAAACTAACTTTACAAAAGGTGTAAATGCAGTATCTTGGGTATTAATTAGATTTATGTTAATAATGGTACCTATTGTGTTCTTTGTAAATGGAATAACAAAGGGTGATTGGTTAGAAGCTTTCTTATTTGCCATTTCTGTGGCAGTAGGATTAACTCCAGAGATGCTACCAATGATAGTGACAACTTGTCTTGCAAAAGGTGCAGTTGCCATGTCTAAGAAAAAAACAATTATTAAAAATTTAAATTCTATTCAAAATTTTGGAGCTATGGATATACTTTGTACTGATAAAACAGGAACACTAACTCAAGATAAAGTTGTTTTGGAGTATTATATGGATTTACATGGCGAAGAAGATTCTCGTATATTGCGTCATGCATATTTAAATAGTTTTTTCCAAACAGGATATAAAAATTTAATGGATAGAGCAATTATTTCTAGAACAGAAGAGGAAGAAGCTAAGGATAAGACATTGACAGATTTATCAGAAGCTTATCACAAAGTGGATGAAATACCATTTGATTTTACACGTCGTCGCTTAAGTGTAGTAATAGAGGATTCAAGTGGAAAATCTCAAATGATTACAAAAGGTGCCGTAGAAGAAATGTTATCCATATGTGATTTTGCAGAGTACAATGGTGAAATAATGCCCCTTACAACAAAAGTAAAAAAAGAAATTCTTGCTAGGGTAAATGATTTAAATGAAGATGGAATGAGAGTAATTGGTTTAGCTCAAAAAACAAACCCATCTCCAGTTGGATCATTTGGAGTAAAAGATGAATGTGAAATGGTATTGCTAGGATACTTGGCATTCCTTGATCCACCAAAAGAAAGCACTAAAGATGCTATTAGAGTATTGAAAGAACACGGAGTGACAACAAAGATATTAACTGGAGACAATGAAAAAGTTACTCGTTGTATTTGTCGTCAAGTTGGTTTAAAAGTAGAAAATATATTATTAGGATCTGATATAGAAAAAATGTCATCAAATGAATTAAAGAAAGCAGTTGAAGAAACTACAGTATTTGCTAAACTTTCACCAGAGCAAAAATCAACAATTGTTACTGTGTTAAGAGAAAATGGTCATACAGTTGGATTTATGGGAGATGGTATTAATGATGCTGTAGCTATGAAATCAGCAGATGTGGGAATTTCTGTAGATACTGCCGTTGATATTGCAAAAGAATCAGCAGATGTAATTTTATTAGAAAAAAGTTTAATGGTATTAGAAGAAGGTATTATTGAAGGACGTAAAACTTATGCTAATATGATTAAATATATTAAAATGACAGCATCATCAAACTTTGGAAATATGTTTTCAGTATTAGCTGCAAGTGCATTACTTCCATTCTTACCAATGATGAGTGTTCATCTTATAATGTTAAACTTAATTTATGATATATCTTGTATAGCTATTCCATGGGATAATGTTGATGAAGAATTTATTAAAGAACCAAAAGCTTGGGATGCTTCATCAATTGGGAGTTTTATGCTTTGGATTGGACCAACAAGTTCTGTATTTGACTGGACAACATACTTGATAATGTACTTTATAATATGTCCGCAATTTGTTTCTAATGGAGCATTATATAATACAATTGCAGATGGAACAATTATTCAAAGTGGTGTGTTTGCTGGATTAGATATGAAGGCAACTTATGTAGCAATGTTCCAAGCAGGTTGGTTTGTAGAGTCTATGTGGACACAAACATTGGTAATCCATATGATTAGAACTCAAAAAATTCCTTTTATTCAAAGCAGAGCGTCAGCATCTTTAACTCTTCTTACTTGTGGTGGAATAGGATTATTAACAGTTATTCCTTTTACACCATTTGGAAAGGCACTTGGTTTTGTTCCACTTCCAGGAGTATACTTCTTATACTTGGGAGCTACAGTATTTTTATATATGTGCTTAGTAACAATTTTGAAAAAAGTATATGTTAAGCGTTGTGGTAGCTTAATGTAGTATATAGAGTTGAAAAAAGCTACTAATTTAATATTAGTAGCTTTTTTTAGTACTAAACAGCCATATTCTTTTTTTCTTCGTAAAGATTTAAAATAGTTTCACATCGTTTGTTTATATATTTATTTATTAATACTAGCACAATATTTAATGATATTACTGTAAGAAAAATAGCCATATTATTTGATGATAATAATATGAGTTTGGCTCTTTCCATAGAGTATATAAATAGAATCATAAGTATATTACATTCAATATAGAATATAAGAAGACTTAAAAAGTCTTTGTAAGTATGAGTCATATTCGAAATGCTTTTTTTTAAAGTTGCTAAGGATACTACCTTACTAAAAAATCCGTATTTTTTTAATATGACTATAGTAGTTTTTAGTAGTTTAAATATTAGTATTAAAGGAATAATGCAAATCATAATAAGCCTAATATTAATATATATAAAAATTTTATCAATATAAAGATTTTTACTTAACAATAGTAATAGTGGTATATCAACAAATAATAAAAAGGTATTTATTGAAATTTTATTTATTTTTATTTCTCTCATAGCTACTCTCCTTAAAAGCATAGATTGATTTATTTATAAGTATAACATAAATTTTTAAAATTCATAAACATATTGACGAAATATAGCATATATTGTTATAAGTAGGCGTTTATTTAAAATACCTACTTATATTAATAAAAAGTTGGTGGAATAATGTATAAATTTAAAAATTTAACACCAGTTAATGGATTGGATTATAATGATCTAGAAAATGCTAGACAAAATAATTATTGTTGGTCTATGAGTGAACTAGATGACTATATATATGTGGGAACAGGTAGAAATATACTATTAGTAATACTTCAGACTTATTTTGGAGGTAGTTTAAATATACCAACATCCATATATGCGCCAGATCAAGATAATAGAGCTGAAATCTGGAGATATAAAAAAGACTGTCCAGATTCTTGGGAAAAAGTTTTTACAGTTGAAGAGGAAAGAGAATACGGATTTAGATATATGGTTAATTTTAGACCTTTTGATGGAAATCCAGCTCTTTATGCAGCATCAGCAGCTACTGAAGGATATATGCAAGTTTACAAATCAGTTAATGGTGTAATATGGGAGCCGGTGCTTTCTGATGTTTTACCAAATAGTACTATAACTGGAACTTCCTCAAGAGCTATGGTAGTTCATAAAGGTAAGTTATATTTGGCAGCAATAGATGAAACAGGTATGGGATCAGAAACTTTACTGTATAGTAGTAAAGATCCTGAGTTCTTCCCATGGAAGTTAGAAACTCCACAAGGAACAGATCCAGATAAAAACCCTCAAGGGGCAATCTCCAATATGGCTGTTTTCAACAGACGTATATATGTGGCAACAAGTACAGATGCTGGAGTTCAAGTATGGAGAACTAATAAAGAAGAGCCTGAAGTTAATGATTGGACACTTGTAGTAGACAATGGTTTTGGTGATGAAGATAACGTATATTCATTGAGTATGGGAGTTTTCAAAAATCATCTATATGTAAGTGGTACTAAAGAATTGCCACTAGCATGGGCTATACCAAGAGGCTGCGATATAGTAAGAATAGATAAATATGACAATTACGAAGTAGTAGTAGGACCAGATAGTGTATCTGGAATTTGGTCAGGATTTTTTAATCCATTTAACGTATATGCTTGGCAAATACAAGAATATGAGAATAAATTATTTGTAAGTACTTTTGATGATTCTACAAATATGCAACTTATATTAGAGTTATTATTAGCTAATAGACAAAATATACCTTTGCCAGGATGGATAGTAGATATTTTAATAGGAATATATGAACTTGTTGTAGAACTACTAAATAGATTTAAATATCCATTTGGATTTAATTTATATGTATCTAAAAATGGACTAGATTTTGATCCAGTATTTTTAAATGGATTAGATAACAGATATAACTATGGTGGAAGAATATTATTTGTAGACAGTGATAATGATTTATATATAGGCACAGCAAATCCATATCAAGGGCTAGAAGTTTGGAAAGCTTCTCAATGTGGACATTGTTATTGTGATAATTATAAAAAGTGGGATTTAGATGCAATTAAAAAAGAACTAGAAAAAGAGCTTGCCAAATTACAGCCATATATGCCACAAATTCAAGAGTTTTTCCAACCAATGACTGGCAGATATACTGTTAGAAAAAAAGTTAATAAAATTAATTGGTAATTACCTTTTTAATTACTAATTATGGAGCTGTCTTATTTAGGCAGCTCTTTAATATTTTTTACTGAATTAAGATAGAGTACATGATGATAAAAGCTGGAAAGATTCTTTATAATAATATGAAAAAGTGAAAAAACATAGTAAACTTATAGTAAGTTACAAATTAATAAACTTAAAATATCTAAAAATGATTAATTATTAAAATTAATGTGTGTATAGAATAAGTAACTAATGGGGTGTTCTTATTTTATTATATATAATGTGTTTAATCAGGGGGGATTTAGATGGTTTTAAACCAAAAGACTATACTTGATAATAGACTGCAAAATGATGTTAAATATTATCAAGAGTGCTTTAGTGTGGGGCTAAAGTATTACAATGGGGAGGTCTTTGAACAAAATTACAAAAAAGCATTCATGTGGTTTGAAAAATCTGCACAAGGCTCAAATATTAATGCTCAAATAATGCTTGGATGTATGTATTATGAAGGTAGAGGTGTGGAAAAAAACTACGAAAAGTCTTTCTTTTATTTTGAAGAATGTGCAAAGAAGGATAATAAGCAAGGATTGTATTTTGCAGGACTAATGTATAGAGAAGGACAAGGTATTGGCATAGACTACAAAACCGCCTATTTATATTTTAATAAGGCGGCACAAAAAGGAGTTGCTGATGCTTATTTCAGATTAGGTGAAATGTATTTTGATGGATTATATGTAGCGCAAGATTATGAGCAAGGTTTGGAATTATTTAAAGAATCTGCTAGGCAAGGATATGTGTATGCTCAACTGGAGTTGGTAGCCATGCATTGTCATGGTATTTATGTAAAAAAAGATTTAAAGGAAGCAAATAAATGGTGTGAGATGGTGTTAGAAAAAAACAATGAATTTTATAATAATATTCTAAAAGAAAATAAAATCCTTGAAATTTTAGAATGTGAAAGTAATCAATAATAAAAATTTGTATCCCTTAAAATTATATTTTTCAAGCATATTGTGTTGATTATATTGTATACAAAAATAATTATATATAAATGATTGACCGTATATATAATTTCTGATATCCTCCTTTTAGGGGCATAAATGTATTGACAGAGACAAAAAATTAGGAGGGGAAATATGGATAACACTGTAAAAACAAAGAAGAAATATCCTAAAGGCTTTTATGTATGTGCATTTTCATTTACATTAGAGCGTATGGCATTTTATTCTTGTAAATGGCTAATTGCATTATTTGTTGCAAAAACATTGGTTGAAGGTGGTTTAGGCTTAACTGACACAGATGGTGCAAAAATGAGTGCAAACTTAGTAGCATTTACATACTTAACACCTATAATTGGTGGATGGATAGCTGACAGATGGGTAAGTCCTAGAATTTGTGTTCCTTTGGGAACACTATTAATGGGTCTTGGATATTTATGTGGATGGCAATCTGCAACACAAGGCTCAGTCGCAATGATATGGTTAATGATTATTTTAGTTTCTATTGGAACAGGTTTATTTAAAGGTAATATATCAGGTATAAATGGTAGATTATTTGAAGATAAGGATCAACTGGATTCAGCATTTACAATTCAATATTCATTTGTAAATATAGGTTCATTTATAGGTACTACAGCTATATCTTTTGTAGCTTATGGAATAGGTTTTGGACCAACATTTATAGTTTGTGCTCTATTATTATTCCTTGATACTCTATGGTTAATATTTGGAGGAAGAACATATTTCGGAGATATAGGTAAAAAACCATTTAAAATCAACGAAACAAATATTGAAAGTGAAAAAGACAAGCAAAAGAGTGATAGCGAACCTTTAACTAAGCAAGAAAAACATAGAATTGGAGCTATTTTCCTTGTAACTTTATTCTCTGTAATCTTCTGGGTTGTATGGTACTTAACATACATGCCAATAATGTATCACTGGGGTCCTGACTTTGATTATGCTAACAAAGCAAACTGGATGATTGGTAACTTTACAGTACCATCTGCATGGTTTGACTCACTAAATGCTTTATGCTGTATAACTTTTGGACCAATACTTGCTGCTGTATGGACTAAACGTGCAAAATCACCAAAAGGTGATTTAAGTATGTTTAAGAAAACTGCACTTGGTATGTTACTTCTTGGTGTAGCATTTGTAATAATGGCTGGAGCTGAAATAATAAGAGGAGAAAATCAAGCAAACTTAATGTGGATTGTGGCAGTAGGTGTATTGATGTCTCTTGGTGAAATGGTATTCTCACCACTAGGAAACTCATTTATATCTAAGTTCTCACCACCTAGAGTTTTAGGACTTATGCTAGGAGTATGGCCATTTGCAATATTTATAGCAGGTAAGTCTTATGGATACTTATATGAATATTTAGGTAAATACTCATTTGCACCAGCATATGGTATAGTTGGAGCAATAGTTCTTATCTGTGGTGTAGTATTATGGTCATTAGATAAGAAATTCAATACTTTAGTAGAATAATATTAAATTAGTTTAATTTTATGATAAATTAAAGAGGGCCCTATACAAGTAGCACATTTTATGTGTCTTACTTTATAGGGCCTATTTTATTTATTAGGATATTATAATATTATTTGACCAAGGTCCTTGGCTGAGATTTTATAAGTTTTTATAATAAAAAATAGCTACCTGGGTTCTATCTCTCAAGTTTAACTTTTGTAGAATATTGCTAAGGGTATTTCTAACAGTACCTTCACTTAAAAAAAGAATATTAGCAATTTCCTTGTTACTAAGACCTTCAGCTATAAGAGTAATAACCTCCAGCTCTTTTTGGGTAATTCCAAATTTAGAGAAATCAGTAGAATTAGAATTATCAAGAAGAGAAGGGATTTTAGAAATAATATCATCACCAAAAACATTTTGGCCAGCGTGAACTGCATTTAGTGATGGTACTATACACTCAAAATTTTGTTTTATAATATAACCCTTGGCACCAATATTTAAAGCCCTGATTATATATTCATTATCAGAAAAAGTAGTCAAAAATAGTATTTTAGCATTACTATCTTCTTTTAAAATAGTCTGGGCTGCTTCAAGTCCAGTCAAACCATCCATACGAATATCCATAAGCAGGATATCTGGATTTAATTTATGATAAAGATCGATAGCCTCATTCCCGCTACATCCAGTTGCCACCACCTCTATATCATTTTCAACTTCAAGTATGGTTTTTAGAGAAACACATACTAATTTATCATCATCAACAACTAATACACGCATATTTTACATCCTTTCTAATCTAATTTTTTAGGAACAGAAATAAAAATCCTAAAACCACTATCAGTACTTATATTCAAACTTCCATTAACGGAAGCAATTCTATCTTTTATATTTTTTATGCCGATTCCATTTTCACTATTATAATTAATGTTACTTCCGTTATCATGAATAACAAGCTGATATAGAGATGGATGCTCACGAAGGAAAATAGAAACTTCCGTAGCATTGGAGTGTTTTATAATATTAGATAAAGCCTCTTTTGTTATGGAAATAAAACTATATTTTATTTTCTTTATGGGATTTGATTCTAAATCATAATCAAGTTTTATGGAGCAAAACTCAAAACTATCAACTAATTGTTGGATCTCAACTTGAAGATCAACAGCATCTTCATGTAAATCATGAACACTACTTCTAATACTATCCATAGCTTCCGACAAAGTATCTTTTACAAGTCTAAGATTCAAATCAATATTTTCATCTTTATTTATAGCTAAAAGTGCTCCAATTTGAAGAATACATCTAGAAAGTAAATGGCCAACATTATCGTGAATATCTCTAGCAATTCTATTACGTTCTCTAAGAGTAGCCAAATTAACTTCATAATCTTGCTTTTCTAAAAGCTCTCTGTTTTTGTTTTCGAATTTCATAGAAAGCTCATTGGCACTATCACTTATATAATAATAATTTTTCTTAATATTTTCATAAGATTTAGTACGGTAATTTAGGGTATAGCTAATAAAAGTATAAGCAAGTATTAAAAATATGGATGAAGGACTTATTTCAAAACTATATATTATAATAGGAAAAATTAGGACTAGCCATAACCACTTTATCTTATATGAAAATAAGTCATAGCACATAAGTGGAATAAAAAATAAATAGTCTAAATTAAAAAAACATAAAATTAAGAAAAAAATAGACAGTGTAATTAAGACTTTGTCACTTTCTCTATAACTAATGATTGAACTTAAAAATACACATATAAGTATGGGTACAACTAAATAAGTATTAGCCACATTATGTAAATAAATTGATAAACAAATAAATAAGATTATAACCTTATCAATTAATTTATTACTCAGTATAATCACCTCAATTCACAATCTCTTAAAATGATTTTATCATTAGATTCATATTGCAACAATAAAATTATTACATTTGTCATATGTGTTTTGGAGCCTAGTCACTTATTCATTACATGAAAATTTAATACAATAATAGTATGAAAAGTTAAAATGAAAATTTAAATAAGGCAAATCTGTTGCTTAAATAAAAGGTTTATGGAGGAATAAATATGATTATAAAAGTTAAAGACCTTGTTAAAAGATATGATGATTTATTGGCGCTAGATCATTTAAATTTAGAAGTGAAAGAAGGAGAAGTCTTTGGACTTTTAGGACCAAATGGTTCAGGAAAAAGTACAACAATAAATTGTATATTATCTTTATTAGAATACGACAAAGGTGATATAGAGATTTATGGAAAAACAATGAGTCCAGAAGCTTATGATATAAAAAGAAACATAGGAGTAATAATGCAAAATGTGGCTGTATTTGAAGAGCTAACAGTATATGAAAATATAGATTACTTCTGTGGTTTATACATTTCAGATAAGAATCTTAGAAAAAAATATGTTAATGATGCAATAGAATTTGTTGGACTTGATGAATATAAAAAATTTTATCCTAAAAAATTAAGTGGAGGACTACTAAGAAGGTTAAATATAGCTTGTGGAGTAGCCCATAGACCAAAGCTAATAATTTTAGATGAGCCAACAGTAGCAGTAGATCCTCAAAGCAGAAACAATATTTTGGAAGGAATACAAAAGTTAAATAAAGAAGGAGCTACTATTGTATACACATCTCATTATATGGAAGAAGTAGAACAAATCTGTACAAATATTTCAATTATGGATAAGGGAAAAGTAATAGCAACAGGAACTAGTGAAGAATTAAAAAAAATGATAAATTGCGGAGAAACAATTACAGTTGAAACTTTCAAAATAGAAGAAGAAGTTATAAAAGGCCTAAAGGAATTACCAAATGTAACCTATGTAAAATACAAGGATAATTATCTAGTAGTTAAATCAAGTAAAGGAAAAAATAACTTATCCATTGTAATAGATTATCTAAGAAAAAATAATGTGCAAATAGGTAAAATTTATTCAGAACCACCCACATTAAATGATGTTTTCTTAGAAATTACAGGAAAAGCACTAAGGGATTAAGGGGGGAGAAAAATTGTTTATTCATAATTATAAATATAGGCTTAAATGTATTATAAGAGATAAGAATATGATGTTTTGGACATTATTATTTCCCATATTATTAGCAACACTATTTAATCTATCTCTTTCTAATCTTTCAAGTGCTGAAGATTTTTCAGCAGTTAACATAGCTATTGTAAAGGATAAAGAAGGTGATAATAAAGAGTTTATAGATGTTGTAAACTCAGTTTCCGTGGGAGAAAGTGATGATCCTTTATTTAATACAAAATACACATCAGAAGCTAATGCAAAGGACTTATTAGATAATAATAAAATAGATGGATATTTATATTTAGATAAAAATATAGAAATAGTAGTAAAAGATAGTGGAATAAACCAAACTATAATAAAGAGTTTTGTAGATGAATACAAACAAACAGAATCTACAATAAAAAGAATTTTAAAAGAAAATCCAATGGCAATAGAAAGTATTGGTGCAGATAACTTATTCAAAAAAACGGATTATATTAAAGAAGTGGCAATAAACAAAACTTCCATGAACGAAAGTATAAATTATTTTTACACACTTATTGCAATGGCTTGTTTATATGGAGGATTTTTAGGGCTTAAAGAAATATCTCAAATTCAAGCTAATCAATCTCCACAGGGAGCTAGAGTTAGTGTAGCTCCAACCCATAAACTAAAAGTATTTATGTCATCTATGGCAGCTGCGACAACAGTTCAATTATTTGATATTGGAGTTCTTATGGCCTATCTTTCTTTTGTACTAAAAGTAAGTTTTTCAAATCAGATAGGATATATATTACTAGCATGTGTTATAGGAACTATTACAGGAGTATCCTTTGGAACATGTTTAGGAGTAGCGCTAAAAAAATCAGAGGGAGTGAAGGTAGGTATATTAGTAGGGGCAACTATGACTATGTCATTTTTATCAGGCATGATGTACGACAAAATGAAATATATTGTAAACTCAAAAATGCCTATACTAAGTTATATAAATCCTGTAAATCTAATAGCAGACTCATTTTATTCACTATACTATTACGATAGTGCAACTAAGTATTTTATAAATATAGGATTACTTTGTGTTTTATCTATAATATGTGGTGGAATCACATACTTAGTTTTAAGGGGGCAAAAATATGCAAGTTTATAAAGCTTTTTTCAAAGTTATTCGTAAAAACTTAGGTCAACTTTCAATATACATGGTAGTGTTTGTAGTATTTGCCATAGCACTTGGAAATTCAAAGCAAAATCCAAATGATATAAATTTTGAAGATACAAAAGTAAATATAGCATTTATAAATAAAGATGAAGATTCAAAAGTTGTAAATGGCTTAAAAGAATACCTTAAGACGAATACAAATATTGTGGATATAGGAAAGACAAAAGAAGATTTACAAGATGCGCTTTATTTTAGAGAAGCAGAGTATATAGTAACTATACCAAAAGGATTTACACAAAAGATATTAAATAATAGTGAAAAAGTAACTATTGAAAAAAATACAAGGCCAAATTCAGTTAGTGAAGTTTATATAGACAATTTAGTAAATAGATATTTAAATACTGCAAAAACATATACTTTAGCTATAGATAATATATCTCAGTCAGAACTTGTAAAGTATATAAGTGAGGATTTGGACTATAGCACAAAAGTAAATGTAAGTACTTATGAAAATGGATATGTAAGCAACTCAGGATGCAAAAATTATTATAACTATTTGGCTTATTCCATATTTGCAATATTAATACTTGGAGTAACAGCAGTTATGTTAACATTTGAAAACAAAGATTTAAAAATGAGAAATTTATCTTCTGCATTAACAATGAGAAGTTTGAATTTTCAGCTAGTCTTAGGTAATATTAGTTATGCAGTTGTGGCATGGTTAATTATGATATTAGCAAGTTTCATAATGTACAAAGGTTACATGTTTAGTATGAATGGAGTTTTATTTTTAGTAAACTCATTTATATTTACTTTAGCAGCCCTAAGTGTAGGTCTATTTATTTCTACCTTGATTAAAACTAGAAGTGCAATGTCGGCAGCAGCCAATGTGGTATCTTTAGGATGTTGTTTTATAAGTGGAGTATTTGTACCACAGGAATTCCTGGGAAAAACAGTAATTTCTATAGCAAAATTTAACCCTACTTACTGGTATGTAAAAGCAAATGAAGAAATTTCAGTATTGGTGAATTTTACTGACACAAATGTAACTCCTATAATTTACAGCATGCTTATTGTACTTGGATTTGCAATAGCCATACTGGCAGTTGCTCTTGTGATTATGAAACAAAAAAGATTTAGTAGTTAAAATTATGTATTTATTTAGATTAAAAGGAGCCTAAAGGGCTCCTTTTTAAGTTGAAAATTATATGTATATAGAAAATTGTTTATGTGAAATGTTTGCAAAGAAAATAAGATAAAAAAATCATTTGTAACAAATTTAAACATATAAACACATTAAAGGCAAAACTATACTATAATTATATTGATGATTGTTAAAAAATGCACATTTCATTAGGGGGAGGTATTTACATGATTCTTATGATTGATAACTACGATTCATTCGTATATAACCTAGTTCAATATATAGGAGAATTAGGAGAAGAAATCGTAGTAAAAAGAAACAAAGAAATAACGTTAGAAGAAATTGAAACTTTAAATCCAGAAATAATAGTTTTATCTCCAGGGCCATGTTCGCCTGTGGAGGCCGGAATATGTATAGATGTTGTAAATCATTTTAAAGGAAGAAAGCCAATCCTTGGTATATGCTTAGGTCATCAAACTATAGGACATGTTTTTGGAGCAAAGGTAGTAAAAGCATTGGAGCCTGTACATGGAAAAGTTCATGCTATAAAACATAACAATAAAGGTGTATTTAAAGATTTAAACAACCCACTAAATGTAACAAGATATCATTCTTTAGTAGTAGACAAAGAAAATTTGCCGCATGATTTGGAAATAACTGCTTTGACAAAAGAAGGTGAGATAATGGGTCTGAGACACAAAAACTATCTTATAGAAGGGGTACAATTTCATCCAGAAGCTATTTTATCACAGCAAGGTCATGAAATACTTAGAAACTTTATAAAAGAAGCTAGAGAAAGGATATGAGCGTAAAATGATAAAAGAAATTAATACAAAACTAAGTGCTTTTGAGATATTTACCATATTTAAAGATGAAAAAGATAGTTTTATTTTAGATAGTGCTATGGATAAAAATAAATTAGGCAGATATTCTTTTATTAGTAGTAATCCATTTAAAACTTTAAAATATAAAAACAGCAATGAAAACCCACTTGATTTTTTACAAGAGGAGTTAAATAAATATAAAGTAGAAAATAAGACGCAGCTTCCTTTTATAGGAGGAGCTGTAGGTTATTTGTCTTATGATTTGGGAAATTACATAGAAAAACTACCAAGAAGTGCAAAAGACGATTTAAATGGTTATGATTTGTACTTTGGTTTATATGATAGTGTAATAGTAGTGGATCACTTAAAAGAAAAAACATATATAGCTACACCAGATTTAGATGTGAAAAAAGAAGAAAATTTAGTTTTAAATATTGAAAATAAAATTGATGAAGCTGAAATAAATGGAGTAAACCCAATTTGCTATGAAGAAAAAGAAGTGTCTCCAACAAAGCTTAAATCTAATTTTACAAAAAAAGAATTTGAAAATTCAGTTGAAAAAGTTAGACAATATATAAAAAATGGAGATATTTATCAAGCTAATTTAACACAAAGATTTAGTGGGAAAACTACTTTATCCAGCTATGAATTATATAGAGACTTGAGAAAAGTAAGTCCTGCACCTTTTGGAGCATACTTAAATTTTGATGATTTTAATATTTTATCAAATTCTCCAGAGAGATTCATAAAATGTATGGACAAAAAATTAGAAACAAGACCAATAAAAGGAACTAGACCTAGAGGTAAAAACAAAGAAGAAGATTTGAAACTTCAAGAAGAATTGAGAAATAGCGAAAAAGACAAGGCCGAGCTACTTATGATAGTAGATTTAGAGAGAAACGACATAGGAAGAATATCAAAAATAGGAAGTGTTAAAGTACCAGAGCTATTTGTTATAGAGCCCTATGCAAATGTAAATCATTTAGTTGCAACAGTAGTAGGAGAGTTAGATGAGGACAAAGATGCAGTAGATGCAATAAAAGCCACTTTCCCAGGAGGATCAATAACTGGAGCACCAAAAATTAGAGCGATGGAAATTATAGATGAACTAGAGCCAACTCAAAGAAATGCATACACAGGTTCTATTGGTTATATTGGTTTTAATGGAGATATGGATTTAAATATAGCCATAAGAACTGTTATAAAAAAAGAAGATGATGTGTATTTTCAAGTAGGTGGTGGGATGACATGGGGTTCCGACCCAAGAGAAGAATATCAAGAAACTCTTGATAAAGCTCAGTCTATAATGAGGGCCTTAAGAGGTTACTATGAAGAATAGTGTAAGTTTTAATAGTGAGCTAAGTAAATTTGGTATTGGCTTATTTGAAACAATAAAGATAGAAGATGGTCCTATTGATTTACATTTACATATGAATAGAATGTTTAAATCTATTGAGTCACTAAATATGAATATTAAATATCATAAGGAGTTTTTAACACAGTCTATTTTAAATTATATAGATGATAATAAAATAAAAAACAAAGGATTAAGAATAACTGTATTTGATGAAGGTTATAATATTTCTACTAGACCTATAACTTATAATGAAGAAATTTACAAAAAAGGATTTAAGCTAACAATATCTCCTATAAAAAGAGGAGATAGTATAATATATAAGCATAAAACTACAAATTACTATGAAAATATTTATACTAAAAAATATGCTACTGAAAATAATTTTGACGATGGATTATTTGTAAATTATGAAAATATTATATTAGAATGTTCTATGAGTAATATATTTTTTATAAAAGATGATAAAATTTATACTCCACATGGCGAGTTACCCATTTTAAATGGTATAATGAAAAGAAAAATCTTAGATATTTGTAAAAACTTAAATATTGAAGTTATAGAAGGAGAAATAAAACTGGAAGACATTAAGAATTTTGACTTTGCATTTATATCAAACAGTTTAATGAAAGCTATGAAAATATCACAAATTGATAAAATAGCTTACCCTTCAAATAATGAAGTATTTAACCAGATAATATCTTATATATAAATATATTTACTAAAGAAAGATTAAGGAGCTTAATATTCATGAAAAAAACACTTTTCCATGAGGATGTAAATTTAGAAGTCGTCTCATGTGATAAAACAATAGTATTCAAAAAAGATAAAGTAATAATGGCAGGACCTTGTGCAATAGAAAGTTATGAACAACTTTTAAAGACTGCTAAATTTGTTAAATCACAAGGAGCAAATATACTTAGAGGTGGGGCTTTTAAGCCAAGAACATCACCATCCTCATTTAAAGGACTAAAAGAAGAAGGTTTAGAAATTTTAAAAGCAGTAAAAGAAGAAACCAAATTAGCTGTAATTACAGAACTTATGGACGTTAGAGACTTGGAAAAACTTTATGCAGTAAGTGACATAATTCAAATAGGTTCAAGAAATATGCAAAACTTTAGTTTACTTACGGAAGTAGGAAAACAAGACAAGCCTGTTATGCTAAAAAGAGGAATCTCAGCAACTATAAGTGAATGGATTGGAGCGGCTGAGTATATTGCTTACGAGGGCAATAAAAAAATCATAATGTGTGAAAGAGGTATAAGAACTTACAACGACTATACTAGAAACACACTTGATCTAGCTGCAGTTCCAATTATACAAAGGGAAACGGGTTTACCTGTAATAGTAGACCCAAGCCATGGAACGGGAGTTAGAGAACTAGTTAAACCAATGTCCCTTGCGGCAATGGCATGTGGAGCTGATGGTTTAATGATAGAAGTTCATCCAAATCCAAGTGAAGCATTGTCAGATGGAATGCAATCACTTCATTTTAATGAATTTGAGGATTTGATGAATAGCTTAAAATAACATCTGATAATTTAATGAAAAAATAGAAAATTAAGTATTTTATAATTATTGTATCTATTTATTTCAAACTGTGCTATAATATACTTATTGTAGTAATACAAAATGGTAAAAAAGTCTTTGAAGAGATTTTGATAGGAGAATTAATATGACTAACGGAATAGTAAAATGGTTTAATAGTGAAAAAGGTTTTGGATTTATAACAGTTGAAGGTGGAGAAGATGTATTCGCTCATTTCTCAGCTATACAAACTGATGGATACAAAACTTTAGAAGAAGGTCAAAAAGTAAGCTTTAATATAGTTAAAGGTGCTAGAGGTCCTCAAGCAGAAAACATAACTATATTATAATAATATACATTGTTTCGGGAAAAAAGATCCTTATATAGGGTCTTTTTTTTTAAACACTTTGTAGGTTAGTTAGAAAAGTAATTATTTCTAGAAGTACAGCTTCTATAAAATAAAAAATAAGATGGGAGAGAATTAATATGTATAAAATTGGAGAATTTATTGTTTATGGAAATGAAGGTGTTTGTAGGGTAGATGACATAAGTGAATTAAGCATTGGAGGTAGTAGTAAAGGAAAAACTTACTATACCCTAAAACCAATGCATGATAATGGAACAGTGTTTGCACCTATTGATACGACTGTATTTATGAGACCAATTGTATCATATGAAGAAGTTCATAAATTAATTGAACAGATTCCATCAATAAAAGAAATTGACCATGATGACAAAAGTGTAAGAGAATTACAAGAGTATTATAAGAAATTAATAAAAAATCATGATTGTATGGATTTATTGACTATAATGATAACGCTTAGAGACAAGAAAAAAGTTGCAAGTAATAATGGTAAAAAACTTAGTCAAATGGATGATAAGTTTATGAGAACTGCCCAAAATTTAATTGAAAATGAGTTTTCAATTGTATTAGGTATAGAAAAAGATGATGTGGAGTTATACATTGATGATAGTTTAAATAAGATGTAATTAGGAGTAAGTCATTAATATTTATAAATAATTTAATTTATATTATACCAAAGAGTTCTTGATATTTTATCAAGAACTTTTTACATTGTCAATATTTGGAATAATTTAAATAACATAAAAGTATAACTTTATCAAATTTGTTTAAATTTATGATATAATATTCAATGCATTTAACTTAAATTTTAAATTTCTCAAAGTATTTCTATAATGGAATATGTATTGTAATGAAATTAATTAGTAGAGATCTAAATATAAATAAGCTAGAAAAAATTTAGAAAGGGGGGCAAATATGATGCAAAATATGAAATACTTTTTTAGAGGAGTTCCTGATAATACAAAGTTTGTTCAATTTGGATTATCTCATTTATGGATATTAATAGTTTCAACTTTAGTAAGCTATATTATTATTAAACATAAAGAAGAAAATCGTAGACTTGAAATTTTTATAGGAATAGTTTTAATTATTCAGCAAGGGGCTTTATATATGTGGTATACAGCTAATAATTACTATGTTTTAACACAAGGACTACCATTATATCATTGTAGAATAGCCATATTATTCCTAAGTATAGGATTACTTTTTAACAAAGTATCATTAATGAAATTTGGAGCTTATTGGGGTATAGTAGGTGCTATAATTGCTTTAGTAATTCCAGCAGACATGGATCCTTTTATGTTTCCACATATAACCATTGTATCTTTTTTTATAGGTCATATGTTCCTGTTATGGGGAAGTATATATGTTTTATATGCAAAGAAGATTGGAATAACAAAAACAGACTTAAAAAAAATATTAGCATTTACTAATACATACTGTGTAGTTATATATATATTTAACTATATGGCAAATTCAAATTATGGATTTATGAACTCATCACCTATACAAGTTGGAAATAAACTTAATCATTTTATGTATGGGATCATAGTTATATTAATTTCTAATATAGTTATGAATATAATTTATCATGTATTAAATGCTACAACAAAAGAAAAAGAAGAATTAGTACTAGTAGATTAATAGGAGCCCAAGGGCTCCTTTTTTACTTTATAGGTATACACAAAATTGTGTATACCTTATTTTAGTATGGCTCTACTCAAATAAAATTTAGAAATTTAATTATTAAAATTTAGACTTAACTATAAAGTAAGTTTTATTCATTCCGATAATGAATAAAGGGTCTTTATAGTTTCCAGATATTATCTAAAGAAAGGGGTGGGTTGAATTTATCATACTATAAAATAAAAAATCAACTAAGGGAGAAAAAGCATGATAAATAAAAAATTTAAATTAGAAAATATAAGAGGATTTTTCAAAAAAAATAAGGTTGAAAAGGATATTAAGCTTGGCATAAAGCAAAAACTATTATTTTCATCGATAATTACACTTATGTTAATGGCTGTTGTAATTGGTTTAGTATCTTTATTAACTTCATATAAAAGTACGGAATTAACTGTAGAAAAAATACTCAAAGAAACAGTAGCAACAACATCAAAAAGAATTGACAATCAGTTAGAAGTATATAGAGAATTGGCAAATGAAGTTTCTGCTAATGATGCATTTATAAATGTTACAAAAGATAAGTCAAAGAAAAATAAACAAAAGATGCTTGATAAGGTAAATAGAATTTATGAAATGCACCCATATATTTATGATATGGTTGTAATTGGAAAAGATGGCGTGGATTTAATAAGTGGTTTGGATCTTTCTGATAGACAGTATTTTACACAAACAATGGAAAAGAAAGAAGCCTTAACAAATGACATTGTAATAAATAAAGAGGATGGTAAAGCTATTTTGACTACAACAGCACCTATAGTAGTAAATGGTGAAGTTCAAGGCGTTGTAGGTATTATTACTGATGCAATGATGTTATCTGAAGTTGCTTCAGCTGTAGAAATTGGAGACACAGGAAAAGTATCTATTGTAAACTCTAAAGGAACTGATATAGGAAACAGTAATAAAGAATTGGTAAAGGAAGAATACAATGTAATAGAGGCAGCAAATAAAGATCAATCATTACAGCCTTTAGCAGAAATATATAAAGACAGGATTAAAGGAAATACAGCCGTTACAGAATTTAAAGGAGCAAAAGGTAAAGAATTTATAGGATATGCTCCAATTGAAAATACAAATGGATGGAATATTGCAATAACAGCGCAAAAAGCTGAATTTATGCAAGCTATTTTAGATGGAGTAAAAATAGTAGTATTATTTATAATAATAGCTCTAGCTTTAGGAATATATATAACTCTAAGATCAGCAAATAGTATAGTAAATCCTATTATAGCTTGTGTGGATAGAATAAAACTTCTATCACAGGGGGATTTGTCATCACCAGTACCATCTGCAACTACTAAGGATGAAATCGAAATTTTAGCTGGGGCAACATCGGACCTTGTACATAATATGTCAGAGATAATATACGATATAGACCAGGTATTAACATCTATATCAAATGGAGATTTAACTGTTGAAACAAATGCAAATTACATAGGTGAATTTGTTAGTATAAAAAATTCTTCAGACAATATAATCAAATCATTAAATGATGTAATGGAAGATATAACACTTACATCTAACCAAGTTGCGTCTGGAGCAAATGAGGTTTCTATGGGTGCTCAGTCATTAGCACAAGGATCGTCTGAGCAAGCAGCTAGTGTGGAAGAGCTATCAGCAGCAATAGAAGATGTTTCAGACAAGATTAATAGTAGTTCTGAAAATGCTAATAAAGCAAATGATGTAGTAAAAGAAGCTGGGCAAAAAATGCAAGATAGTAACTACAAAATGAAAGAGATGATGTCAGCTATAGAATTAATAAATTTAAAATCTAATGAGATAAGTAAAATAATAAAAATAATCGATGATATAGCTTTCCAAACAAATATACTTGCATTAAATGCAGCAGTAGAAGCAGCAAGAGCGGGAGATGCAGGGAAAGGATTTGCTGTTGTTGCAGATGAAGTAAGAAACTTATCAGCTAAAAGTGCTGAAGCAGCAAAAAATACTGCTTTACTTATTGAAGAAACTGTAAATGCTATAGATGTAGGAAGTGGAATTGCTGAAGATACAGCAAAATCATTAGATGAGGTAGCAATAAATGCCAGCTTGGCAGCTACATTAGTTGATAATATATCTACTCATTTATCAGATCAATCTACATCTGTAAATCAAATAAGAGAGTCTGTAGAACAAGTTAGTGCAGTTATACAATCTAACTCTGCTACTTCAGAAGAAAGTGCAGCAGCAAGTGAGGAATTAACAGGACAATCTTATGCAATGAATGAGTTAATATCTAGATTTAAACTACGTTCAAAAGATGAAAATGTAAATAATTAGTATATAACTAAATGCCCTTGGGGTGAAGCTCTTGACAGTTTATGTCAAGAGCTTGCTATATTTCAAAAGAAGAATTAGTACTAGAAATTTATTGGAGCCTAAAGGGCTCCTTTTTAATTTAATAGAATAAATATTTTTAAATATAAAATAGACAATAAATAAAAAAGGCTTGACAAATATCTCTAACTAGAGTAAATTATATCTAATTAGAGATATTAAATATGATTAAATTATATTACAAGGTGAGGTTATAGAGATGACAGAACTTAAAATATTTATAGGAATGAGTAGAGCGTTAAACAAAATAAATAGAGCTACTAACAAGATTTATACAAAATATGGATTAACAAGTGCTCAATTTGCTGTATTAGAAGCTCTTTACCATAAAGGAGATTTATCTGTTGGAGAGGTTCAGGCTAAAATATTGAGTACTAGTGGAACTATTCCTGTTATAGTAAAGAATTTAGAAAAAGAAGGTTTCTTAGAAAAGCGCAATGATGATAGAGACAAGAGAAGATTTATACTCCATATTACGCAAAAAGGTAGAGAACTTATGGACATTATATATCCAGAAAACGAAGCAATTATCACTTCTATGATGAATATTTGGAACAAAGAAGAACAGGAAGAGATACTAAAATATATGAAAAAATTTGGAGGTGTAGAAGATGAAAAGAATGGTAAAAAATAAAGTTAGAGGTTTTAGAACTACAGATGGAGCAGGAGTAAATTTAGTTAGGGTTTTAGGAAATACTACAGCTGAGACCTATGATCCTATTTTAATGTTAGACTCTTTTGATAGCACAAATCCTGAAGAATACACAGCAGGTTTTCCAATGCATCCTCATAGAGGTATAGAAACTATAAGTCTTGTAGTTAAGGGAAATATGGTTCATAAGGATAGCCTAGGAAATGAAGATGGAATTACAGATGGAGAAGTTCAATGGATGACAGCAGGATCTGGAATATTACATGAAGAAAAATTACCTGCTTCAGATAGAATGCTTGGAGTTCAACTTTGGTTAAACATGCCAAGAAAATATAAAATGGCTCCACCAGAATATCATAGTATAAAGAAAGAAGAAATAAAAGAAATTCCTATAGATGGAGGAATTTTGAGACTTATAAGTGGACAATATAAAGAGCATAAAGGCTTTATGGGGAAATATTTACCAATGGATTATTATCATATAATACTGAATGCAAATAATAAGTTTAATATTGAAACTGAGAATGACAAATCAGTATTGGTATTTTTATTGTCTGGAGATGCTAAGGTAGCAGGAGAAACTATAAGTGAGAAGACAGCAGTTAAGTTAACCAATGGAGATTCATTAGATATAGAATCTCTTAAGGAAGATATTCAGATTTTATTTATAAGTTCAGATAAATTAGAAGAACCTGTATCTTGGGGTGGACCAATAGTAATGAACACTAGAGAGGAACTAGATTTGGCATTTAGGGAATTAAGTGAAGGAAGTTTTTTAAAAGAAAAAGTAGATTATTAATAAAAACAATAAAGAATTTCGTAATTTTATGAAAATGGAGGATAAATAATTATGAAAATTTTAGAATCATTAAAAGAAAGAAGATCATATTACCATATTAATAGAGACTTACCAGTAGATGAAGTAGAAGTATTTGACTTAGTAGAAAAAGCAACAGAGCTAGTTCCTGATGCTTTTAATATGAAAAGTTCAAGAGTTATTGTTGTAACAGGAGAAAAGCAAGATCAATTATGGGATAATATTTATGAAGTATTTGAAGGTAAGGTTTCAAGAGAGAAAATTGATAGTTTTAAAAACGGTTATGGAACAATTCTTTATTTTTATGATGAAGATATTGTGAAAAATCTTCAAAGTCAATTTTCAACATATGCAGATAGATTTCCAGGTTGGGCTTCTCAGTCATCTGGTATGCTTCAAATAAGCATATGGAGTGGTTTAAAAGAGTTAGGAATAGGTGCTTCACTTCAACACTATAACCCTGTTATAGATGAAATGGTTAAAGAAATGTTTAATCTACCAGAAAGCTACTCTCTAAATGCACAAATGCCTTTTGGAGGAATTAGCTCATATCCAGAGGAAAAGGAAAAAGAGGATATTTCAAAAAGAGTAAAAATAGTGAAATAATTCTTGCCTAAATACAGTAAGTAATGTAGTTGGTTGGAATGGCAAATTCAAAGATAGCAGCTTTTAGACTAGGAGCACCATAAATTTTTTGAAAATAAGATGTAAATGCTTTGTATTCTTTACTAGGAATATATTATAGAGATTTAATCAGTGATAAGAGAAAATTTGATGCTGCCTATACCTATATTTATCTAGGGAGAGGCAGCATATAAAAATATTTCAGATTGGTAAAAGTATTTTATAATATTTGGTTTAAGTATTTTGTGGATTTTATAGCGCCCTTTTGGTTAAGGTGATCAGAATCTGCAAAATCAGAATCATCAAAATCTAAATTTCTTAAATCAATTACTTTAACACCATCTTCATCTTTTAAGTGTTTTATAAGGTTATCTAAATCATTTTTGTATTCTATTTTTATATTATTAAAATAATATTTTGTTGTAGGCAAAATAACTATTATTAATTCTACATTTTCCCTTTTAGAGAAATTGATAAACTCTTTTAATATATTTGCATATTCTGATTTTGTATTATCATATTTAAACAATTTGTTGTGTTGATTTGCTCTATAATAACCTATATTTTCTTTTTCAGCTATGGTATGAACCATAAATGAATTATCTACATTTCTTGGATTTAAATCGCTATAATAAGTTTTATTACTAATATAAATTTGTTTTCTGAAATAATAATCTATTTTATCAAAATCAAAAAAGCTTTTTATTAATATATCTGCGTCAAAATCATTTAATGTTTGCTGAGTTGGTAGATTAGTTTTAGGGTAATTATGCACATCATTTAATAAAGGATAATAAATTTTTTCTATCATATTCTTAGAGTATGAACTTTCTCCTTTAGACAAATCATGATTTAGCACATAGTGACTAATTCCTAATATACATTGTTTTATATTTTTATTTTGTGATATAGATTTTTTTGCTAATTCATAAGAGTAATATAAATCTTGAGAATGCATTGATAAATTAATTGTGTTTTTACTTAATAATTGTTCTTCTATACCAACTAAAGGGTATGAATTACCAACAATAATAGCTTTTGCATCTCCTTGTATACTTTCTATTAATGAATTACTCAAGTAACTATAGTCATAATTATTTGTATATAAAATTTTAGTAAGGTTTTTCAGAGAATTACCTACTTTAGAATAATCTATAGTTTCGTCAAAATATCTATTATCAATATGAGTGATATCTTTATTAAAAACTAAAATATTATAATCATTTTCATTCTTGTCTTTCAATTGAAATAATTTAAGTTCATTTTCATCACATATTTTCTTAATATTGTACTTTATAAGATTGTTCTCTATGATTCCTAAATTATCTTCACCGTAGAAATAAAAATTAATCATTAATTGTTCTCTTAATTCTAACTCAAGATTTTCTAAAATGATTTTTAAGTTATAAGAGTATTTTTTTAATTCATCTGAATTTATTTCATTATTGTTAAATTTTTCAATAAATTCAACAATAGTATCAGCCAAAGAAATAAATGTATTTAATTTTTCATAATGTGTATTTGAAGAAATAAAATTTGCCAATTCATTTATTACAGACAAGTTATTCTCATTAAGAGTCTGTATTTCTTCTTTTTTTGTATTTAAAAACTGTAAATTATGTAAATATTCATCCATTGATAAAGCTTTCATAAAACACCTCCGTATAAAATATAATACCATATATTGGAGTTTGAATTTATTATTTTATTGAAAAATAAGGAACCTTTGTATTTATTAATTTATTTGCCTAAATCATATTATTAGTGATACACTAAAATTGAACTTATAATAAATTTAATATGAAAAACAAATATAAAAGAGGAGATAAATATGTTTAATCTAGAAGATTGTATAGCTTTTATGACTAACAAATACAATGAAGAGATTACTGATTTATTTAGCCAAAGACTTCAAGAACATAGTATTACAAGAGTTCAATGGACGGCTTTATTTTATATAGGTAAAAATGAAGGAATAACTCAAAGAGATTTAGCTAAAAAACTAGATTCCAACGAATCATCAATTGTTAGGTTAGTAGATCGTATGGAAAAAGAAAACATAGTAAGAAGAGAAAAAGATCCAGCAGACAGAAGAGTTACAAAGTTATTTCTTACAGAAGAAGGAATGGAAAAAAGAGAAGAAATACTACCTATAGGAGATAAGTTCTCAAAAGATTGTATTAAAGGAATCAGTGAAGAAGATTTGGAAACTTTCAAAGAAGTTCTAAATAAAATGGTGAAAAATATAAATAAATCACAGTAAATACTTTACAACAGTAGCACAAGGTGCTACAATTTTCTTAAATACTTGTCATAGCAATTATTGCTATGGCATTAAATTAAGGAGGGTATTATGAAAAGAGATGTTAGGGAGATATTAAATTCATTTACACAGGGGTTAGGTGAACTTGCAGAAACTAATAAGTCAAATGTTAACGCATTTATGAGACTTTTAAATACTGGTTACAAAGAAGGTGCTTTAAGCACAAAAACTAAAGAACTTATGAGTGTGGCTATTGGAGTGTACAACCGTTGCGAATACTGCATAGTTTATCATGTTTATAAATCATTAGAGCTTGGAGCTACAAGAGAAGAAATAATAGAGGCAGCTATGGTTGCTGTAGGATTTGGTGGAGGACCATCTATGGCTTATAGTGTAACTTTATTAAAAGATGCTATAGATGAGTTTGAAAATGATTTCAAATAATATAAAAAGTTAATCAAATAGTTTGTTAAGCTAATAATTTCAGTTATTGAAATTATTAGCTTTTTATTTTTATTAAGATTACTAGTGTGATAATATTAATGGTTTCTTATATCTTGCTACTTCTATATTGGCTTAAGATAATGAGTTGTTTGATAATAAAGTGTTTTCGTCTATTAGGAAGATGAGGTATAAAGATAATGTATAAAAAATTAATGTTAGGTATATTAATTGACATAATTGTTGATAATTATAATTATTTGTCAACTAATATGCTTAACATTATTAAAATGTTAAGTGTATTGATTGACATAAATGTGGACAAGTATATTGTAAATGATTATAATTAATAATTAAAGGAGGAAATAAATATGGACTACTTATGTGCAGTAATTACGGCAGATGTTATAAACTCTAAAAATAGTAACAAAGATATATTAAAGTTTTTAGAATCAAAAAATATTTATTATAATGAAGACAAAGTACTAAATATATTTTTGACTGAACAAGCACAAAAAATAACAATGAGTTTGCAAAGTGAAAATTTGATTTCTACAGATGTATCCATATCTAGAGGAGATGAAATCCAAGTATTTTGTTCTGATATCATTAATATAATAGAAGTAATTAGACAACTAAGATATTACTTTAGACCATTGAAAATACGAATTGGAGTGGGTATTGGAGGAATAAATACAGAAAAAAGTGATAACTCGTGGAATATGGATGGGGAAGCTTTTTTCAAAGCAAGAGAAGCTTTAGATAAAGTTAAAATACAAGATAAAAAAAGAATGACATATATATGCTCACCTAATGAACAGTTTGACATTATAAGCAACAGTATTTATATGCTAATGGATAGTATTATAAATGAATGGTCAGATTCAAAATGGGAGTCTGTAAATGCTTATGAAGTATATGAAAATTATGAAAAAGCCGGTAATTCAATTGGTAAAAGTAGACAATCAATATCGAATAACTGTAAAACAGCTCACTTTGAAAAAATAAAACAAGCTGAAGAAGACTTAAAAAGAGTAATAGATTTATATTTTAAAAATAAGGAGTAAGGTTTGGAAGCATTATTAATTTCAATATTAGTTACACTTTTGTGTGATGTGTATTTACAAGGAAGTGTAACAGTAGAACTTAGAAAAGATGGAAGTTCTGCAAAAAATAGGTGCATTGGTAATTTAGTTCATTTTGCACAAATATTTATACCTTTTACTATAATTATAGGAGTTTTATATAGTAGACATATAAGTTTTATAAATGTTATAAGATACACATCTTTGATTTCTATCATACATATTTTAATTGATATAATAAAATGTTGGACTTTTAAAGTGGTTACAGATGAAAATAAATTTAAATTTTTAAAAGCATATAATTTAGTTTCTGACAAAAAAATATTTAATATTGGATTTGGCGAAGATATTCTTTTTCTAGTAGATCAAATACTTCATTTAATATTTACTATTCTAATATTTGCTAATTCAAAATTAATAAATTTAAGAGTAATAACTTATATAGATCAATCTTTATTTTATAAAATACTATTATTTATCATAGTGTTTATTTATACAGTTAGATGTGGTGAGTTATTTATTGATTTGTTTTTTGAAAAGGCATTTAAGAACATTAAACAACAAACTATCAAAGCTAATTCTAAAGAAGAGTCAATTAATAGATTGGTATGTAGCATTGATAGAGTTGCTACTTATTTTGCTTTAAATAGCGGCGGGAGAGTAGAAGAATATGATGAGTTTAATGAACAAATTGATGAACCTGCTATAACAGAAGAGACTGATGAATCAAAAAAGAATGATGAGAATATAAGTAGATACATAGGAATATTAGAACGTAGTATTGTTATAATATTAGTTATTTGCAATAATTACTCATCTATTGCATTACTTTTGACTGGAAAATCTTTGGCTAGGATGGGCGATTTTAAGGATAGAGATTTTGCTGTTAAATTTATAGTTGGTACTTTTCTAAGTATATTTATAGGTATAGTTGGTGGAGAAACGTATAAGTTTATATTGAGCAATTTTATTATGTAAAATTTATAGTTATGTGATTAGTAAAAAGGAAATTATATACTTACATATGAATCAAGTAATAAATATAAAAACCTGGAGTTAAATGCTCCAGGTTATTTTTGTATAAAGAGAGCTTGAATGTAATTCATAAAAATATAATATAATTAAACCAATTAAAAAGGATAAAGACAATTTGACAGAAAAGATAGTACTTGAACAGAGTATTGTGGAAATTAATATTTGTGGTTACCAATAAAAAAAATTAGTAACCACAGGCTAATGTATTAGCTTTGAAATCACACTGTCATATCATATAATGTATTAATTTGCTACACCAAAATGCACTTTAGTATGATTTGTATCTGTATAGATGTTCAAAATACTATAGTTCACATTAAACCTAAGATATTGAAAGGGTATAAAATTGTTTCCATTTATTTACATTAACTTTTAGTTTGATATAATTAAATTGATTATGTGGACTTAATTATAATTTAGTGGAATAAGTAATGCAGCAAAATCAGGGGAAACAGGGGTGAACAAATGATAAAAAATAAAAAAGTAAGTTTAATTGTTTTTATTTTAATAATATGCGCTATATTATCAGCGGTATTTATATTTAGAAATAGTGATAATAAGTCACAAAAACTAGAAGATTTAAATATTAATCAATTAACAGAAATTAGGGATAAAGAAATTGATAAAAATTTAGAAGGGTTTAAGGAATTCGATGTTAAAGATGAAACAATTAAACAACGTAAAGAGAGTATTTTAGATCCTGATTGTGACTTTGGCTTAGTTGGGTTTGTTAATGGTAATTATAAAGATTTAACTGAAAAAGAGAAGTTGATAAGAGAAATTGAGCTTGTTAGATATATTGATTCTACAGATGAAATAATGGATGCTGAAGGAGAATACTTTCTTGTTACAGATCAAGAATATCAAATAAGTGAGTATTTATTAAAAAATGGAAGAGATGGTGAATTGATGTCATATGAAAATATGAAATTTGCAATTCAAAATATAGATGACTTATGCAAGTATGTTAACTTTGATTGTTATGAAATAGTGGACATGTTTAATCCTTATAATTCAGAAACTCTTTCAGAGGATCAAAAGAAGTCATTGAATGAAGAATGGAAAAAGGTATATTCAAATAAAAATCTTGATCCAAAACTAAAAAAAGAAATAAAAAGGATTATAAAAGAGTAATTTAATTAAATATAAAATCATTGAAATTAGTTGTAAAAAGTGTTATGCTATCAAAAGAAAATTTAAAAAAATGTCGTTATAATATATATTAAAGAGCTTATTTTTATAAGCTCTTTTTAAATCATAAAGAGAGGTAATAATATGATAAAAATTGACAACTTGTCTTACTCATTTCCGCTAAAAGATCTATACAATAAGGTTTCATTTACATTAGAAGAGAATCAACACTGCGCTTTTATAGGAGCAAGTGGTAGCGGAAAAAGTACACTTATAGATATAATTATGGACCCAGAAAGATATATGTTTGATGGTAAGTTAGAAATGGATCCAAGCTGTAGAATCGGGTATGTAAGCCAGTTCTCACAAGTAGACAAAACAAAGGAAATTACAGTTTTTGAATATATAGCTGAACCTTTTATTAAGCTACAAGATGAAATATCATCTATTTGCGCTGAAATGGGAACTTCTGATGATATTGAAACTTTATTAGAAAAGTACCAAGAAGCATTAGACGCATTTGAGGCAATTGATGGGGATGATTTTGAAAGTAACATAAACAAGAAACTAAATCTTGCAAACTTAAGCAAGCATAAAGATAGAATGATATGTGAACTTAGTGGTGGGGAATTTAAACTTATTCAAGTAATTAAGGAAATGCTTAATAATCCAGATTTAATAATTATGGATGAGCCAGATGTATTTTTAGATTTTGAAAATCTTAATTCTCTTAAAGATTTAATTAATTCTCACAAAAAAACAATTTTAGTTATTACACACAATAGATATCTGCTTAATCATTGTTTTAATAAAATTGTTCATCTTGAAAATACGGAAATTCAAGAATTTGATGGAAGATATGTTGATTATAACTTATCTTTACTTCAAACTAAAATAGAGTTACAAGAAATGGCTCTTGCTGATGAAGAAGAAATTGCCAGAAATGAAGCTTTAATTGATATATTAAGAGAAAAAGCAACTTACAATGCTGATGCTTCTAGAGGAAGAGCCTTAAAAGCTAGGGTAAAAATCCAAGAAAGATTAGAAGAGCGTAGAATTAAAGCTCCATTTGTAGATATAAAACAACCGTATATAAACTTAGTTACAAATAATGAAATAGAAGAAACTATTGCTTTGAAAGTTGAAGATTACAGTGTTGCCTTTGATGATGTACTTTTAGAAAATGTTAATTTTGAGATAAAATCTACGGATAAAGTGGCTATCATTGGTACAAACGGTGTGGGAAAAACTACTTTATTAAAAGAAATATTTAAAAATAATAACAAAGCTATTGAAATAAATGAAAACATTGAAGTAGCTTATTTATCACAAAATCAAGGTGAAGCATTAAATGAATCTAATACAATCCTTCAAGAGTTCTACGATGTAGGATTTGAAACTTATGGTGAGATTAGAAGATATGTTGGAAAATACGGTTTTGATGCAGATACACTTACACAAAAGATAGAATCTTTGTCTGGTGGAGAAAAAAATATACTTCAACTGGCTAAGGTTTCTGCAAGTAGGGCAAATATGTTACTAATGGATGAGCCTACAAGTCACTTAGATATTTATTCACAAATGGCTTTAGAAAAAGCGATAGAAGATTATAAAGGCGCTATTTTAATGATTTCTCATGATTATCATTTTATAGTTAATTGTGTAGACTATGTTTTATTTATTGAAGATAAGACAGTTAGAAAAATGAGTATGAAAAAGTTTAGAAGAATGATTTATGCGAATCATTTTGATAAAGACTATTTAGCAATAGAAGAAAAGAAAAAATCAGTTGAAACAAAAGTAGCATTAGCTTTAGCTGATACTGATTTTGAACGTGCAAGAACTTTATCAGAGGATTTAGAAGAGCTGATTAAGTTACTTTAATAAAAAATCTCAAGGGGTGTATCATTTTTGATACACCCCTTAAATTATGCCTAAATTTAATAATTTAAATACATCAAAAGAAAAAATCTACATATCATCATTATACAAAAATATAAATTGACAAGTGAACAATTGTTAACTGCAATTTAGTTAACAATCGTTCACCGAATATAAAGCTTAATATATATATTTATTAGAAGGGATAAAATTTATGGATAACTTAAAAACAGAAGAAAAAATTTTATTAGTAGCCTTAGAATTATTCTCACAAAAAGTATACAGCGGAGTATCTGTCAGAGATATCTCAAAAGTAATTGGTATAAGCTAAAGTGCGCTTTACAAACACTACAAAAACAAAGAAGATATACTAAACAAAATAATCGAAGAAGTAGATAAACGTCTAGAAGAAACCTTTCTAAAAAATGCAGTACCAAATACAGAAAGCCAAGACTTAAGTGGTGATTACAAAAGATTAGCAGTAAAGAAACTAAGTGAAATATCATGGAATATATTTCAACTTTATGTGAAAGACAATGTAGTTTCAAGTTATAGAAAACTCCTATGTCGAGAACAATACAACAATGATTATGCCAAAGAAATGTATGATAAAACTTTTATCAGTGGTCCCATAGAAAATGAATCTCACATCTTTGATAAATTTGTAAAGGATGGATTTTTTAGAAAGGAAAATCCTCAAATAATTGCAATGCACTTCTATGCACCAATTTTTCTAATGTTCCAAATGTACGATATAGATAACTCCAGGGAAGATGAACTAAAACTTATGATAAAAGAGCATGTAAGAGTTTTTTCTGATAATTATCGATTGGAGGAATAATTAATGAAAATGAGTATGTTTTTAAAAATAATTCTTTTAGCTTTCCTTATAGTCTTAATTGTAGTTAGATATTTTATATGTATTAATAAGGCTAATACACGCCTTAATTATTATAAGGAAATGACCTCAAGTATAAATACTAGTTTTGGAAAGATGACTTATATAGATAAGGGAAGTGGAGAACCTGTCCTTATTTGTCATGGAATTTGTGGTGGATATGATCAAGCTTATGATGCTTTAAAAAATAGGGTGGATGATTATAGAATAATTGCTCCATCAAGATTTGGATATATAGGAAGTGATATGCCACAAAATGCAACAGTTAAGGATCAAGCAAAAGCATATAAACAACTTCTTGATAAGTTAAACATAGATAAGGTCTATGTACTTGCAACATCAGCAGGAGGAACACCTGCCATAAGATTTGCTCTAGATTATCCTGAGAGAACAAAGGGACTTATATTATATTGCTCATCTATGCTATATTCAGTTAAACCAGATACAAATGAAGAATATGTTGGCCCACCTAAGCAAGTTTGTAATAATCTCACAATGTGGCTTATAAGTCCTTTATTTGAACCCCTAATGGGAATGGATAGCAGTACTATTAATGAGATTCTTCCAATAAATGAAAAACGTAATGGAATAGTATTTGATTCCAAAGTAGTAAATACAGATATGGATAAAAACTTTAACCAGTATGATGTGGAGAATTTAAAAGTTCCTACAATTGTTTTTAATGCAAAAGATGATAAACTGGCAGTGTACAGTCGTACCAAATCATCTGTAGAAAGATTTCCAAACTGTACTTTTATTTCATATGAAAGTGGTGGCCACTTAATGACAGGCAATGAGAATAAGATAAATAATGAAGTTGATAAATTTATAGATAAAAATAAATAGTATTAATAATTACAGCTCCTATATGAAACACAAATGTGAATTTGCATAAGTAAAAATTTATTTACATATTATGTAATGAAACATTTAAAACATTAAAGTAAAGGAGGGTTATTATGAAATGGGAGAGATGAGATGTCCCTTTACTGGAAGAACTAGAATGTCAAATACTACAACAAACAACATGGATTTGTTGCCTAATAATTTAAATTTAAACATTCTTCACCTAAACTCAAATTTAAGTAATCCAATGGGCTGTAATTTTAATTATGCTAAAGAATTTGAAAAACTTGATTATTATGCATTAAAAAAAGATTTATATGATTTAATGACAGATTCAAAGGATTGGTGGCCAGCAGATTTTGGTAATTATGGACCTCTATTTATTCGTATGGCATGGCATAGTGCAGGAACTTATAGAGTAGGGGACGGAAGAGGTGGAGCAAGTGATGGAACTCAAAGGTTTCCACCATTAGATAGTTGGCCTGATAATGCTAATTTGGATAAAGCTCGTAGGTTGCTTTGGCCAATTAAACAAAAATACGGAGATAAAATTTCCTGGGCAGATCTTATGATATTAACAGGTAATTGTGCTTTTGAGGTTATGGGACTTAAGACATTTGGATTTGGTGGTGGTCGTGAGGATGTTTGGGAGCCACAAGAGGTTTATTGGGGCTTTACTAAAGAGATGCTTGGAACTAATAAAATCTCTGGTACAAACGAAATTCAAAATCCCCTTGCCGCAGTTCAGATGGGACTTATTTATGTAAATCCAGAAGGACCTGATGGAAAACCAGATCCAGTTGGGTCTGCAAAAGATATTAGAGAAACATTTGCTCGTATGGCTATGAATGATGAAGAAACTGTGGCACTTATTGCAGGCGGTCATACATTTGGAAAATGTCATGGAGCAGCTCCAGCCACATATGTTGGACCTGCACCAGATGCTGCTCCTATTGAAGAACAGGGACTTGGTTGGAAGAATGATTATAAAACAGGTAAAGGTATTGATACGATTACTAGTGGACTTGAAGGTGCATGGAAGCCAAATCCAACAAAATGGGATATGGGCTATTTTAATACATTGTTTAAGTATGACTGGGAATTAGTTAAGAGTCCTGCGGGAGCTTATCAGTGGCTGGCTAAAGATGTAGCTGGGGAAGATATGATAGTAGATGCACATGATCCATCTATAAAGCATCGTCCTATGATGACAACGGCTGATTTAGGTCTTCGTTTTGATCCAATATATGAGAAAATTGCTAGAAATTATATGAATAATCCTGATAAATTTGCTGATGATTTTGCACGCGCTTGGTTTAAATTGACCCATAGAGATATGGGACCTATTTCAAGGTATCTAGGTCCGGAAGTTCCAAAAGAACAACTAATATGGCAAGATCCTGTGCCAAAAGTTGATTATGAACTAGTTAACAAAGAAGATATTAAACATCTTAAAAATAAAATTTTAGAGTCTAATTTATCTGTGCCACAGCTTGTTTATACAGCTTGGTCTTCTGCGTCCACATTTAGAGGATCAGATAAACGTGGTGGTGCAAATGGTGCAAGAATTCGTCTGCAGCCACAGAGATCTTGGGAAGTTAATGAACCAGATCAATTAAATAAGGTTTTACAAATTCTTGGAAAAATACAATCAGACTTTAATTATGTACAGTTAAAATCAAATAAAGTAAATAAGAAAGTATCCTTAGCAGACTTGATTGTGCTAGGGGGATGTGTAGGAATTGAAAAAGCAGCAAGAAAAGCAGGATATAAAATCAGAGTTCCTTTCACTCCAGGACGAACAGATGCGTTACAGGAAGAAACTGATATTCAATCATTTGATGTACTTGAACCAAAAGCAGATGGATTTAGAAACTATGTAAAGCCAGAATATTCGATGATGCAAGACAAATTATTAATTGATCGTGCACAGCTTTTAACTTTGACTGCTCCTGAAATGACAGTATTATTAGGTGGTATGCGTGTGTTAGATACTAACTATAAAAAATCTCAATATGGTATTTTTACAAAGAGACCAGAGACTCTTACAAATGATTTCTTTGTAAATCTTTTAGACATGGACACAGTTTGGCAACCTACTTCTACCGATGAACAAATATTTGAGGGACGTGACAGAACAACAGGAAAATTAAAGTGGAAAGGAACTCCAGTTGACCTTATTTTTGGTTCTAACGCTCAACTTCGTGCTATTGCAGAAGTTTATGCAAGTGAAGGCTCTCAGGTTAAGTTTTTGAAAGATTTTGTATGTGCTTGGAATAAAGTTATGAATGCAGATCGTTATGATGTGAAATTATCTTAAAACTGAAGATAGAGAAAGTAATTGTAATGATTATAAAGGCTTATGAGAATTTTATAGGCCTTTTATAATGTAAAATATTTTTGCACTATTTAAGACATACTATTGCTGAGGTGATAAAATATGAGAAAAAAATTATTGGCAGTAGGATTTGGATTTTTGCTTCTTTTTACAACTTACATAAGTATATTTTCATTGGGGTTGAAGGACATCCAAGAATTTAAAGCAGTGCCACTGCCATATTCCTACAATGCTTTAGAACCATTTATAAGCAATGAAATTATGACTTATCATCATGACAAACATTACCAAACTTATGTAGCTAATTTAAACAAAGCTTTGGCGAATTATCCTAAATACCAAAGTTATTCTTTGGAGAAACTATTGAGAAATCTAGATTATCTACCAAAGGAAATCTACAAATCTGTAAAAAATAATGCTGGTGGAGTATATAATCATGAGTTTTTCTTTTCTATTATGACACCTAGCAAAACGGCTCCTTCTGGTGAATTGAAAAAGGCAATTGAAAGAGATTTTGGCACTTATAATAACTTTATGGATGAATTTAAGAAAGCTGCATCAAGTGTATTTGGCTCAGGGTGGGCATGGCTTGTTTCTGATGGTGATGGAAAATTATCTGTAATTACAACAGCTAATCAAGACTCACCTATATCAGATAATTTAACACCAATTATTTGTATAGATTTGTGGGAACATGCTTACTATTTGCAGTATAAAAACAACAGGGCGTATTATATAGATAATTGGATTAATTTGATCAATTGGAAAAATGCTTTGGAAAACTATAATTATGTAATAAAATAAATAAAATATGTACTACTTTTATTTATTATTTCTTATAAAAAGTGATATATCTCATGAAATTTTATGGGTTATGTCACTTTTTTAATACAATTATTTATACTTTTATTTTTCTATTTAGATATAATTTTATTTTTTCAAAAGATTCTTCACTAATAATATGTTCTATAAGACAGGCATCTTCCTTTGCTGTTTCTTCTCTTATACCAATTGACATTAAGGCTTTAGATAAAACTATATGACGTTCATAAATGGATTTTGCTAAATTATTGCCTTTAGTAGTTAAAGTAATATAACCATCATCATCCATGTTTATATATCCTTTTGTACGAAGGTTTTTCATGGCAACACTAATGCTAGGTTTACTATAGCCTAGTTCTTTTACTATATCTATGGATCTAACTGAACTTAATCTATTAGACAGTATTAAAATAGTTTCTAAATAATTTTCTATAGATTCTTGTTTTTTCATAAGTTACCTCCATTTCTATTAATATTACATTATCATAAATTTTATTTAAAAACAATAAGTCTAAAGTTAATGTCCAAATGGATTATAAAAACCAATATGGAGTTGAAGAAAGACAAATATATTTGCTACTATATAGTTAGTTGAAACTAACTGTATCGTGAGAGAGATTAAAATAATAGGAGGGGTGGGGATGTTTTTATCGCAAAGATATTCATTTGATGTATTTGAAAGTTTTGACCAAATTATAAAAGGTGATGATCCAGAAATATTCAAGATAAGAAATAATACAGGTAGTGGTGGCTTCAAATCATATAAAGTATTTCCTGGAGTTTATATTACTTACAATGAATTTAATATGAGGGAGTGTACATCTAATTTTAAAAGCGACATTAATATGTTTTGTATAGATTATTGCAAAGAAGGCAGAATGGAGTGGATATGTCACAATAATGATTATTTGTATTTGAAACAAGGGGATATGCAAATAAGTATAAGAGAGCATCATGGAAAAATATTTGGATTTCCTCTAAAAAAATATATTGGTATAACAGTGGTTTTTTATTTAGACGAAGCTAATCAGAGCATAAAGAAAGTTTTGGATAATTTTGATGTGGACTTATATGACCTAAAAGACAAGTTATGCAAAAACAATGAACCATTTATAATGAGAACAAAAAGTGGAATAGAGCATGTGTTTAATGAATTGTACCAAGTAGATGACAAAATAAGAGATTCTTATTTAAAAATAAAAATATTAGAGTTGCTACTTTTTTTCAAAACTTTAGATGTAAATAAAGATAAAGAAGATAGAAATTATTTTACAAAATCTCAAGTGGACAAAGTAAAGGAAATTGAAAAATATATGATTAAAAATATGGATAAACATATTACTTTAGAAGAATTATCTAATAAATTTGATTATCCACTAACTACAATGAAAAAATGTTTCAAAGAAGTATATGGAGACCCCATATATAGCTATATGAAATCCTATAGAATGAATGAAGCTTGTATTTTGTTGAAGGAAAGTAATGACAATATTAGCAATATAGCTAATTATTTAGGATATGACAACCCTAGTAAATTTGCAGCAGCTTTTAAGTCTGTTATTGGGTTTACACCATTAAGATATAGAAATAATGAATTTTAATAAGGAAGTGGTATAAATGAATAAAAAAAGCACTATTGAAAGTCTTATTGATTTTGTAAGTGATCACAAAAAGTATTATATAATTTCAGTTATATGTGCAGTAATTGGAGTTGCTTGTAGTATATTACCCTACTATTTGGTTGCGAGAATAGTTGTTGATTTAGTCAAGGGAGTTAAGGATTTTAATAATTATGTTAATCTTTGTGTTATATGTATAGTGTCTTGGTTTTTGCGCGTGTTATTTCACAGCATATCAACTACCTTATCTCATAAAGCTACTTTTACAGTTATAGCTAATGTGAGAAAAAGATCTATTGAAAAATTGGCTAATATGCCCCTTGGAGATGTTTTGAACATACCTTCAGGCACTATGAAATCCATAATAGTAGAAAAGATAGATAGTATAGAAACAACACTAGCACATGTTGTTCCAGAAATGACATCTAATTTACTCGTTCCTTTTGCAATTGTTATTTACATCTTTACCATAGATTGGAGAATGGCACTTGCATCTTTAATAACCGTTCCCCTTGGAATATTATGCTATATGATGATGACAAAAGATTATGAAAAAAATTATGGCAATTATATTAGCAAAAACAAAATATTAAATGCCACATCAGTTGAGTATGTGTCAGGAATAAAAGTTATAAAGGCTTTTAATCAATCTGCATCATCTTATGAAAAATTCACTAAAGCAGCATACGAATCAGCTCATTCAGCTATAGATTGGATGGATAAATGCAATGTTTATTTTTCTATTGCTATAGCAGTATTTCCAGCAGTATTAATAGGAGTACTACCTATTGGGTGCATGTTTTATATAAATGGAAGCTTAACTTCAGAAAATTTTATAAATATTATAATTTTAGCCCTAGGAGTTATGACACCACTTATAACAGCTATGTCTTATTCAGACGATATAGCTAAAATAAAAACAATAATAGGTGATATTAATAGTGTATTAGAAAAAGATGATTTAAAGAGACCAAATGTTTTAAATGAAAAATTATCCTTTAATAATATAAAACTAAAAAATGTATGCTTTTCTTATGATAAAAAACAAGTATTAAATAATGTGAACTTAAATATAAAAGGTGGTCAAGTAAATGCACTAGTTGGACCCTCAGGAGGAGGAAAGTCTACAATAGCTAAATTAATAGCCTCACTTTGGGACGTGAATAAAGGGGCTATAGAAATTGGAGGAATAAACATTAAAGATATACCTTTAGAAATACTTAATGAAAAAATAGCTTATGTATCTCAAGATAGTTATTTATTTAATGATACTATAATGAACAATATTCGTATGGGAAATCTAAAAGCCTCAGATGAGGATGTAAAGAAAGTAGCTAGAAAAAGTGGATGCGAAGAATTTATTTTGAAACTTGAAAATGGATACAACACAGTTGCTGGTTCTAGTGGAGGTCATTTGTCGGGAGGAGAAAGACAAAGAATTAGTATTGCAAGAGCCATGTTAAAAGATGCGGATATTGTAATTTTAGATGAAGCAACTGCATATACAGACCCAGAAAATGAAGTGATTTTGCAAAAGGCTGTAGGAAAACTTGTAAAAGGAAAAACATTGATAGTTATAGCTCATAGACTTTCTACTATTGTAGATACTAGTCAAATTATAGTTGTTAATAATGGGAAAATAGAAAGCACAGGAACACATGAAGACCTACTTAAAAAGTGTAAATTATATAAAGAAATGTGGAAAGCTCATAATAGTGTTAAAGATAGAAAAGAGGTGGCTATATAATGTTGAAAATATTTAATAAGTTTTTTGATTTTTCTGGCAAATATAAAAAATACTTTTATGATTCTATTGTAATGAGTGTTTTTTATTCCATATTTGAAGCAATAAGAATCCCAGCCATAGCCATTGTACTTAAAGATATGTTAGAAAATAATGTGACGGAGAAAACCATGTTTTTAAGTTTAGGTATTATGATTGTAAGTATAGTAGGTTGTTCCATACTAAAAAACAAAATCACAATGAAGCAAACCATAGGTGGATATGAATTATGTGCAAATAAACGTATTGATATTGCACAACATTTGAAATATGTGCCAATGGGTTATTTAAATGATAATAGTTTAGGATATATAACCTCTATTACTACTAATACACTAGAAATGCTACAAGATGTGGCAACAAGAGTTATAATGTTATCTACTCAAGGGTTTATAAATACGTGTATTATAGGAATATGTGTTTTGATTTATGACTATAGAATAGGTATTCTTATATTTTTAGGAATATTAGTTTTTCTTGGTGTAAACAATATTATGCAAAAAAAATCCAATAAATTGTCACCTATTAAAACTGAAAGTGACAGCAGACTAGTAGAGAAAATATTAGAATATATACAAGGAATTTCCATAGTGAAATCTTATAATTTATCACATCAATCAAATCAAAAAGTAATAAAAGCTATTGAGGATAATAATGATATAAATTATAAAATGGAAAAAACATTTATACCTATTATGGGACTTCAAACTTTTGTACTAAAATCTATGGGAATATTAGTAATATTAACTTCAATCTATTTTTATTTAAATAATTCAATGACTCTTATAAACTGTATATTAATGATAATTTGTTCATTTATAATCTATGGGCAGTTGGAATCAGCAGGCAATTATTCTGCCCTTCTTAGAGTAATGGATAATTGTGTAGACAAAGTCAATACAGTATTTGATACTCCTGTAATGGATGTGGAGGGTAGTGAAATAATTCCTAAAAACTATGATATTAATTTTGACAATGTAAGTTTTAGTTATGAAAATAGAAAAGTAATTGATAATATGTTGTTTAATATTCCACAAAATACAACTACAGCAATTGTAGGGCCTTCTGGAGGAGGTAAAACTACTATATGCAACTTAATAGCTAGATTTTTTGATGTGGATAAGGGAAAAATAACATTGGGGGGAAATGACATAAGAAGATATAAATTAGATAGTTTACTAAAAAATATTAGTATGGTATTTCAAGATGTTTATTTATTTCAAGACACAGTGGCTAATAATATAAAATTTGGTAGTAATAATGCATCTAGAGAAGATGTAATAAAAGCAGCTAAAAAAGCTAGTTGTCATGATTTTATTATAAATCTACCAAATGGATATGATACCATAATCGGTGAGGGAGGTGCATCACTTTCTGGAGGGGAAAAACAAAGAATATCTATAGCAAGAGCCATGCTTAAAGATGCACCAATTATAATTTTAGATGAAGCTACAGCAAATGTAGATGCTGAAAATGAAAAACAACTTCAAGATGCTATTGAAGAATTAACAAGAAATAAAACTATAATTATGATTGCCCATAGATTGAAAACTGTTAGAAATGCAGATCAAATTTTAGTTGTAGATGATGGGAAAATTGTACAACGAGGAGATCATCATAGTTTGATTAAAGAAGAGGGTATATACAAACAATTTATTGATGTAAGAAAAGAAGCTGTTGGATGGCAACTGTAATGATATAAAAAGCGATATAAAAAATATAAAGATTAAAAAATATTAAATAAAATAAATAATTAAAATATATTTCAAAAAAGTGTGTAAATTTTCTTGAAATAGTATATAATAACATATGAAGTAAAAAAAATATAAACATGTAAAAAGGTTAAGGAGAATTATTAGATGACTAACGGAACAGTAAAATGGTTTAACAATGACAAAGGATTTGGATTTATATCAGTAGAAGGTGGAGATGATGTATTCGCACATTTCTCAGCTATACAAACTGATGGATACAAAACATTAGAAGAAGGACAAAAAGTAAGTTTTGAAATAGTTCAAGGCGCTAGAGGACCTCAAGCTGAAAATATAACTATATTATAATTTTTATATATAGATTGTATAAAAAAAGACCCATTGGGTCTTTTTTTTATACAATCTAATCTGTTCTATATCCATTTATTATAACTACATCAGACTTTAGAAACTTATCAAATGTTGCCAATACACTGTTCACTGCATTAATATTAAATTATAAAATATATTTTTAGGGGTGAATTTAAATGGGGTATCCAAATGATTTGTTAACATCTAGATCAATAATCAACCATGGAAGTTTTGCACTAATACCACCAGAAGGATTAGTAAATAATGTAGTACCAGGATTTGAAAATTGTAGAATATCAATACTAGCATCACCAAAACTAGGTGCAAGTTTTGTAGATTACATAATAACAATGAATAAAGATGGAAGAACAACTAAAGGATTTGGCGGAAATGGTATAGAAACCTTTGTTTATTGCATAGAAGGTAAAATTAAAGTAACTATAAAAAATGAAGAATATATAATTGAATCTGGAGGATATGTATATTGCACTCCTTGGGAAACCATGAATTTAGAAAATATATATGGTAATGACTCTAAAATATTTTTGTATAAACAAAAATATCAACCATTGGAAGATTATAAACCTTGGGTTGTAGTTTCCAACATAAAAGAACAAGATGAAGTAGATTATGACAATATGGCTAATGTTAAAATAATAGATTTTTTACCAAAAGATTTAGCATTTGATATGAACTTTCACATATTAACTTTTTATCCTGGAGCTTGTCATCCATTTATTGAGACCCATGTACAAGAGCATGGAGCGTATTTTTTGTCTGGTGAAGGTCTTTATAATTTAGACAATACATGGATACCTGTTAAGAAAAATGATTATATTTGGTTTGGACCTTATGTACCACAATGCTGTTATGGAGTAGGTAGAGAAAATTTATCATACATATATTCAAAAGACTGCAATAGGGATGTTATATTATAGAATTTATTGTTGGTAGATTAATATAAATAAAAAAATAAAGGGATATTTTTGTACTGCGCCCCGATTGTTGGATCAAAATTCTAACGATAGGGGTGTTTTTTTACTTAAAATTAAAGGAGATAGGATGGTAAAAATCAAATATTAAAAATAAGGGCTATATTATCAAAAGAAAAGTAGGGAAAAAAACTAATATAGTAGTGCTAATTTTTATGGAAGTGAAAGAGTAAAAATTGATGATGAGAGATGAAAATTTATTGTTAAAAGAAACATATTTTTTTTTATATAGAATATATTAGTATGGTTAGCAATATTTTAAAAAGAGTTATTTTACAAAAGTTACAAAAGTTACAAAAATGAAAAAAATTAAAAAAATATACAAAAGGCTTGGATGTTGAAAATACTGGGTTTGAGCTAATGGAGATTAGAAATGAAACATATATTTTGTAAACGATTTGTAAATATTTTGCAAAAAACACTTCCAAAAGTTACAAAGTTGTAATAACATATAAGTATAGATTTGAAAATTAAGTGACTAAAGGCACAATATTTTATTTAGAAAGATTATTCTATAAAACGATATTGGAGGAAAATATATGTTAAAAAATACTTTAAAAACAACAGCTTTTGTATCAATGGCAATGGCACTAGGGGCTTGTGCTTCTGTTGAATCTCAAGCAGCAACAGTAAAGGAAGATCTAAACCTAAGAAAAGGTGCATCTACTGAACATAATGTTAAAGAGGTACTTGATCAAGGGGAAAATATAAAAATATTATCAGAGTCAAATGGTTGGTACAAAGTTAAAACTTCAGATAATGAAACAGGTTGGTCATATGGTAAATATGTAGATGCTTCAAAACAAGAAAAAGAAGAAGCAAATGCTGTTTCAGGAACAGTAACAGAATATTTAAATTTCAGAAAAGGTCCATCAATTGAAAATGAAATAATTAGTGTTCATGAAAAGGGAGATAGTGTAAAAGTTTTATCAAAAAAAGGTGACTGGTACAAAGTTAAAACTTCAGATGGTGAAGTAGGCTGGTCATATAGAAAATATATAAAAGTATCAGATGCTAAATTTGCATGGTCAGACAGTGATGCTAATGGAACTTTAAAAGACGTTGCTAACATGAGAAAAGGAGCATCAACTAATTATGAAGTTATAAAAGTCCTAGGTGAAGGAGAAAAGGTAAAAGTAATATCATCATTAGATGGATGGTATAAACTTCAAACTTCAGAGGGAAAAACTGGATGGGTACATAGCTCACATTTAGATACAGATGTGGCTTTAATGACAAGTAATAAAACTTCAAAGGGTTCTGATGCAAAAGAATCATCAAGTTCAAAAGTATCATCAGGCAAAAAAGAATCATCACAAGCTAAATTATCAGATTCTGAAGTTTCATCTTCATCAAATAAAAATATAGTAGTTTCAGCTACAGCTTATAGTGGAGATGGTGTAACTGCAACAGGAACAAAACCAAAATGGGGAACAATAGCTGTAGATCCAGATGTTATACCTTATGGAACAAGAGTCTATATACCTAGATTTGGGAAAACATTCATTGCAGAAGACTGTGGTGGAGGAATAAAAGGAAATAAAATAGATATATTTATGAATTCGGATTCACAGTGCAATAGCTGGGGAGTTAGAAACATATCTATACAAATATTAGATTAGTATAAGTTAAAGGGATATATGGTTGCTAGTGTTAGCATACCGAGTGTTGATGTAGATAAAGTAGATATGTAATTACTGGAGCCAGGTACTAAATGTATCTGGCTCTTTTTTATTATAAAAGGATATGTTAGCTCTCTTTGTGGAGTATCACATATATAAACTCCAACAGCTATATAAATAAGACTCTTAGATATCCCAAATGCATTAGTAGTACTAGTAGTTAATTCCATATTACATCACCCCTTTTCTATTCCTAATTTATTCTAAAACATCTCAAAAACTTATAAAAATTCCCTTCGCTTAAGCTACTGCGTGTCATGTCGCCAACGATATATCTTTGATCCGCTACAGATATATCCGTTGCTCAAAAAATCCCCCACCCCCACTTTCGATATACTTTATTTCTTCGCTTATACATAAGGGAAATCTAAAAAGACAAAGGAGGAAATTTAATGAGAATAGTAACAGGAAGCAGCCTAATGGAGAAAATTTGGAAAAACCAAGAGCTCTCTTGAGGAGAATTCACAAAAATCATAAAAAACACAGCAAGAACAAGTGAAACTATGGATACTTACAAAAAACGAATTTAAGATAGTAAAACCCTGTAATATGAAAATTTCGAATTTCTTATTACGGGGTTTTTGTTAATTAAAATAATATTAAAAGTAAATTTAGAACTACTTATTTATTAAAAAAGACTCAAGGCATGTAAGTTGAAGATCTCCTGCCATAAAATAATAATACATTATTGAATTCTGTTGAGAATAAAAGATACTTATGTCAGATGTTTTATCACCCTTTAAATTATTAATTAAAAATTTGGCTTCTCTTAATCCTAAAATATAGCACTGGATAATATATATTGATGTATCTGAAAGAAATGTATCAGCCTCAGAATCTTTATATGTCTTTATATGCATTTTAAAGTTGTCTTCAACTCTATTTAATTCTGATATATAAAAATCGATGAACTTAGAATTTTCAGTTAAATTATCATTTGGAGAATTAGAATTAATCTTTATCGCACTAATATTACTTCGTATCCTTTGTATCTCTATTAAATTTTTTACTATATTATCTTTACCTTTTATATCAGATAAGTTCGGACTTTGATAAAAAGGACTTAAAGAATATGATACTTGAGTAAAAGTAGGAAGTACCATTACAATCGTTATAAAAAGACAAATTATTTTTTTTTTCATTGTTAATGTGCTCCTTAATATATAATTATTTATAACTAGTATTGTCATATATTGTGCTTAAAATGTAGATTTTTGATAAAAATATATAATTGTAATCTGAATTACATAATTAAAATTTAATGTTATATATAACATATTTAAAAGAGGCTATGTTTTAATATGATGTTGATTTGATAAACTATTTTTACAACAAAAAAAGTAGATAAGTATTACACAAAATCTTTTCCCATAAAGTTTTTGCAATCTAGGGTGTGAAAAGTATATCCAACCAAATTCTTCACCAAAAAAGAAATTAAATCCTAATAGAAAATTAGTAATCATAGACATTAGAACATTTACAATATTCTTAGAATTTTTGCCTAAGCATAAGTTGATATCTTTCATTTCATGATTATTTAATAATACAAAATATAAAAAATAAGCAGATGTAAACATATCTATAGTGGTTTTAGTTATATATATGTATCTTTATCAGCTACAGCTTATAGTGAAGATGGTATAACTGCAACAGGAACAATAGCTGGGGAGTTATAAATATATCTATACAAATATTAAACTAATATAAGTTAAAGACATATATCGTTTCTTAGCATTAAAACTATTTATTAGCCCTTTTGTTATTTTTTAATAATTTGTTATAATATATCTATTACAAGATTGTCCTATATCTTCTAAATAGTAAAACTATATCTTCTAAATAGTAAAATAAATATAAGTAATAAATTCAACAACAGGAGGAGCGTTATGCCACAAATAAAAGTAAGAGGAATAAATGAAAACCACATCTGCAAGATAAGTGAAAAGATGATTGATGAATTAGTAGAAGCAGTAAAATGCCCAAGAGATTATTTTGAAATAGAATGTATAAAGTCTGTTGCTATAAGAAATGGTAAGATAGCAGATGTATATCCGTTTGTAGAAGTAGCTTGGTTTGATAGAGGTCAAGAGGTGCAAGATACAGTAGCTAAAATAATAACTAATAATATAAGAGAAAATCTAAGTATAGAAAGTATGGATTTAGCTTTTACAGTTTTTGAAAAAGAGAAGTATTATGAAAATGGAGAACACTTCTAAGAAATTTACATAATCAAGGTATACACAAAAATGTGTATACCTTTTTTGTACTAGATATCTAGTTTTGTACCAGGTTTAATTTATTCTATTCCTATTATAAATACTACATTTATTGTACAATAGAAAAAGAGACTGTATCACTAAGCTATAATTACAGTCATGTAAAAACACAAGTTACAAAGTTTTATATTTAGAATATAAATAAAGAGTAAATAAAAAAGGGGATATAATATGAAAAAGAAAATTATTTTATTATTTGTGGCAGTAAGCATGTTAGCTTTCATTACTGGCTGCGCTAAAACTAATTCTGAGGAAAATAAGGATGAACAAAAAAATAAAGTAGAAGATAGACAAAATGATAAAAATAATGACTCTGAGAAAGATGATAATTCAAAGATTACTATAGTTATAGATCCAGGTCATTCATCAACAGGGACGTCAGGAAATGAACCAGTGTCACCAAATTCTTCTAAAACGAAACTAAAAGATGGCTTAGGAGCAACAGGATCATTCACAAATATACCAGAGCACAAAACTACTATGTCTGTGGCATCCTTACTAAAAAATGAACTGGAGTCAAAGGGCTATAATGTGGTTTTAACTAAAAAAGACATGGCAGAATCTAAAAGTAATATAGAAAGAGCTGAAGTTGGTAACAAAAATAATGCGGATTTGGTAGTGAGAATTCATGGAGATTCTTGTGAAGATAGTAGTGTGAAAGGTGCATCTATGCATGTTCCCGCTAATAATGAATACACATCAAGTTTTTATAAAGTTAGTAAATCTTATGGAACAAAAATACTTAATACATATGTGAAGGAAGTAGGTATAAAGGATAGAGGAGTTATAGAAAGAGATGATTTGACAGGGTTTAACTGGTCAAAAGTGCCTGTTGTTTTGATAGAGATGGGATTCTTGTCTAATAAGGAAGATGATACATTTGTTAGTAATACAAAAAATCATCCTAAAATAGCTAAAGCTATAGCTGATGGAATTAATAAATGTTTTGAATAATGAAGTAGTTTACTTATTAAAGATAGTAATTTTTACATTATTGTAAATTGTTATAATGAATTAAATAATATAATATTAAAATAAGTAGGACTTAGTTTTTATATATGAAGTGGGGGTGTAAATTATGAAGTGTCCATATTGTAATAATGATATGATACTAGGGGTTATACGTGGAGGAAGAGATTCTATTAAATGGATACCAAAAGAAAAAGATAAAGGTGTGGTTTTATCCAATTTTGTAAAGGGAATTAAAATTTTAGACTGGATGGATTCAAAAGTAGAAGGTTATTATTGCAAAGAATGCAACAAGATAACCATAGATGTGCCAAAACAATTATAGAACCCCGTTGATGAATTGACAAAATGGGAAGTACTGACAAGAACAGTTTAATATAGCCAAATAATAATAAATAAAAAGCTGCGTATCATTTGAGATAAGCAGCTTTTTTTATGTTTATAATGAATTTTTATGATCTTATTTATGCTTTTATCACAATAAAGTGTATCGGTACAATTCTTGAAAAAGATGAAATTGTATTATATAAATAAAAAAATCATATATAATTATTTCATAAGTATTTTAACAAGGGGAGGAAATTATGAACAATAAAAATGTATATATGCCAGGACCAAGTAATGTTAGGGAAAATGTAAGACAAGCAAGAAGTATAAAAACTACAAATCCAGATGTGGATGTTGATTTTGTTGAGTTTTATAAAAACACTTGTGATAAAATGGCAAAAATAATAAACACTAAAAATGACGTATACATATTAAGTGGAGAAGGTATATTGGGCTTAGAAGCAGCCTGTGCATCATTGACAGAGAAAAACGATAGAGTTTTAGTTATAGATAATGGTGTATTTGGAAAAGGTTTTGAGGATTTTGTAACTATGTATGGTGGGGAAGCTGTACTTTTTAGTAAATGCTATAAAAAAGCTATAGATGTAGATGAATTAGAAAGATTTTTAGAAAAAGACCATGATTTTAAATATGCAACTATAGTCCACTGTGATACACCAACAGGAGTTTTAAATGATTTAAGCAAAATATGTCCATTACTTAAAAAGTACAACATACTTACTGTTGTAGATTCAGTGGCAGCCATGGTTGGAGAAAAACTTTTGGTAGATGATTGGCAAATAGATATGGTACTTGGTGGATCTCAAAAAGCCATATCAGCTCAACCAGGCCTTAGTATAGTAAGTGTAAGTGAAGATGCTAAAAATACTATGAAAAATAGAAAAAGTAAAATAATAGGTTTCTACTGCAACTTAACAATATGGGAAGATTACTATGAACAAAAATATTTTCCATATACAATGCCTATAAGTGACATTATAAGTTTGGATAGAGCTTTGGAAAATATATTAGAAGAAGGAATAGAAAATACAATAAAAAGACATGAAAGAATTGCAACAGCTACAAGAGAAGCACTTAAAGAATATGGTGGAGAGTTGTTTTTAAACAGTGGATACTCTAATACTGTAACTGCACTAGTTATACCTGAAAATATAGGAGCTCTAAATTTAACTAAGTATATAGGTGAAAAATACAACACAATAATTGGAACATCACTGGGAGAATATGTGGACAAATTACTTAGAATTGGCCACATGGGAGAAAATGCAAAATTAGATAAAATAATATATATATTAGATATTTTAGATAATAGCTTGAAAGATTTAAGTTTTAAAGGAAATGGCTCTTTAGTAAGTTTGTTTAATAAATACTACAAATAAATATGTGGGTGGGGGATATAAAATGCAAATATCAAATGAAGGTAGAAAAACTATAGAAACTGGGGATTTAGTAGAAACGGCTTTACTTATAGCATTGGTATTTATAGCAACAAGGTTTATTAACATAAGACTGCCCATAGCATCAAGTGGAGGATTAGTACACTTAGGAAATACCATGTTATTTATTTCAGCAATTGTATTTGGTAAGAAAAAGGGTGCTTTAGCTGGTGCTTTTGGTATGGGCTTGTTTGATTTACTATCAGAATGGGCAATGTGGGCACCCTTTACATTTATAGTTAGAGGGGTAATGGGATATATTATAGGAAGAATTGCTTGGTCTAACAACAAAAAAGGAAACAGTGTTTTAACTAATGTTTTTGCCATAGTAGTGTCAGGTATTTGGATGATATTTGGTTATTATGTAACGGAGATAATATTATATGGAAACTATGTGCAACCTTTGGCGTCTGTGCCAGGAAATGTTACTCAGATAGTTGTAGGGCTAATTATAGGTGTTCCTGTGGCGAAGGTTGTTAAGAAATATATTAGATAAGGTAAAGCGTTTGTTACTTTCATAGAGGATAAGTGTGGAAAGTCATGTAGTATTGATAGGAAGTTGAGCTAATAATTTCAGTTATTGAAATTATTAGCTTTTTATTTTACTTATATTACCAATAAATAATATGCTAATATTACTGTAGGGGGTGTTTGAAATGAAAATAATAAAAAAAGTATGTGTTTTATTCCTATCAATAAGTATGATAGTTGGAAGTGTTTTTGTAAGGGATATTAACAGTTCCTATGCTGCTACAGCATATAAGAAACAGTTGAAAATTGGAAAGACTTATAAATATGATTTGGACGGAGATAGAGATAAGGACAGTATAAAAGTTTATAGCAAAGGTCATAAATTATTATTAAAAGTAAATAACACAACTAAAACATTGGACTCATATTATTACACTGATTATGGTAATTATGATGTGAAGATTTACGATTTTAATAAAAAGGACAAAAGTTCAGAGATTGTTTTTTATTGGTCAGGAAATAGTGAGTGTGGAACAAAAATACTTAAATTCAAAAACAATAAATGTATGGTAAATAAGCACTATAAAGATACAATGTTAAAAAGTTATGATCCTAACAATGGAATGGTAACTTTTGAAGAATATGAACAAGGAAGATATAGCAGTTTTATAAAGGCAATGGGATGTTTTTATATTTATGATAAAGTGCAAATAAAAGGATACAATGTGTATAATCAATATAGTGCTAATACAGACAGTAGTACTAGAAAAAATAAATATGTAGCGGCTAAAAAATTAACTGCATATACAAGTACAAGTGGTAAGAAGAAAGCATTTACTATAAATAAGGGTAGTAAGGCTTATATTTATGAGTTGTATCAAAAGGGAAGTAGCAAGTATATAAAAGTAAAAAATAGTTCTGGTAAATATGGATATGTTAAAGTTGGGTCATCTATGCTGTTTACGCAAAAGTCATGTTTATGGTGGAGATAAAGAAATACACACAATATATTCAAATTAGAAATTTGTAAAAGAGAAGTAATGTATTAATTTAGCGAATAATTTTTAATGGAGTCTTAGATGGCTCCTTAAATAAGGGGGTAGCAATATGAGTAATACATCCAAAGGTCCAGCTACTAAAGGAAGTAAGTTTTGGATGCAATATGTTGTTAAGAATTTGCAAAGTCAATTGAACTCTAAGATTGGTTGTGACCTAAAATGGATTTCCCCACTTGAGGGTAATAACAAAGAATACCTAGAGTATGAACTAAAGCAAGACTACATGTGTAAAATACTGAATATATCTGCTGAAGAAAAGAAAGAAATATTTTCTTTTTGGCCAAATAGGCAACCACAGTGGGATGGCATAGCACTAACAAAAGATAATAATACATTATACTTGGTAGAAGCAAAAGCCCATCTGTCGGAGTTAAAAAGTAAAATCGGTGCAAAAAATCCAAATAGTAAGGACTTAATTTTAAAAACTATGAAAGAAGTATTTGAAAGTAACTATCCAAAAGGCTCATTTAAAATGTGGACAGATGAATATTATCAACTTGCCAATCGTCTAACATTTTTACATAAGCTTAATGATAAATTAAAAATTAAAAATATAAAAGTAAAACTAGTATTGCTAAATTTTGTAGGAGACTATACATATAGACCTACAAGCGAAGAAAAATGGAATACCCATTACAAAGAAGTATTTGTAAATATGATAGGTATGGAAATACCTAAAAAAGATGTTATAGTTGTTAACTTTCCCGTAGGTTAATTCTAAAACTTTATATGGAGGTAGTACCATGCCATTTCAAATTCTACATAATGACATTACAAACATGAACACAGATGTTATTGTAAATGCTGCCAATTCTAAACTCCTAATGGGTGGAGGAGTTTGTGGAGCGATTTTTAGAGCAGCAGGTGAGAAAGAGTTACAAAAAGAGTGTGAAAAAATAAAGCACTGTCCAGTAGGTCAGGCTGTTATTACAAAGGCATATAATCTTAAATCCAAATATATTATTCATACTGTAGGACCTATATATAAAGATGGAAACTCAGATGAAGCCAAGTTTCTTAAAAGTGCCTATGAAACATCACTAAAGCTTGCAAAGGATTATAATTTAAAATCCATAGCATTTCCTTTAATATCTTCTGGTATTTATGGATATCCCAAAAAAGAAGCACTAAATATAGCAGTTTCAACTACTAAAGAGTTTTTGGCTGAAAATGAAATGGATATTTATCTTGTTGTATTTGATAGAAAAGCTGTACATTTAAGTGAAGAATTGTATGAGGGAATTCAGCATTATATTGATGATTTTTATGTAGATGAAGATGAAGATTATAGATTAAGAGATACAGATTTATTAAAAATAGAAGAAATTTATCAGGATGATTGTGATTTTCAGGAACCAATATATGAAACAAAAGACTTTAACAAGACATCATTGGAAAGCATCTTAGATAATATTGATGAAAGTTTTTCACAAATGTTATTAAGACTTATTGATGAAAAAGGAAAAACTGATGTAGAAGTTTATAAAAAAGCTAATATGGATAGAAAATTATTTTCTAAAATAAGAAGTAATAAAAATTATAATCCTAAAAAATCCACAGCCCTATCCTTGGCCATAGGTTTAGAACTATCTTTAGATGAAACTAAGGATTTGTTAGCAAAAGCTGGATATACACTATCTCCAAGTCACAAGTTTGATTTAATAGTAGAGTATTTTATAAAAAACAAAAACTACGACATATTCATAATAAATGAAGCACTGTTCTCCTTTGAACAGCCTTTATTGGCAACTTAAAAATATATGTCGCTTTTAATGCGACCAAGTATCTCCTTAAAAAAACTATTCTTTATTTAAAGATAAAACTTAGTTATAAATTTTAGGGAGGTATTTTTTATGAAAAATAATTTAACAGAGGTTGTGTTCATATTAGATAGAAGTGGGTCAATGTCGGGCTTGGAAGATGACACAATAGGTGGATTTAACTCTATGTTAAAAAAACAAAGATCAGAAGATGGAGACGCCAATGTTACCACAGTTTTGTTTGATGACGAAATAGAAATGTTACACAAAAGAGTTAATATTAAAGAGATTAAAAACATTACAAGTAAGGATTATTATGTAAGAGGATGTACGGCTCTTTTAGATGCCCTAGGTTATTCCATTAATTTTATGATAAATGTGCAGAAAAATAAAAAAAAAGAAAGAGCTAAAAATGTTTTGTTTATTATAACTACTGATGGATACGAAAATGCCAGCAAAGAGTATTCCTATAAAAAGATTAAAAAGATGATTACTTATGAAAAAGAAAAATATAATTGGCAATTCTTATTTTTGGGAGCAAATATAGATGCAATTTCAACAGCTAGAAAATTTGGCATATCAGAAGAATTTGCCTCTAATTATGTGAGTGATGAAGTTGGCACACAGATTACGTATGAAGTTATGAACTCTGTAATTTCCACTTGTAGGGCAAGGGGGGTTGTGGATGGAAGTTGGAAGAGCAGGGTGGAAGATGATTATGAAATGAGGAAAGAATAAATCTTTGTTTTTTATAATCATCTTAATTATGAATTTATGAATATATAAGTAGAAGTAAACAATTAATTACAAACAAATAAAAATTTAAACTAATAAAAAATATAGGAGGTTAATGAAAATGAAAAAACTAGTAATGATTGGCCTTTGCATGGTCATGCTCACAACAATATGTACTGGGTGTAGCTCTACTTCCACAAGCTCTGGCAACACAAGTAAAACACAGCAAAAGAAAATACCTGACTTGAAGGGTGAATGGAAACAAAAAAATAGCAAATCTAATGATTCTTATCAAGCGGCAACAATAAGTGATGAGACTATTACAATCTATTGGATAAGTGATAACGGTGATACAAAATCACTTTATTGGGCTGGTTCTTTTGTAGCTCCAAAAACTGCTGATGAACCTTATTCATGGAATTCTAAAAATGACCATAGTAAAACTGAAACTGCTATGCTAGCATCAAATGATGATACTAAAACGATCACATACGAAAATGGCCAATTAAGCTATGAAGCTTCAGCTATGGGCACAACTACAAAGATTATACTAGAAAAGCAAAAATAGCAAATTCAATGCATTAACAGGCCTTGGATATAGTTCATGGCAGATGACTGTGGTGGAGGGATAGAAGAAAATAAAATAGATAATAGGGATGTAGAGGATAGTCTGTAGGCTATCCTTTTTGTTTTGTTCCAATTTATTAAATTAAAAAAAATAAATGGTAAAAATTGAAAAATATATTGACTAAGACAATAAAATCTACTACTATATAATTATAAATATTGTCTAAGACAATAAATATAATTTGAGGGAATTAAAATATAGGAGGAATTATGAAATTATTAGAAAAATTAAAAGAAAAGAAAAACATAAAAATAATTATTGCAGTAGCAATAGGCATATTTGTAGGAGGGGTGTTTTCTCCCACATGCTCAGATAGCAACCACGATGGAGTTGAAGAAAAAATATCAAAACTAGAAACTTCAATAAAAGAAAAAGACACAGAAATAGAAACATTAAATGTTAAAGTAGATTCTGCTGCGCCATGGTTTGAAATGAAAGAAGAAGAACAAAAAGCAATAGAAGAAAAAAACGAAAAATTAAAAGCTGAAGAAGAGGCTAAAAAGAAACAAGAAGAGGAAAAAGCAAAAAAACTTGCAGAGGAAAAAGAGAAAAAGGGATACGATACAGGAATAGGGTACAAAGACTTAGCAAGAAATCCTAAAGACTATGTAGGAAAGAAAATAAAATTCAAAGGTAAAGTAATTCAAGTAATGGAAGGTGATGGGGAAGTTCAAATAAGATTAGCCGTAAATGGGGATTATGACAATATATTATATGGAGTATACGATAGTTCTATAGTATCATCAAGAGTACTAGAAGATGATTATATAACAGTAATGGGATTAAGCTCAGACCTTTTAACATATGAGTCTACAATGGGTGGAGAAATAACAATTCCATCAATGGTAGTTGAAAAGATAGAAAATAAATAATAAGAATAAAAACACTTACAGTTCGTAAGTGTTTTTATGATATATAAGTAAATGTGGAAATCTATAGGTAAATAGTAGGTTTATTGACTAAGACAATTTCATACTATAAAATATAAATAAAGCTAAAATATGATAAACTACGAGGTGATGCTATTGGGTTTGGAATATATACTAAACTTATACAACATGCAACACATAGAGTTGGCAGAGATTTTAGGAATAAAGAAACAAAACATAAATATGTGGGTAAAAGGAAAACAAAATATACCTAAAAAATATTTGCCAGTACTAGAAGAACTATTTCAATTAGATAGAAACTACTTTACTAAAGAGCTAAGCGAAATAGATAAACTGGAAATACAAAAAGAAAAACTAAAAAAAGATTTAAAACCAATTGTAAACAAATACGAAATTGAATACTCAATAAGTGAAGCAAATGACATGGTGAAAAAACCAGTTTATGACAAAGAGGAAATGAACTCAATAGAAAGGTCCATTGAAAAAGCAAAGTTAGTAGAAAGATTTAAAAACGCTCTAGAAATAACTGATGAAAATCCTTTTATGGATACTTACAACATAATAGTAGAGCTAGCAGAAAAAGTACCTCACGAAACAATATTTAATAAAACAATAGAGGCTTTGGCACACTATTACAACATAATTCCAAAAGAAATAAACAAAGGATTTGACCAAGAAGATTTTGAAGAAGAACTATTTGAAGTATTTTCTAACAATGAATATTAAACAATAAGAATGGAGAAATAATTATGGCTATTAATAAAAGTAGTGCAAATATTGGATTTGAAGAAACACTATGGAAAGCAGCAGACAAACTAAGAGGAAGTATGTCAAGCTATGATTACAAAGATGTAGTTTTAGGACTAATGTTCTTAAAATACATTTCAGATAAATTTGAAACTAGATACAATGAGTTAGTAGAAGAGGGATACGGATACGAAGAACATATAGACGAATACACAGAACAAAATATATTCTGGGTACCTCAAAAATCTAGATGGGAATACATAAGAAACAATGCAAAGTCTAACGAAATAGGACAAATAATAGACGATGCCATGATAGAAATAGAAAAAGAAAACCCTACCTTAGTGGGAGTTCTAGACAAAAGATACGCAAGACCAGAGCTGGACAAAAGAAGACTGGGAGAATTAGTAGACTTAGTATCTACAATAAAACTTCATAGCAAAGAAGAAAAAGATTTATTAGGTAGAATTTACGAATACTTCCTGGGACAATTTGCCTCTGCAGAAGGAAAAAACGGTGGAGAATTCTACACACCAACAAGTATAGTTAAAACATTAGTAGAAATGATAGAGCCATACAGAGGAAGAATATATGACCCTGCATGTGGTAGTGGTGGTATGTTTATACAAAGTGAAAAATTCGTAGAAGAACACCAAGGAAGTTTAAACGATTTATCTATATACGGACAAGAACTAAACTCTACAACTTGGAAATTATGTAGAATGAACTTAGTTATAAGAGGATTAGATGGAAATATAGGACCTTACCAAGGAGACACTTTCCACAATGACATGCACAAAATGTTAAAAGCTGATTACGTACTAGCAAATCCTCCTTTTAATATAAAAGACTGGGGAGGTAGTGCTTTAGTAGATGATATAAGATGGAAATTTGGAGTTCCACCAGAAGGAAATGCCAACTACGCATGGTTACAACATATAGTACATCACTTAGCACCAAATGGAGTAGGTGGAGTTGTACTTGCTAATGGTTCTTTAAGTTCTAATACTTCTAATGAAGGCGAGATTAGAAAGAACTTATTAATAAATGATATGGTAGATGCAATAGTTGCACTTCCTGATAAGTTATTCTACTCAACAGGTATTCCAGTTTGTTTATGGATATTAAATAGAAACAAAGGTACAAATCCTAAGTTTAGAAGTAGAGAAAATGAAGTGCTGTTTATAGATGCTAGAAATCTAGGGGAAATGGTTGATAGAAAGCATAGAGAGCTTAGTGATGAGGAAATTAAGAAGATAGCTGATACTTATCATAATTATAGAAATACGGATGGAAATTATGAAGATGTAAAAGGATTCTGTAAAGTTGCTACACTTGATGAGGTAAAAGATAATGATTATATCTTAACTCCTGGTAGATATGTTGGGATTGAAGATGTGGAAGATGATGGAGTTCCTTTTGATGAGAAGATGAAGATGATAACTAGTGAGCTTGATGAGTTGTTTAGGGAGTCAAGAAACCTTGAGGATGAGATAAGAAGGAATTTAGGGGGCATTGGCTATGAGTTTTAAGGAATGGAAAAAAGGAAAGCTAAGTGATATTGCTGAGATTATAATGGGGCAATCTCCAAAAGGTGAATTTTGCAACAACGAAGGAAATGGAACTCCATTATTAAATGGTCCAACTGAATTTGGGACACATCATCCATATCCAACGCAATTTACTACTGATATAAAAAAATCTGCTAGAAAAGGAGATTTGCTATTCTGTGTACGTGGTTCTACAACAGGTAGAATGAATTGGGCAGATAGAGAGTATGCAATTGGTAGAGGAATAGCTTCTATTTCACCTAAAAATAGTGAGAGTGCTCAATTCATTAAAGCAATTATGGAGATAAAACTTCCAGAATTATTACAAAGTGCTACTGGCTCAACATTCCCGAATGTTTCAAGAGGAATGCTGACTGATATGGTTATAGATATACCAACTTATGATGAGATTGCAGTAATTAACAATATATTATTTAATATTGAGAACAAGATAGAGGTTAACACTAAAATAAATCAAAGATTAGAAGACATTGCACAAAGTATTTTTAAGCATTGGTTTGTTGATTTTGAGTTTCCTAATGAAGAAGGCAAACCGTATAAGAGTAGTGGTGGAGAAATGGTTGAAAGTGAACTTGGTATGATTCCTAAGGGCTGGGAAGTTGGAAATCTAGGTAAGAGTAAAATTACAACATTTGTAAAAACTGGTATTAGAGAATTTTGTGGAGAGAAAATATACATTGCCACAGCAGATGTGGAAAATACAAAAATTACTAATAATAAAACTATGATTACATATGATAATAGGCCAAGTAGAGCTAACATACAGCCATCAGAAAAAACTATTTGGTTTGCAAAAATGAAAAATAGTAGAAAATTGATTGTTATTGATGATTTTTCAACAGAAATAATAGAGAACTATATAATATCTACTGGATTTACAGGTTTAAATTGTAAATGTGAAAGCCTATATTATATTTGGTGTTTTGTTATGAGTGATGAATTTGATGATATAAAAAATAGTTTATGTAATGGAACTACAATGCAAGCTATAAATAATGAAAATATTAATAAAATAAAGATTCTCATTCCTTATACTAAAGTACTGAAAGAATTTAATAATGTCTCAGTAAACATTTTTAAAAAAATTTATAAAAATAATTTAGAAATTGAAAAGTTAGAGAGTTTAAGAAACACTATATTACCAAAACTTATAAGTGGAGAAATAAGGGTACCACTAAACAAATAGTAAGACAAATAGGAAGAGGGAAACAGAGTTTCCCTCAAACATGTCCGGGGGTACGCTAATTATGTCGAATAGCAAGTTAAATCATTGAAATGACTTGCCTATAACCCACAGAGGTGCAGAAAATAATGACAAAAGCATAATAATTAAAAATACAGGCAAATATGAATATATATATATTAAAAAATAAAAGAGTAATAAATATAGCATGAGCCCAATTAAGCACTCCAAATCTTAAGAGTGCTCAAATAATATAAACAGATATCAAGATATAATGACTAAAATATATAAAAACTAAATCAAATTAAAGGAAGTGAAAAAATGAAATCATATATACCAAGTTATAAATATAAATTTCCTATAGAAATCCCACGAGGAGATAAAAAATACATATTAACTTATGTAAGACAGATGATAAGTGAGTTTGTATATGATATGGGAAACCTAGAAAATAATCCATTTACTTTTCCAGAAGTACAGACACTACTAGATGGAATAACAGTAGGTGGACATAAGTTAAGCGATCAAAACCAGATATTAAATATCAAAGCATCATGGGATTACATAATTAATTTAAGAACCAAAGATAAAATTAACATAAACAAAGATATCATATGTTCAATTCACAATATAGTCGCAAAAGATGAAGCATTAATAGTAGGTGATTTTAGAAATGGAAATATTGGAATCGCAGGGACTACTGAGTATAAATGTATCGAATCATCAAAGCTTAATGATATATTTGAAAATGATATAAAAATAATAAATAGTATAAATAACCCTTTAGAAAAAGCAATAATATTGAACTTATGGTTATCATATTGCCAATTTTTCTATGATGGGAATAAAAGAACTTCAAGATTAAGTAGTAATTTAATACTTTTAGGCAACAACATAGGAGTGTTATCTATTTCGGCTAGAGATAAGCAGGAATACAATACATTAATGCTAGAGTTCTACGAAACTCTTAATGCAGATAATATTATTAAATTTTTAGTTGAAAAATGTATTACTTATTTTAGTGGATATGATTATAAGACTTATAATGAAATTATTAAATAATAATACTTAGCTTGAAATATATAAACTTAAAAAAATTATTATTAAAATTAAGGGGAAATTTATGAGTGAATATGATTTCAGAGAAGATGAATTAGAGCAAGCCTCACTGGAAATACTGCAAAGCTTAGGATATGAATACATCCACGGAAAAGAATTATCACCAAGTGCTGAGTTTCCACAGCGTGAGAGCTATAGAGAAGTAATACTTAGTGAGAAGGTTAAAGAAGCTTTGTTTAGAATAAATAGAGATCTTCCAAATGAAGCAATAGAAAATGCATATAGACAAATAATATCTTTCAACTCACCTTCCTTAGAAGAAAACAACAAGTACTTTCACAACCTAATGGTAAATGGGATTGATGTTTCTTTCAAAGAAGATGGGAATATAAGAACGAAAAAAGCTTATATTATAGATTTTGAAAATATAAACAACAACGAATATTTAGCAGTTAATCAGTTTGTAGTAGTAGGAAAAGAAAGTAGAAGACCTGATATAGTGATTTTCATAAATGGTCTTCCTATAGTTGTGGTAGAGTTAAAAAGTGCCACAGATGAGAATGTAAGTATAGAAGAAGCTTATAACCAAATACAAACATATAAAAAAGACATTCCTGCATTATTTAACTACAATGCCTTTTGTGTGCTGAGTGATGGACTACATGCAAAGGTTGGAACTATTACTTCAAATATTGAGAGATATATGAACTGGAGAACTGTAGATGGAGAAAATATAGCACCACTAGGGATGCCACAGTATGATGTATTATTTAGTGGAATGTTTCCAAGAGCGAGAATCTTAGATATTATAAAGAATTTTATTTTATTCCAAAATGACTCTAAAAACCTATTAGATGATGATGGGAATAAAATAGGAGAGACACAAGTTACAATAAAAATATTAGCAGGATATCATCAGTATTTTGCAGTAAAAAAAGCTATAGAAAAAACAAGAGTAGCTACAGCTAATAATGGAGATAGAAAAATAGGTGTTGTATGGCATACTCAAGGATCTGGGAAGAGTTTTTCCATGGTGTTTTACACAGGTAATTTAATTAGAGAGTTTAATAATCCAACTATCGTAGTTTTAACAGATAGAAACGATTTAGATGAGCAACTATATGGCACTTTTGCAAAGAGTGCTGATTTACTTGGTGAAGAACCAAAAAGAGCAGATAAGAGAAAATTATCTGTTGAGGATAAGTTAGCTAATGCAGGTTGTAGGGATAATTCCAAGATGAAATATGGACTATTTGATTTATTAAATGGTAGGGAGTCTGGTGGTATTATATTTACTACTATCCAAAAGTTCAAACCAGAAGATGGTGAAATGCCTGTTTTAACAGATAGAAAAAATGTAATAGTAATGGCAGATGAGGCTCATAGAAGTCAGTATGGACTTGATGCTAAGACTACTTCTAATGATGAAGAAGCAGATGTTAAGTACGGATATGCTAAGTATTTAAGAGATGCCCTACCTAATGCATCATATATAGGATTTACAGGTACACCTATAGAGTTTGAAGATAAATCTACACCGATGGTATTTGGTGATTATATTGATATATATGATATGACTCGAGCAGTAGATGATGGCGCTACGGTTAAGATTTATTATGAAAATAGAATTATAAAACTTGATACAGATAATGAAGAACTTGAAAAAATAGATGAAGAGTTTGAAGAATTATCAGAAGGTTATGAAGAACATCAAAAAGAAAAGATGAAAGGTAAGTTCTCTAAGATGGAGGCAATAGTAGGCTCTCCTAATAGAGTAAAGGAACTTGCAAAAGATATAGTAAGTCACTACGAAGAAAAATCAAAGTCTATTACAGGTAAGGCTATGATTGTATGTATGAGTAGAAAAATATGTGTAGATTTATACAATGAAATAGAAAAATTAAGACCATCATGGTGTAGTGATGATGAAAACAAAGGAAAAATAAAAGTAGTTATTACAGGAAGTGCCAGTGATGATGAATATATACAAAAGCATGTAGGCGGCAAATCTAGGAGAGATCTACTTGCTAAACGTATGAAAGATAATAAAGATGAGCTAGAAATAGTTATAGTTCGTGATATGTGGCTTACTGGATTTGACGTTCCATCTATGCACACTATGTATGTAGACAAGCCAATGAAAGGTCACAACTTAATGCAGGCAATAGCTCGTGTTAATAGAGTTTTCAAAAACAAAAGTGGTGGAGTAGTAGTTGATTATATAGGAATACTGGAAAGTTTAAAAACTGCGCTAAAACAATATACAGATAGTGATAGAGGAAATACAGGCATAGATTCATCACAAGCCATAGCTGTCATGATTGAAAAACTAGAACTACTTCGCCAAGTAATGCATGAATATGATTACACAGAGTATATGACTGGCTCTCCAAGAGGAAGAATGAATGCCATAGTTGGAGGTATGAACTTTATACTAGGACTTAGTGAGCAAGAGCAAAAGGAATTTAAATTATTATGTATAGAACTTGCAAAAGCACATAGCTTATGTGCTGCTACTGACTTAGGAAGGGAAGTAGCTCTTGAAGTCAGTTATTTCAAAGCAGTTAAAGCTAGTTTATTAAAACTAACACAAGGGGATAGAACTAAGCTTTCGGTCAATCAAATAGAAAAAAGAGTAAATCAATTACTAGAAAAATCAATAATATCAGAAGATGTTATAGATGTATTTGATACATTAAACTTAAAACAACCAGATGTTTCAATATTATCAGAAGAATTTTTAGAAGAAGTAAAAAACATTAAGCATAAAAACTTAGCAGTGGAAATGCTTAAAAAACTTCTAGAAGGTAATATAAAACTAATGGAAAAAAGAAACATAGTTAAATCTGAAAAGTTCTCCCAAAAGCTACAAAAATCACTGAACAAATATAGAAATCAAGCAATAACAAATGCTGAAGTTATAGAAGAACTTATAAGAATGGCAAATGAACTTAAAGAAGCAAGTGATTTAGAAAAAGATCTAGGACTTACAGAAGATGAAATAGCATTTTACGATGCTCTAACAGATGATGAAATAGTAAAAGAAGTAATGAGTGATGAAATTCTTAAAAAAATAGCACAAGAGCTAAGTGATACCATAAGAAAACAGGTTAATGTTGATTATAATGTAAGAGCAAACTTGCAAGCAGGTATGAGAAATACCATAAAAAGACTTCTTAAAAAATACGACTACCCACCAAAACAGGCTAAGCATGCACTTGAGATAGTTATGAGACAGACCAAGCTTATGAGTGAGAATATCTGTTATGAAAAGGCTAAGGAAGAAGCTAGGGTTGTTAGAAGTAGTGTTTTAGTTGCTGAGAGTGAAGAAGTATATAACTAAGGGGACTCTAATATAAAAAAGTTGCTATTATAAGCAACTTTTTTATTGTAGATTTAGATAGATCCCATGCCATTTGACTCTTGACTAGATTGAGTACTATAATAAATGGTAGTATATTACAAAATATATAACATAGTACTTATGATCAGGATTTATTATTATAAGAATTTCACTTAAGTTATACAAAAAAAATATAACTACTGATTAAATGAAATAAAATATGATTATTTTATGAAAGAGGGTATAAGAAATGAATAATAAATTAAATGAAATCGTTGAAAAAAACAGTGAAGAATTAATCAAAGCCGTACAAGATGTGGTTAAAATTAAAAGTGTAAGAGATACACCTAAAAAAGGAATGCCATTTGGTGAAGGAGTATGTAAAGTCCTTAATAAACAACTTGAGATTGCTGAAAAACTAGGGTTTAAAGTAACCAACGTAGACAATTACTATGGATATGCAGAATATGGCGAAGGTGAAGAATACGTTTGTGCTCTTGGTCATTTGGATGTAGTTCCAGAGGGAGATGGATGGCAATATGGGCCTTATTCTGGTGAAATAGTTGATGATAAATTATGGGGAAGAGGTACTGTTGATGATAAAGGACCTATAAATGCAGCCTTGTTTGCATTAGCAGCACTTAAAGAATCAGGGTTTAAGCCTTCTAAGAAAATTAGAATTATCTTTGGATGTGATGAAGAAACAGGTTGTGAAGATATGGCGTATTATAATGAAAGAGAAAAAGCACCTATTTACGGATTTACACCAGATGCTGATTTTCCAGCAATTTATGGTGAAAAAGGAATTCTTCGTTTTGAACTAACTACTCCATTTGATTTGACAGATGGTTCAAACATTAAGAACATAGCTGGTGGAATTGTGGTAAATGCTGTTCCTGATAAAGCCGAAGCTATTATTACTGGGAAAACGTGTCCAGAGACACAAAACATTACTTGCAAAGAAAATGCTGATAAAAGTGTAACTGTATCAGCTAAGGGTATTCCTGCTCATGGAAGTATACCACATACAGGTAAAAATGCTATTGGCATATTAATTAAATATTTAGTAGATAACAACCTTGTTGAAGGTAAAGAAGGAGAAAAACTTGCATTTTTACGTAAGTATTTATGTGAAGGAACTTTTGGAGCTGAACTTGGTGTAGATATGGAAGATGAAACAGGATCATTAACAATAAATATGGGTATTGTAGAGGTTGTAGATGGAAAACTTCGTGTACATATGGACCTAAGATACCCATGCACAAAGACTGAGAAAGGAATATTGGAAACTTTCTTGGCTAAGTTACAAGGATTTGATGCAGAGAATGTGGAAAATGCAAAACCACTTTATGTGAGCAAGGATAGTAGACTTATAAAAACTGTAACAGATGTATATAGTGAATTCTACCATGGAGATAGTGCGGCTACTGCAATTGGTGGAGGAACTTATGCAAAACACCTTAATAATATAGTAGCATTTGGTCCATGCATTCCAGGAGAGGAAGTTGTGGAACATACTAATCATGAATATATAAAAATAGATCATCTGATAACTTTGGCTAAAATATATGCCAATGCACTTGAGTTACTTTCAAAGTAATGTATTTGAGATAATATAGTTAATAAAAAGGCAGCTATGGTATAAAATTAATAAGAGTAAGGCAAGTTATACAAAATATGACTTGCCTTATTTTTATATCTAAAATTATAGAAAATGAGAATAATATCTTAAAAACAAACTTTTACAGAAACTTCAAAGGATAGAGTGATGGAATATCTTAAAATTACAAGTATGGTGCTCTGTTCAATAAAATATTACTTTTTATTCTTTAATTTTTTATATAAAAAAACTCCTGCAACTATAATTACTATGCTTAAAGCTATATAAACAAAAGTTGTAGATATTCCAAAGGCATAACAAGTGCTATTTGCTAATTCCATAATAAATCCCCCTTTTTTTATTTATATTTATATTAATTATTAATTTAATCATAGCATAATGCATAAAAATCAAACAAATATCTTACATAACTAAGTAATATTAGATACCTGTTTGATTTTAGAATATATTAAGTAACCTATATACTTTTAAATACCATAGCTCTCTTTTATTATTAAGAGAGTTATTTAATCAAATTTTCTTATAAATCTATATCTATAGCCTCGTCATTTTCAAGTGCATCCTTATATTCAGCTAAATTTATTTAGATTTTTAGTAACATAATGGTAAATAAATTAACATATGAATATAGAGTTATTAGGCAAACAGGATAGAACTTGTAAGTGCAAATAATTATTATTAGGGGGTATGCATTATGTTGGAAAGTTCAGATGAAAATCCAAATTTAAGTGGACAATCTACTAGAAGAAGAAGAATTAAAGATATACACGAGGAAATTAGAGAAGAATTTTCAAATAAAGAATTATATGACAAAATATATGATATTATATGTTATGAATTATGTGGAGAGGTAAGACTTATAACTTCTGAGTTATCAGAAATAATGAACAGATTATGCAATGGAACACAGGAAGATATTAAAAGTAGTGTAAAATATGAATTATATAAATATACAGAAGATAAAAGTAAAAGGCAAAGAGATTATGTAAATGCAATAACAGAAACATATAAAACAATAAGCATTAATAAAAGGCCTGAGGCTGTAAATATAAATCACTATTTCTCAAAATTCGAAATTGAAAGAATGAAAACTTATTTTAAAAACGTGAACAATTTAATAGCTACCTTAGATGAAATTCATGAAGATATAAAAGAAACATTGTATTTTGAATGGGAAAATGAATGTCCATATGATGATTATAGAGATGATAATGGTAGAGATGAATATGGCAATGTTATAAATCCAGGATATTTAGATCCTGATGATCCATATCATTACTTTCATGAATAAAAAGAAACTTAAGGCATATTTATATTCAGTGGATGTCAATCCTACAAAAAATTTGTAAAAGCCGTAAGTTTAAATAATGTTATATGGTATTTTTTATTAGAATGCTAAAAAAGGCCTTAAAATCCACTTATTCGGATTTAAAGGGCCTTAATTTTATGCATTCTTTATTTTATGTAAAAAGACACAAAATTCAAATCATCAAATTGCTTAATTTCGAATTTATCTAATAGTTTAAAATCATCAATATTATAAGTATATATATATTCTCCATCACAAGATATAAATTTATTGTCATGAATATAACTACAACTGCTTTTGTTTTTACTTTTAAATACTTTGATATTTTCAATATTCTTCAAATCAATTTTAGCAATTCTATTTCCAGTATCATTATCATGTGATTCATATTCAACTACATATAGATTATTATTGTGTAAATGCATACGTGCTAAGTATTTAAATGGTAACTTAATTTTTTCTATAGATTTTTCTTTTAAATTTATTTTCAGCATTATGTTTGAGTATTCATCATTTCCATCACAATATAGTAATGCATACATATTTTCACCTATTATTTTAGCGTCAGACACATAAGTTGATTCGCCTAAATCAATAGTATCACTAACTTTTAAATTAGATTTATTTAAAATATATAAATTAGTATGACAATTTTTTTCTGTATCACTGTTATTATTTATAGAATAAAGCTTATCTTTATTTTCTAATAAGAAACATCCTGCATCATCAATTTTTGTAGATTCAATCACTTTATTTTTTTTAATATCTGTTTTATTAATTTGTGTTCCTTGTGCATTAGAAGCACCTGTGTAAGCGTATTTATCATCTATGCAAAAAATTGTAGGAGAAATATTATAAGCATCAACCTCCTTGGCTTTTAATGTATTCATATTTATTTTAACTATATAATTATTAATATGGTTTTTATAAATTGGATCTACATAATAAATATCATCACCGTTTTTTAAACCGACCTCAGTAAAACCACCTAGATTAACTCCTCTAAATTTCAATTTTTTATCGTCGATTAGCTTCCCACTTTTATCATATGTTACTATTCTAGACTTGGAGTGAGTCAAGCTATATACTACACCATAGTCATAATCAGAAACTTCTTTATTAATATTTGAGGATACTATATAAAAAAATAGACTAAGTACAACTATAAATGGAATTACCAATTTTTTTTTCATGAAATTTATACTCCTTTAGAATAAATTATAATATTTACAATAATGTAAAAAATTACATATTAACCATATTGTAACAATGAGTTTTGATAAGAACAACAAATTGTTCAGTATCTAAACAAATCTTAAGACAAAAATATTAATTAAAAGCTTAAATTTTTCTCATTTTAATTATGTTTATATGAATATATAAATAGAAGGAAACAATTACCTATAATACAAATTAAGGGTGGAGATAGTATGAAAAAAATATCAGTTGCTGTAATAGGAGCAGGATCAAGGGGGATGAATGCCTACGCACCCTATCTATTGGGAAACCCCAACCTAGGAGAAATAGTAGCAGTTGCAGAACCCAACAAAGAAAAAAGAAAGAACTTTAAAAATAGATACAATATAAAAGAAGAAAATACATATTCCTCATATGAAGAGCTCTTATCAAAACCTAAATTAGCAGACGCAATAATAATAGCCAACAGTGATGAATCCCATTTTGAACCAACTAAAACAGCCCTAGAAAAAGGATATAATGTGTTACTAGAAAAGCCCATGTCAAATAAACTGGAGGAAGTAATCAAACTAGGACAACTGGCAAAGAAACACAAAGACCAAGTGTTTATCATATGTCACGTTCTAAGATATACACCATTTTTCAGTGAGCTAAAAAGAATAGTGGACAGCAAAGAATTAGGTGACCTTATAAGCATACAACACAATGAAAACATAGGATATTATCATTTTGCACATAGCTATACACGCGGAAACTGGAGAAATAGCCATGAAACAAGTCCGCTAATATTGGCTAAAAGTTGTCATGATATGGATATATTATTATGGTTAACAGGGAAAAGTTGCAAATATATATCCTCCTTTGGAAGTCTAAGTCATATGAAAGAAGAAAGCTTCAAGGAAAACATGGCAAATAAATGTGTGGACTGTGCAGCTGAGGAAGCTTGTCCCTATAGTGCAAAGAAAATATATTTGGAAGATGATGTACTTAAGGCATCTTTATATGCAGTGGATGCCAACCCTACAAAAGAAAATTTGGCAAAGGCTATAACTACTGGCCCCTATGGAAGATGTGTGTACAAATGTGACAACAACGTGGTGGATCATATGGTAAGTATATTGGAGTTTGAAAACAATATAACTGCCACTTTCAACTTATGTGCATTTACAAAGGATTGCACAAGAACTATAAAGCTTATGTTTTCCCATGGAGAAGTAGGAGGGGATTTTCACAAGAATGTAATAGAGGTGCATAAATTTGGAGATAACCACCACACAGTAATTCATCCTAAGGTGGTAAAAAGTGGTCATGGTGGAGGGGATTTTAAACTAATGGAAGAGTTTGTGAAAGCCGTAAGTTCAAATAATAAGGAAGTAAAAACTAGTGCAATTACTTCTGTGGAGAGTCATATAATGGCATTTGCAGGGGAATATTCTAGATTAAATCATGAAGTAGTTAATGTGGAAAAGTTTTGGAAGGATCAAATATAATGAAGTTATTTTGCAATTGATATATAATAAAAAATAAAGAAGTATTTGATACCATATGATAAATATGAAATTTATATAAGATTATTTAACGTCACACTATCTAAAAAACGGATTTTTGCGAGATAAAACATTGGGTGATGGAGACGAGATGTGTAATAATAAATTCTATATTAATGAAGAATGTGAGTGGGCACCAGAAAAAGGTTTTGGACATAGAAAATGAGCATAATATTCATAAAGATATTATTCTAATAGTTTATATTATGTTAAAAACTGGGCTTAGAATATCAGATGTTTTAGAATTGAAGCACCATTGTTTGATAAAGTTAAATAGAGAACGTATTGAAACTTTAAGGTATCAACAATCACAAGTACCTACCACTTCACAATTGTTATATAGTGTGAATTAATGAGTTAAGGGGGAGCATATGAAAACCAAAATTGCTATAAATTCTTTAATAGTTACGGGAATTACATTTGTAATTGGGATTATATTAATATTTTCATCAGCAGAGATTGGGCAGAGTAAAGGAATGAAGGCTATGACAGAAAATGGCGGAATGATGGATACTAATGAATATGAAAGCATTGTTGAAGATAGTACAATAAGTTATAGAACTTGTGGAGTAGTAATTTCTTTAGTCGGTGGATTTGGAGTATTAATTAGTGGATATGCTTTATATAATGAAATTGATAAGGATTCTCTAAATTTGAAGTAAGTATTATTAGATTGTAGAAAAAAATAGTTCGCAATTTTAATATATTGTGAACGTAAATTGTATTATGATATGTTTTTAATTATAATACATTAGTGTATAATAGATGGTAAATTACCTAAAAAACAACTTAGATTAGTTCTTGCTTGGGCAGAACCACATCAAGATGAATTATTAGCAAATTGGGAAATAGCTATGAATAGTGAACTACCATTTAAAATAGAACCGTTAAAGTAAGGGGTGATTATATGTATTTAGCTGTTAAAGATGTTAAGGCAATAGATAATTATAAATTAATATTAACTTTTGAAAATAAAGAAGTTAAGTTATTTGATATGAACCCATATCTAAATCAGGGGATATTTAAAGACTTAAAAGATGAAAATTTATTTAAAGCAGTTAAAGTAAGCTTTGATTCTATAGAATGGCCAAATGAAGCAGATATAGACCCAGAAACATTATATGAAGATAGTATTCCATATAATAATAACTAATAGGTAATACCCTTAGTATCTAATCCATTGATTCTAGGGGTATTTTTACGTTAATTAAAGTACGCAATTTTAATATATTACGGACTACACATATATAATCTGTTAAGATTAAGTTGTTCTAATATTATTTTAGATTTACTCTTGATAAAGCTAACATAGCCTAAAAATAAAGTATCAAAAAGGCATACACAAAAACGTGTATGCCTTTTTTACTTACACAAAGGTCTAGGAAAGGTGGAGAATAACTTAACGATTTCGTAATAAATATAGCCTTTAGAAAAATTAGTGCTACGATTGTGTTGAATTAAATTATTTTAAGGGGGACTTATGAACACTGTAGATGAGGAAAAAAAACAGGGAGTAATTAGTTTATTACCAAAATATTTTTTTAATTTTTGTGGAGCCATATTAATATTTTTAGTAACATGTATATCACTTTTACTGATTCAAATTTTTGAACGAACTGAGGGATTATCTTCAAGTGATATTATTAATGCTATTATATTTTTTACAGGTTATTTTTTAATAATTTTAGTATTCTGTAAGATATATAATTGTAAATGATACTATATAGATGTACATAAAATGGAATATAAAAATGTACAAAATTATACAAATTTCTGCTATCCTTATCCCGGGAGGGATAGCCATGATTTTAAATTTAATAGGACAAATTAATAT
>NZ_JAHZMO010000089.1 GCF_020748185.1 Terrisporobacter petrolearius | reverse complement strand
AGGACTTGACCAAAATAAACCTAAAGGTTTATATCGCAAACTAAATCTTTAATTATATAATTATAAAGAAGATTTAAGTTGCTAAAAAATATAATGGAAATATTAAATGTTAGCAGTTTTGAAAGTATTAAAAATTTTCAAAAAAATGCAGTAAAAAAGTTGACAATTATATACATAGATGTTATTATAATTCTTGTCTAAAGAAACAGTTAAAATTATGTGGTTATCATAGCAAAGAGGATACACCTGTTCCCATTCCGAACACAGAAGTTAAGCTCTTGAGCGGCGATGGTACTTGGGGGGTGACCCCCTGGGAGAGTAGCACGTAGCCACGTGATGTTCCAAGGTAGCTCAATGGTGGAGCACTCGGCTGTTAACCGATAGGTTGAGGGTTCGAGTCCCTCCCTTGGAGCCAAAGAACAAAATTAAATAATATGGCTCATTGGTCAAGCGGTTAAGACACCGCCCTTTCACGGCGGTAACAGGGGTTCGATTCCCCTATGAGTCACCATTATGGGACCATAGCTCAGCTGGGAGAGCACCTGCCTTACAAGCAGGGGGTCACAGGTTCGAGCCCTGTTGGTCCCACCATTAAAACATATAAATGCGGCCTGGTAGTTCAGTTGGTTAGAATGCCAGCCTGTCACGCTGGAGGTCGAGGGTTCGAACCCCTTCCAGGTCGCCATAAATATTTAACACTATGCTGGTGTGGCTCAACGGTAGAGCAGCTGACTTGTAATCAGCAGGTTGTAGGTTCGATTCCTATCACCAGCTCCAAAATTCTCAGGAGGATTTCCCGAGCGGCCAAAGGGGGCAGACTGTAAATCTGTTAGCGATGCTTTCGGTGGTTCGAATCCACCATCCTCCACCAAAGAAAAATATGCGGGTGTAGCTCAATGGTAGAGTTCCGGCCTTCCAAGCCGGCTGTGAGGGTTCGATCCCCTTCACCCGCTCCATTTTAAATATGGGTGCATAGCTCAGCTGGATAGAGCAACGCCCTTCTAAGGCGTGTGTCCGGGGTTCGAATCCCTGTGCGCTCACCATATACTGGGGATTAGCCAAGTCGGTAAGGCACATGACTTTGACTCATGCATGCGTAGGTTCGAGTCCTGCATCCCCAGCCATATAAACATGACTCATTAGCTCAGTCGGTAGAGCACTTGACTTTTAATCAAGGTGTCCGGAGTTCGAATCTCCGATGGGTCACCATTAACCTGGAGAGGTGTCCGAGTGGTTTAAGGAGCTGGTCTTGAAAACCAGTGATGCTTAACGGCACCGTGGGTTCGAATCCCACCCTCTCCGCCAAAAACATGGAGAAGTACTCAAGTGGCTCAAGAGGATCCCCTGCTAAGGGATTAGGCTGGATTAAACTGGTGCGAGGGTTCGAATCCCTCCTTCTCCGCCAGTTTTTACGAGGTGTAGCGCAGTTTGGTAGCGCACTTGGTTTGGGACCATGGGGCCGGGGGTTCGAGTCCCTTCACCTCGACCAAAATAATATGGACCATTAGCTCAGTTGGTTAGAGCGCCCGGCTCATAACCGGTAGGTCTGGGGTTCGAGTCCCTGATGGTCCACCATATTTAATATAGGGGTGTAGCTCAGTTGGTAGAGCGTCGGTCTCCAAAACCGTGCGCCGGGGGTTCGAGTCCCTCCACCCCTGCCAGAAAAATTTAAAAAAGTATTTTACTAATTTATACTTCGAGGTGTAGCGCAGTTTGGTAGCGCACTTGGTTTGGGACCATGGGGCCGGGGGTTCGAGTCCCTTCACCTCGACCAAAATTAGGGCCTATAGCTCAGGTGGTTAGAGCGCACGCCTGATAAGCGTGAGGTCGCTGGTTCGAGTCCAGCTAGGCCCACCATTTGCCCAGATAGCTCAGTCGGTAGAGCAGGGGACTGAAAATCCCCGTGTCGGTGGTTCGATTCCGCCTCTGGGCACCACAAAGAACTTTGAAAATTAAACAGTAGGTTAACAATAAATTAATTCTTAAAGAATTAAACTGAAACAACAAACAAACCAAGCCAGATATTCAGATAATGATTAGTCTGAGCGATGGACAACTTTTTT
>NZ_JAHZMO010000088.1 GCF_020748185.1 Terrisporobacter petrolearius | reverse complement strand
CATAATAATTGTGAAAAGAATGCTAGTATTAGTATTTCTTAGAAATAAAAAAATATTACTGGAATTTTGAATTTCCAGTAATATAAATTACAAAACAAAATTATTACACAAATCTATAGACATTCTCCTTCCAAATATAATCTGGAAGTTTTTTTATAATAATATACTTATAAAACTTTTGCTAAAAATTCTTTTGTTCTTTCATTAACAGGATTATTAAACACATTTTCCGGTGTATTTTCTTCTATTATTTTTCCACCGTCTACAAATACAACTCTATCTGCTACTTCTTTTGCAAATCCCATTTCATGAGTGACTATTGCCATAGTCATTCCTTCATTAGCTAGTTCTTTTATAACATCAAGAACTTCTTTCACCATTTCTGGATCTAGTGCTGATGTTGGTTCATCAAATAACATCATGTCAGGCTCCATTGCCAAAGCTCTAGCTATGGCTATTCTTTGTTTTTGACCACCTGATAGTTGTGATGGATATGCATCTTTTTTGTCCAGTAATCCTACTCTATTTAATAGTATCTGAGCCTTTTTATTTGCCTCTTCTTTACTTATTTTTTTTATTTTACTAGGAGCTAAAGTTACATTATCTAAAACAGTCATATGAGGAAATAAGTTGAAATTTTGAAATACCATTCCTATATTTTGTCTCACTTCATCAATATTAACTTTTTCACCTGTTATGTTTTTACCTTCAAATATTATTTCACCTTCAGTAGGCTCTTCAAGTAAGTTCATACATCTAAGTACTGTACTTTTTCCTGATCCACTGGGACCTACTATGGCAACTATTTCACCTTTATCAATTTGTAAATCTATGCCTTTAAGCACATGCAAATTTCCGAAATATTTATGCAAATTATTTATTTTTATCATATCTATCACTTTCCCTTATATTATTCTAGTTTGACTGAGCTAGCCTTTTCTCTAATATACCTACTAATTTAGATAATACAGATGTTATCACAAGGTATGTAACTGCTGCTACTAAATAAGGTTCCATTGGACTATAAATTGCTGTAACTACTATACCTGCTTTAAACATCAACTCTTGAGTTCCTATAACAGAAAGTACTGCTGATTCTTTTACTAATGTAATAAACTCATTCGCTAAGGCTGGCAATACATTCTTTATAGCTTGTGGAACTATTATAAACCTCATTGTATCTTTATATCCTAGACCTAATGATCTACTAGCCTCCATTTGTCCCTTATCAACAGATTGTATCCCTGATCTTAATATTTCAGCCACATAAGCACTTGAATTTATAGATAATGCAAATGCACCCGCTATAAATTTAGAAGATATAGGACCTACATCAGGAAAGTCAAATCCTAATTGCGGAAATCCATAATAGATAATATATATTTGCACAAATAACGGTGTACCTCTAAGAATTTGAACATATGCACTTGATATAAATTTTAATATCTTAACTTTAGACATTTTCATTAGACAAATCAATAAACCAAGAATAAAACCTATGATCAATGAGACCATAGATACTAATATAGTATACTCTGCCCCTTTGACTATTAATCCATAGTATCCACTTAATTTACTAAAATCCATATAACCATCTCCTAATTACTGTCTATTATTTTGCTAGTTCTAAAGCTTGTTGCATATATTCATCCGTTTTTCCTTCTTTATCTAATCTTGCTATTGTATCATTTACAGATTTTAAAAATGCAGTATTATCAACTTTATCATCTGATTTTTTAATAGCTGCTGCTGCAGTTTCTGCAACTTCATCACCTACAGTTGAATTTCCTATAGCTATATTCTTATAATTTTTAACATTTATTTCAGCTACTGCTTTACCTGTAACTATAACATCTATTTTTCCGTTTTGAAGCTCTAGCATTAAATCTGGCATTTTCTTTAATTGTGTGGCATCTGTTATTCCTAAGTCACCAGTAACATAGTCTGCTTGAGTTGTTCCTTTTTGAACTCCAACTTTTAATTTTTTTAAATCATCTGAATTTTTTATAGAGTCTTCTTTCCCTTTCGATACTATACATACATTACTATTTGTATAATATATTTCTGAAAAATCAACACTTTTCTTTCTAGTTTCATCTGGAGTCATTCCTGCTAAAACTATATCTACCTTATCCGCTTGCAAAGCTCCTAATAATCCATCAAAATCCATGTCTGTATATTCAACTTTTACTCCCATATCTTTTGCCATTTCTTGAACCATAAAATCATCAAATCCAACTATTTTATCTTTTCCATCCACTACCTTATGGAATTCATAAGGTGAGTATTCAGCACTTGTTCCTATCTTTAGTACTCCCGCATCCTTAATTTGTTGAAGTTTATCCGCTACTTCAGTTTTATCTCCTTTATCTCCACCACTTGAACAGCCTACTAATGATATAGTCATCATCGCAGCTAACGTTAATCCTAATATTTTCTTTAATTCTTTCATTTCAATATCCTCCTTTATATTTTTATATAATTAATTTCAATTTCCCAAAATAAAAAATTCGCTTCGCTTAAGCCACTGCGTGGGCGCTATACTTCATGTCGCCAACGAGATGCCTTCGCTACCGTTGAGTCAACGACCCTTAAAGTTAATAGATTATAAATTATGTGTTCTCCACAGATTAGATAACACATAATTCCTACGAAAATGATTTTAGCCAAAGGCTGTTTTTTGCAACACTAAACTAAACCTACTATAAATAGGTTAAATTTAGTGTTGTTTTTACTTTTTTATACCCCCTCTAGACTACATCTTTC
>NZ_JAHZMO010000087.1 GCF_020748185.1 Terrisporobacter petrolearius | reverse complement strand
TTAGATATGGATGAGAATTTAAAAGAAAGAGTTAAAAAATATCAGTATTAAAAAATCAGGTAGATTAATTTTATCTACCTGACTTATAAAATAAAAACTACTTACACACTTTTATTGACAAACCCGATTAATGTGGATTAATCAGCTTTTTGTTATTAATGATTTTAATAATACATTCTATTATGTTGTGGTCTCCTATTTTTTCTATTATAATTCATATTTTTTGGATTACAGTAAAAACGAGGATTTATATATGATTCAAAACTTGTAAATTCCATTAAAAACTTTTGTATACCGTTTGTTCCAGGTGATACCTCATCTAAACCAAAGTAAATTACTATACCTTGATCTGTTAAATAGAAAGATTGAGCTTCTGGAATGTCTACAACAGTATTTGGGTAATAATAACTTGGATTTTGACTAATTTTAAAATTTACAAAATCAGAAACAAGTTTCAAATAATCCACACCAGGTCTAAAAATATCTTTAAGTAGAATTTGATTTCCTGTTAATAAATCTATGTTATAGTTGTAGAGTTCATTATATTTTAGATTATCGTTATCCATAGCTGTTAGGTGTAAGGTTAAGCTAATGACATGATTTTTATTAAAAGTAAAATCGTAATTAGAATAAACTTTATAATTTATTTTTGTTTTACTACCATCAGGATTGGCTGCATTGATTTGCTGTTCTTCCTCCAAAATCCCTTCCTTAAATGTATAAACAGAAGAGTTTATAGTTTCATTTAAATTTTTTAAGATATCCTCATTAACTTGAAAATAACCATTTTTAACATTATAAATCACAGGATATTTCAAGTCATAATAAAAATACTTATTTTGTCCTATGTCTTCCACATACTGAATATATAAAGTATTAAAAAGACATGTATTATTAACTTGGGTGTTATTCATATTCAATTCCTCCTAGACAAATAATTTACATTAGTAATTTATATGCAAAGTAAAATCAAATAATAATAGATAGATGTAAAAGGCTATAAATACTGGAATTATCAAATTAAATAAAGTATATAAACTGATTAAAATACCTAAAATAAAATTAATTAGTATGATATAATACATAGGATTAGTAAGATACTTAGGAGGATACATAATGTTATTATTAGCAGATAAATGGAAAGATTATGAACTTATAGATATGGGTAACGGAGAAAAATTAGAACGTTGGGGAGATGTAGTACTTAGAAGACCAGACCCTCAAGTAATGTGGCCTATCAGAAATGAAAGTGGTTTATGGAAAAATCCTCACGGGCATTATCATAGAAGTGCAAAAGGTGGAGGACATTGGGAAGCTAAAAAGAAATACCCACAAAAATGGACCGTTAATTATAAAGGTTTAAAATTTAATATAAGTCCTACTGGATTCAAACATACAGGTTTATTCCCAGAACAAGCGGCAAATTGGGACTGGCAAATGGAAATGATAAAAGGTGCTAAGAGACCAATAAAAGTACTTAATTTATTTGCTTACACTGGAGGAGCTACAGTGGCATGTGCAGCAGCAGGAGCGGAGGTTTGTCATGTAGACGCATCTAAAGGTATGGTAACCTGGGCAAAAGAAAATTTACAAACATCAGGTCTTGGAGATAGAAAAGTAAGATTCATAGTGGATGATGTCGTTAAATTTGTTGAAAGAGAAATAAGAAGAGGAAATAAATACGATGCCATAATAATGGACCCTCCTTCATATGGAAGAGGACCAAAGGGAGAAGTATGGCAAATAGAAGAGAAATTATATGGTTTAGTTGATTTATGTACAAAAGTATTATCAAATGATCCTTTATTCTTTTTAATAAACTCTTATACAACTGGTTTATCTCCAATAATTCTTGAACATATATTAGATGCTACAGTTGCTAGAAAAGCTAATGGCGGAAATATATATGCTGGAGAAATAGGAATACCAACATCAAGAGACGGAAAAGTTCTTCCATGTGGTATATTTGGAAGATGGGAGAGTAAATAATAATGGTTAAGGTTATATATGAAGATAATCATTTATTAGTAGTAGAAAAGCCTGTTAATATACTATCTCAAGGAGATAATACTAATGATGATGACATGGTAAATCTTCTAAAGAAATACCTTAAGGAAAAATATAATAAGCCAGGAAATGTGTTTGTTGGTCTTGTACATAGACTAGATAGACCTGTAGGAGGTTGTATGGTATTTGCAAAGACCTCTAAGGCAGCTTCTAGACTATCAGAACAAGTAAGAAGTAAATCTTTTAAAAAGACATATAGAGCTGTTATACATGGCAATATGAATAGAAAGTCAGGTAACCTTGTAGACTATTTATATAAAAATAAAAAAACTAATATGGTTAGTGTAGTTAGTAAAAATACAAAAGAAGCGAAAGATGCTAGACTTTCATATGAAACGTTAGATTCTCAAAAAGGATTTAGCCTTATACAAATAGATTTACAAACAGGAAGACCACATCAAATAAGAGTGCAGTTTGCAAGTAGAAATCATCCTTTATTTGGAGACCAAAGATACGGTCAACATCTGAATAAAGTTGGACAGCAAATCGCTTTATGGTCTTATAAAATAGAAATACAACATCCAACAACAAAAGAAAAAATGGAATTTGTATGCGATGTGCCAAAAGAATATCCATGGAATATATTTGCATACTAATGAATTATAAATTTTTTATTGTAAGGAAAAAACATTAAACCTTTCTTCACAAGCTATAATGAAAATGATTGATTCGTGATGGCTTCGCCAATAATTAATATAAAGCGAATTAAAACCCTGATTATAATGTAGTAATTTAATTCTTTCT
>NZ_JAHZMO010000086.1 GCF_020748185.1 Terrisporobacter petrolearius | reverse complement strand
GAGATAGAATCCCTAGCTCTTACACAATATAAATCATATATTTTTTTGAAACTATGGGAAATTTAGTGTATAAACAACTAAATTAAACACATAATAATTGTGAAAAGAATGCTAGTATTAGTATTTCCTAGAAATAAAAAAATATTACTGGAATTTTGAATTTCCAGTAATATAAATTACAAAACAAAATTATTACACAAATCTATAGACATTCTCGACTTATAAAATAAAAACTACTTACACACTTTTATTGACAAACCCCTTTAAAGTATCAATAATAAAAAAGCCAACTTATAAAAGTTGACTTTTTTATTATTAATCTTGTAAAATATAGCTATTCATTATATTTTTAACTTTAGGCACTAAATATTTAGATGTAGATTTGTCTTTCATATCTTCCATAACCATGGATATGGCTAACTTAGATTCGTCCAGATCAACTGCAACAAACCAACTATTTTCATTTCCATCTTTGTCTTCTTTAGTGGATTTTATTTCTGCCGTTCCTGTTTTGCCTGCCAAGTTAATTCCATTTATTTTACATAAGTGTCCACTTCCACTGGGATCTTCTATAACGCCAGAAAAGTCCTTTTGTAGTTCTTTTAAATCTTCTTTTCTTATTGCTTTATTGTATACTTTTTCTTCCTTATTTTCGCTCATTACAAGCCTTGGAGTCATAATTTCACCTTCATTTGCTAAAGCTGAATAAGCCATAGTTACTTGCAAAGGAGTTGTTAGAACTTCTCCTTGACCGTAGCCTGTATCTCCCAATAAAATTTCATTTTCTATTTTACCACTATTTGAAATTTGAGATTTTGTCATAGGATATTCAAAGTTTATATCTGATCCTAAACCAAACTTTTTGGCTCCTTCTATAAATTTCTCACTACCTACTTTAATAGACTTATCTGCAAAATAAATATTGTCAGAGTTTACAACAGCATCATATAAATTCACAGAATCTATATCTTTTACTCTAGTAACTTTATAATTTCCCCAAAAAGATGATTTTTGCCAATTTAGTCCTTCTATTTTCATTTTTTCACTTGGGTTTATTATGTTATTTTCCAATCCGATAGATGCTGTTAGAAGTTTCATAGTAGAACCTGGTGAGTATAAATTGTTTGTTCTATTATCAAAACATGCATTTTTATTTTCTTCCCACTCTTTTGCTATTGACTTAGTTTTGTAAGTTACCATAGTGTTAGAGTCATAAGAAGGTGAGCTAACCATGGCCAACACTTCTCCATTAGTTGAATTCATAGCTATGGATGCTCCTTTTTCTTTATCCATCTCATCATATATTTTTCTTTGCAGCTTAGAATCTATTGCTAACTTTATATCATCTCCATCTCTGGCTTTTGTTTTTGCCACTGTTAAATCACTGTCTTCTCTTTCAATATATATATGAGCTCCGTCTGTAGCTTTTAATTTGTCTTCATAAACCTGTTCCAATCCATTTTTGCCTATTTGACTACTACTTGTGTAGTTTTTATCTGATTTTTTCTCCAACTCTTCTGCTGTTACATTACCTATATATCCAAGAAGGCTCCCAAAGGCCTCACCTTTTATATAAACCCTAGATGTTACTTGCTGTATAGTTGTTCCTTCTATTTTTGAAACCTTATCTAACTTATCATGTTCATAGTTTGAAAGCTTTACAATATTTACGGCGTATTTTGGATTACTGTTACTTTCAATTTTCTTCTCAATGTACTCTTCACTTATATCAAGTACTTTGGACAAATCTTTTATACTCTCTTTTTTGAATACTTTGCTGTCTATATTCACATAACTAGCTTCTCCATTATATGCTAGCAAATTCCCATCTCTATCTAGTATTTTACCTCTATTCCCCTTAATTACTTCAACTTTTATCCTATCTTTTTTAATCATCTCTGGTAGAATTAAGCTTTCATCCCAACTTATTTTATATTTGTTATCTTCTTTTTTTAGTTTAATTGTTGCATCATCATATTTTAGTTTTCCTCCAATAGTATTCATAGAAACCCTAATAGGTATTTCTGATTTGCTTTTAATATCTCCCACATCTATTTTTATGTTACTTACATTCATAGCAGAATAAATTGCTGAGTATTTTTTTACAAATTCTTCTTTTCCACCAAACTCTTCTTTTATGTAGTTTTTAGACTCTGTAGTTAAAGTTTCGTATAATTCCCCATAATTTTTTTCATTTAACAACTTGTTATAGTTCTTTACAGTATTTTTTATTTCGTCCTTATTGCTACAACCATTTAATACAAATACTGCCATAATCATCATGATAATAAATACCAACCTACTTAATTTTTTATTTTTAATCATAATCACCATTCTCCCCTCGTAAATTATTTAATTATACCTCTATTATTTTACTCTTTATTTATTAGACCTTTATATTTCATAAAAGGTTTTAACTTATTTATATTTTTTTAAATTGCAACTATATATACTCTGTTATATAATAAGTTCTTATTAGAAGTTTAAAGGAGGCATTGATTTGAATTTAATTGATATATATAATAAAGATTTTCCTGATTTTATAAAGGAATTAACAAATACACCTGAGTTTAAAAGACTCAGTAATGTGGGTATGAACTGCGGATGTGAATACACTAGTTTCCCCATATTTTCTAAGGGTAAAAATTATACTAGATATGAGCATAGTATCGGAGTTGGCCTTATAATTTGGCACTTTACAAAAGATATAAAACAATCTATTGCAGGTCTCTTACATGATATTAGCTCTCCTGTATTTGCTCATGTAATTGACTTTTTAAATGGAGATCATGAAACTCAAGAATCTACAGAAGAAAAAACAGAAGAAATTATAGCAAATTCTATGGAAATACAAGAAATATTAAAAAAATATAATTTAAGCACTAAAGACGTTTATGACTATCATATGTATCCTATTGCAGATAACGATTCTCCTCTTCTTTCTGCAGATAGACTGGAGTACACTTTAGGTAATGCTTTTTACTATGGTTTTAAATCTATGGAAGAAATAAGAGATATGTATGAAGATTTAGTAGTAAGTATAAACGAATTTGGACAAAGTGAAATTTCATTTAGCACTTTAGATAAGGCTATAGAGTTTACATGTGTATCCATTGAAAACTCTAAAGTGTATAGTTCTAATGTAGATAGATTTGCCATGCAATACTTAGCTGATTTGTTAAAATTAGCAGTTAACAAAAGAGTTATAAGTATGAAGGATTTATATACTGTAGAAGATCAGGTTATTTCTAAGTTAAAAAAAGATGAAGAATTAAAGTCTATGTGGAAGAATTTCACAAAGCTTTCTCAAATATTTACTAGCAAAGAAAAACCTGAATACGGATACTGGGTTAATATCCCTGCTAAAAAAAGATATATAAATCCTCAAATAGTTTCTCAAGGTAGAGTTTCTAATTTATCTAAAAATTTATCAAAAGAAATAAATGATTTCTTAAATGTTGATTTTAACATTTGGTTAAGTGGAAGATAAAATTTTGAAGGTGGTAACAAAAATGTGGGAATGTAAAATAAAGTGTGTAAGTTGACAAGATTGTTGTCAGCTTATGCACTTTTTTGATTATAGAGTGTGATACCATTAAGGAAAGGAACTTAAAAAGATGAGGTATGATACTATGGTTAGAA
>NZ_JAHZMO010000085.1 GCF_020748185.1 Terrisporobacter petrolearius | reverse complement strand
AGATATGGATGAGAATTTAAAAGAAAGAGTTAAAAAATATCAGTATTAAAAAATCAGGTAGATTAATTTTATCTACCTGACTTATAAAATAAAAACTACTTACACACTTTTATTGACAAACCCAAAGCATCAGCACTTGCTACCATAAATTACTCGTAAATAGAATACTGTTCCCAAATTTTTTCCAAATCATCAAAGTATTTTTTTATTTCTTCTTTCTCTTTCATACCTACAGATATGGCAAGTGCATTAGCTACAGTCATAGCAGGAACTAAAGAGTCAACAAATGACGCCATATTACTTTTTACTAAAAGAGTATTGTCAGACAAACACGCTACTGGTGCAAAATAACTATCTGTTATTGATATAATATGAGCTCCTTTATTTTTAGCATAGTCAACAACTTGATATGATTTTTTTGAATACCTAGGAAAACTAAATGCTATTATTACATCTTCCTCGTTTATTCTAACTATTTGCTCAAAAACATCTCCCATGTCTAGTCTTATTACATGAACATTATCTAATATTAAATCTAAATAAAACCCTAGGTATTGAGCTATAACGTGAGAACTTCTCATACCTAAAATGTATATTTTTCTAGCTTTTAATATTTCTTCTGAAGCGTCCTTAAAAGCTTTTGCATCAATTTCTTCCAAAGTTCCTCTTATATTATCTATATCACTCTTTAGAACCTTACTAAGTATTGTTACATCATCAGAATAATCATCATTGGCCATTTCCACCCTTTGCACTGTTGTTAATTTATTTTTTATTAACTCTTGTAATGCATCTTGAAGTTTTGGGTATCCTGGATATCCTAAAGCATTAGCAAACCTTACCACAGTAGACTCACTAACACCTACAGTTTCCCCAAGTTTACTTGCAGTCATAAATGCTACTTTATCATAATTTTTAATAATATATTGGGCTATAAGCTTTTGCCCCTTACTCATTTTAGGATAACGAGATTGTATAATTGAAATTAATTGTTTACTATCATTTATATTATTTGTAAATTCCATAATATGCTCCTCTTTCTTTTGTGAAAAATATGAAGTATTTGTAAATTATTCATACTTATAACTTAATTATACCACTGTTTATATTAAGTTATAAAATATTATTTCATTTTTTCATTATTCAATATATTTTTTATAAGGTAGCAAAATTATATATTTCTTAACCTTTTTTTTCTACTAGTATAAGCTGAGGTGGATTATTTATTTGATTTGTAAATTCCATATGCAATACATTATATTGTTTTTGATCTAAATTATCTAAGTACTCACATATATAATTTTTTTCATCAAGGCCACCCTCATGTCCTATATATGCTGCTATACTTATTATTCCATTTGGCTTTAATAATTTTAAACTTTTTTTGATTGCCTCTAAAGTAGTATCTGGCTTAGTAATAACCATATGCTTAGCCCTTGGTAAGTACCCTAAGTTAAATACAACGCAGCTTACTTCTTCTTTCACGTATTTATCTAAGTTTTGGTGGCCATCAAGGATTAGCTCAATTCTATCCTCCATATTATCTCTTACAACTTTTTTTCTTGTAGAAGTTAGAGCTTCTTCTTGAACATCAAATGCATATACTTTACCAGTTTCTCCGACTAAATTTCCTAAGTATACTGTGTCATACCCATTTCCCATAGTAGCATCAATTACTACATGGCCTTTTTCAATAATTTTCTCTAAAAATATTTTGTTTACTTCAGTTATTTTATTTATATATTTTGCTCTTAACATAATCTACCTCTATATACTTTTAAGATAATTTATTTCTTCTTCTGTTAAATATCTGTATTCACCCATTTTACAGTCATTTAAAGTTATTTTACCCATAGCTACTCTTTTAAGCCTAAGTACAGGATGATTTATAGCTTTACACATTTTTCTTACTTGTCTGTTTTTGCCTTCATGTATTTTTATTTCTAGTTTAGATATATCTCTATTTTTATCATAATATACTATTTTAATATTGGCTGGTGCTGTTTTATAGTCTTCTATATATAATCCAGATTTGAAATTTTTAATTTCTTCTTCACTTAACTGACCTTTTACCATAGCAATATATGTTTTGTCAATTTCGTGTTTAGGATGAGTTAATTTGTATGTTAAGTCACCATCATTAGTAAGTAATAAAAGACCGCTTGTTTCATAATCTAACCTTCCAACAGGAAATACTCTTTCTTTTATATCACTTAATAAATCTATTACACTTTGTCTGTCAAATTGATCTTTAACTGTTGTTATGTACCCTTCTGGTTTATTTAATAATATATATACTAAATTTTCGTCAAGAGATATTTTCACTCCATCAACTTCCACTCTATCTTTTTGTTCATCAACTTGAAAAGATAATTCTTCTATTAACTTTCCATTTACTTTTACTTTTTTATTTAAAATAAGTTCTTCAGCTTTTCTTCTAGATGCTACTCCACAAGAAGCTATATATTTGTTTATTCTCATATTTACTCCTTTAATTATTTTTTTATCCATAGTAAATACTAATATATGTGACAAATTTTCACAAGATATTTTTATTTATTATTTATATTTCCTATAAAATAAAAAAATAAACTGCATATGGCAGTTTATTTATAATTAGCTTTATTTACTCATTCATTATCACTTGTATCTTTTAATTGTATATCTATATTTGTTTGTGAATTATCTTCAGTCTCTTCTTTTATAGAATCTTTTATTAATTCCTCTTTATTACTTTCCTCAGTTTCTTGCTTTTTCTTTTCTTCTTTTTTCTGATTATTATAAATCATTTCCGATTCCAACTTATTAATGTCTTTTTCAGAGGCTTTCTTTGCTTTTTCTTTTCTTTCTAAAGCTTCTTTTTCAGCTCTTTCTTTTAGTTTTTCAAGTTCAGCTTTTTTGTTTATTGACTCTCTCTTTATTTGTTTAGAACCTGAATCTATATTTACAATTGAATCCAGTTCTTTTATGGCTTTCTCATAATCATGCTTTTTTTCGTAATTTTGTGCACTTTGCATCTTTCTTGCTTGCATATACATTGCTCTAGCTGACTCATTTTCTGAATCTTCATTTAAAACTTGAGATAATAAAGTTAAAGCTTCATCATATTTATGACTTTCAAGCTTTTCTTGTCCCTTTATTAAAGAATTATTTACAGTTACTTTACTACATCCACCTGTCAAAGCAGTTATTAAAAACAATACTAATAATAATTTCTTTTTCATGAAAATCCTCCCTATTGTATAATATAGTTTATCATACACCCTAAGTTTGCACATTATAAAATTCTATATAATTATATTTGTACATTAGTAAGTATTTATACAACATTTATTGCAAAAAACATCTCAAATTAATAAACCCTGCAAAATATAATATGTATGAATTAAACTTATCAATATCTGAAAACGATATGAAACCACATCAAAAATATAGCCAAGCACACTATATTTACATAAAGGTATATACAAAACATTCACTAATTTATTAAATAATAAAATAAATAATTATTTTGCTAAACTTTAATAATCTATATACTATAAAAAATTAAATCAAAGTCATAGGCGATAATTATTAGTATAAGAGTATCTGAGGATATGACGGCTACCTATTCTCAAATTAGAGATGCATTAATTCAACTCTCACTTAAAACTAATACTTATTTAATTGAAGATGATGACAAGTTATTATTTATAGCCGAAGAAAAACCATTAGTTATCAAAAATAAAAAAGATGATTTTTCTAAAACTGAAATAGAATCTTTACTTAAATCATTTAAAAATATTTCTTTAAAAGTAGATAAACTAAAAGAAACAATGCATGACGATATTGAAAATAGAACCAATGAAGACAGTTTTAAAGATATAATAATTAATGGGGAAAAAATAACTTTAACTAATCAGCCTATTATAGAAAATGGCATACTTCAATTACCAATAGAAGAAGTTACTAACAAATTAGGGTTTAAAGTAGAAAACAAAAAGTCTAAATTAATCTTAACAAAAGATGAAATTGTTTTTGAATATGAAGTAGGAACTAAGAACATTAAAATGAACGATACTTTAAGAATATTATCAACAAAATCTCAAGTTAAGAACAAAGTTATTTATGGAGAAATGGCATTTTTACTTAGAGAAATGGGCTATATCTTAAAGTATGATGATTTTAAAGATACTGTAGAAATAAGAAATAAATAAATTTATGATAGTATCTAATATCTAAAAGAGTGTGTGAAAAAAACTCTGTAAATAACAAAATTCAACAGCTTTCTATGATAATATTTAATTATTATAGGAGGCTGTTTTATTATGGGAAAAAGAAAACAAAAGCTTAGCGAAGGAAAAAGAAATATCATAGCAAATTTAATTGAAGAGTATGATATTCAAAGCGCTGAAGATATACAAGAAGCCTTAAAAGATCTACTTGGCGGAACTATAGAGAGCATGCTTAAGGCGGAGCTAGATAATCACTTAGGGTATGAACCTTATGAAAGAACTGAATCTAGTAATTCACGTA
>NZ_JAHZMO010000084.1 GCF_020748185.1 Terrisporobacter petrolearius | reverse complement strand
TAAAAAAGTTGTCCATCGCTCAGACTAATCATTATCTGAATATCTGGCTTGGTTTGTTTGTTGTTTCAGTTTAATTCTTAAAGAATTAATTTATTGTTAACCTACTGTTTAATTTTCAAAGTTCTTTATTTTCAACTTCTTAATTTTATCAAAGTGAATTTTATTTGTCAACACTTTTGTTTTTGTTGACTTGTTATCTTTTTGACAAGTATTACTTTATCATTTAAATACTTTATTTGTCAATAACTTTTTTAAAAGTTTTGTTGTTTTTTGCCCTCGTCTTAAGGACAAGTATAACTATACCAGGTTTATTTTTAATCGTCAACACTTTTTTCCAATATTTTTTTCATCAATTTTTGTATAAATCTTTATCCACATTTCCACATTTTTACACTCATTAGAATTTCAAACTTTAATACAAGTCCGTTATATTTTATCCACATATACACTATAATTATTCACATATTTTATTTATATATTTTTAAAACAAAATTAAGGAAGACAATAAATTATATCATCTTCCTTAAAAGCTATTTTGCCATATGTAGACTTTTTTCCATATATTCTTCTTTTAATATTACTTGATTTACTTCCAGGCTACGTTTAACATCTATAACTCTTTGATTTAATGATCCTCTAAATTTTAATGTTACATCTTTTTTCTCATATACAAATTTTCCATCTACTAGTATGTCTATATATTGTAGTAAAGTTTTATTTTGCATATATAAAGGATTTTCTTTGTTTATTAAGTATTCAAATTCAAAACCAGTATAACACCACACATCTAAATTTTCTAACTGTGCTGATTTTGCTATTAATGATAATGATTTTGGTTGTAAAAATGGTTCCCCACCTGATAAGGTTATTCCCTTATGCAATTTAAGTTTTTTCACTTCTTTTATAACATAGTCCGTGTCAACCATTATTCCACCTTCTAATTTATGAGTTTGAGGGTTATGGCATTTATAACAATTATGTATACAGCCTTGTGTCCAAATAACCATTCTAAGTCCAGGTCCATCAACAATACTATCATACGTCAACTCTGATGCTAATCTTAATTTCATATAACCACTACCTTTAATATTTTTTTATTTATGTTTAACTCTATCTCTAACTTCTGCTTTTTTCGCATCATTAAATCTATCTACAGTTCCTACTAAATATCCTGTTATTCTTCTTATTCTCTCAAACTTTATATCACTATTCTTTTCATTTCTTCCACACTTTGGGCATACAAATCCTTCTATGACTCCAGAATAACCACATATAGGATCTCTATCTACTGGATGATTTACGCTACCATATCCTATTCCAGATTCTTTCATAGCTCTTATTATTGTTTCAAAAGCCTCTAAATTATTTGATGTATCTCCATCTAGTTCCACATATGTAATATGCCCTCCATTTGTTAAGGAATGATAAGGCGCCTCTTTTTTTATCTTATCATACGCATTTATGTTATAATAAACAGGTACGTGGAATGAATTTGTATAGTATTCTTTATCTGTTATACCTTTTATTTCGCCGTATATATTCTTATCTATATCTGTAAATCTACCTGATAATCCTTCTGCCGGTGTTGCTATTAAAGAAAAGTTTAATTTATACTTCTCAGTGGCTTCATCCATTCTTTTACGCATATGTGATATTATTTTCAATCCTAATTCTTGTGCTTCTTCACTTTCTCCATGATGTTTTCCTATTAACCCTATTAAACACTCAGCTAAACCAATAAAGCCAAGTGTCAGAGTTCCTTGTTTAATCACTTCGTCTAATTTGTCATCGTGGTTTAATTTATCTGAATCTCTCCATATACCTTGCCCCATTAAGAAAGGAAAGTTCTTAACTTTTCTATTTCCTTGTATCTCCATTCTTTCTAGTAATTCATCTATTACTAATGCTATTTTATTATCTAGATCCTTAAAGAAGCCATCTAAATCAGTTTTATCATTTTTTATTATTCCGTGTTCTATACCAAGTCTAGGTAAATTTATAGTTGTAAAAGATAAATTGCCTCTACCACTAACTTCATTTTTACCACATACATTGCTCATCACCCTCGTTCTGCATCCCATATAAGTTGCTTCTGTTTCTGGGTTATTAGGTTCATAGTACTCTATATTAAATGGTGCATCTAAAAAGCTAAAATTAGGAAACAATCTTTTCGCTGATACTCTACAAGATAATTTAAATAAATCATAGTTAGGATCACCTTCATTTAAGTTCACGCCTCCTTTTACCTTAAATATAAGTATAGGGAATATTGCTGTTTCGCCATTTCCTAAGCCTTTTTCCATTGATAATAATAGATTTTTACTTACCATTCTACCTTCTAGTGAAGTGTCTGTCCCAAAATTTATACTTGAAAATGGTACTTGCGCTCCTGCTCTAGAGTGCATTGTATTTAGATTATGTATAAAACCTTCCATAGATTGATATGTCTGTTTGTCTGTTTCTTTATATGCCTCTTTATATGCAAATTCTTGTATTTTAATTGCTGTATTTGAATCAATACTAAATTCTTTAATTAACTTTTCTCTTTCCAAGAATTTATATTTATCATCTTGTTTTAACCCAACTTTTAACCCTGTTTCATCTTCCGTAGAATATACTATATCTTTTAATTTTTCAGTGTCGCTTTCATTTACTAATAATTCTATACCTTTTAACAAATTATCTATATATAGTTTTCTAAAAGTCTTGTATACACCTTTGGACATGTCATAATCAAAAAATGGTATACTTTGACCTCCATGTTGATCATTTTGATCGCTCTGAATTGCAATTGCTGCTAAAGCACCATAACTCATAATGCTGTTTGGTTCTCTTAAAAAACCATGACCTGTTGAAAACCCATTTTCAAAAAGTTTATCTAACTTAATTTGACAACATGTTAATGTTCCCATATTAAGAAAATCCATATCATGTATATGTATATCTCCGCTATCATGAGCATTTACATGTTCGGGCTTTAATACAAATGTTTTGCAAAATTCTTTTGAAACTGTACTTCCATACTGTAGCATTGTTCCCATAGCTGTATTTCCATCAATATTAGCATTTTCTCTTTTTATATTAGCATCACTAGCATCTTCAAATGTTATTTGACTTATAGACTTCATAAGTCTTGTTCGAGAATTTCTTATTCTACTTCTTTCATTTCTATATGTAATGTACTTTTCACTAGTTCTAGCATGACCATCCTCTATTAAAACTTTTACTACAATATTTTGTATATCTTCAACTCCTGGAATTGTGTCATTAAACTTAGAATTTAATATCTTTATTGCATTTTGACTTAACTCTTCGGACATTTCATAACTAGGTACTATGCCCTCTTCTTTTGCCACTTCACTAGCCGCTTTAAATATAGCTCTTGTTATTCTATCTTCATTAAGTTTTACGATTCTTCCATCCCTTTTTCTAATATATTCTAACATTAAAAAACCCCCTCTTAATCACTATATATTGTATGAGTACAACAATTTTACCACTATATATGGTATATATCCACCATTTATAATAGAATAACATTTATGAAAAGGCTTTGTCTATAAAGTACTTAAAATCTTTTTTGTCAACAAAAGTTATTAGTTTTTATGAAATTTTTCCTTTTTTATTGTATTATAGATAATATACTTATTTTAGGGGGTAAAAAAATGTTATCTAATCGACTTAGTATTATATCACCTTCTTGTACTATAGGAATTAGTTCAAAGGTAAAAGAAATGAGAGAATCAGGTAAAGATGTTATAAGTTTAAGTATAGGCGAACCAGATTTCAACGTTCCTAAAAAGGCTCTTGAATGCGGAATTAAATCTTTAAGTGAAAATTACACAAAATATGATTTAGTTTCTGGATTAACTATACTTAGAGATGAAATTTGTAAAAAATTATTAGAGGAAAATAACTGTTTTTATTCTTCAGATGAAATAGTTCTATCTAGTGGAGCAAAAAATGCTATAACAAATGCTTTGTTAGTAGTTACAGATCCAGGAGATGAAGTTTTAATACCAAAACCATATTGGGTAAGTTATTCTGAAATGACTAAACTCGTTAATGCAGTTCCTGTACCAATTGAAACAAGCAAGTCAAATGACTTTAAATTAACAGCAGATTTATTAGAAAAATATATAACTGACAAAACTAAAATGCTTTTATTAAATAATCCATCTAATCCAACAGGAAGTGTTTATACAAAGGAAGAGTTGTTAGAAATAGTAAATGTATGTTTAGAAAAAAACATATATATATTATCTGACGAAATTTACGAAAGAATTTGCTATAATGGTAAATTTGTATCTGTTGCATCATTGGGAGAAGAAGTAAAAAATATTACTATTACTGTTAATGGATTTGCAAAATCATCAGCAATGACTGGACTTCGATTAGGATATACTGCATCAAATAAAGAAATAGCGAAAGGAATTAGTTCAATACAAGGTCACTTAATTTCTCATCCATCTTTAACAGCACAGTATATAGGATACGGAGCATTAAAGTATTGTAAAGATGATATAGATAATATGGTAAATACGTACAAAACTAGAAGAAATTTAATCACTTCCAAATTGGATACTATGAACTATGTAGATTATGTTTATCCAAATGGAGCATTCTACGTATTTATAGATTTGTCGGAAGTCGCTCAAAAATATAAATATAATCAAAGTTTTTCTATTGAATTTTGTGATGAATTCCTATCTAAATACAATGTGGCCATAGTTCCTGGAAAAGCTTTTGGAATTGACGAATATGTGCGTATATCTTACGCTTGCTCAGAAAAAGAATTTTTAGAAGGATTAAGTAGATTAGAAAATTTCATTTTAGAAATAATGAATTAAAAGTATATACATACGAAAAAGCCATGTAAAATTAATTTACATGGCTTCTTTAGTTAGGTTTTTACATGGCTTATATTCCTAAACAAAAAAATTACGTGGCTACGTGCTACTCTCCCAGGGGGTCGCCCCCCAAGTACCATCGCCGCTCAAGAGCTTAACTTCTGTGTTCGGAATGGGAACAGGTGTATCCTCTTTGCTATAATAACCACATAAAATTCATTACACTCATATCGCCAACGATATTTCTTTGCTTTCGCTTCAGAAAAATCCGTTGC
>NZ_JAHZMO010000083.1 GCF_020748185.1 Terrisporobacter petrolearius | reverse complement strand
AATAATTGTGAAAAGAATGCTAGTATTAGTATTTCTTAGAAATAAAAAAATATTACTGGAATTTTGAATTTCCAGTAATATAAATTACAAAACAAAATTATTACACAAATCTATAGACATTCTCAAATCGCCTGAGACTTTTTTAGTAAATATTTAAAATCCAGTTACTCTACTTACATCTCCACCTTAGTAACTTTACGAGGTCTTCCCTTGATGTTTTTAGTTTGTAATGTTTTAAGTACCATGTCACCTTTATTATTTAAAATTTCCACAAAAGTAGATACATCTTGTATATTTATAACGCCTATATCTGATGCAGTCATTCCTTCTATACTACAAAGTGTTCCAACTATATCAACAGGTCTCATCTTTGTCTTTTTTCCAGCATTTATGTGAAGTCTCATTATCTCACAACTCATACTTGCACCTTTACTCATTTTAACTTCAGGCTTTTCATTTAATTTTCTTTCAAATTCAGCTTTTAATTTTTTCACAGATTTTCTACTTGGTGTTTCTTGTCTTACAACTAGTTCTCTTCCTGTATATGAATTAATTTCAGATACACGTCTGTCATCTGCTTTAGTTACAAAGGTAATTGCTCTGCCCTCTTTACCAGCACGACCTGTTCTTCCTATTCTATGAACATAGTTCTCTCTAAGAACTGGTATGTCAAAGTTTATTACATGAGTAATATTTTCTATATCTATCCCCCTAGCTGCCACATCTGTAGCTATTAAATATCTGAAGTATCCTTTTTTGAAATTGGACATTACTTTTATTCTATCGTCTTGTTCCATACCTCCATGTATTTTGTCACATGGATATTTTAAATCTGTTAACTCGTTATAAATCATTTCTACTTTCTTTTGAGTGTTGGCAAAAATTACACAACTATCTGGATTTTCAATTACAGTAACATCTTTTAATAAGTTTAGTTTTGCATTTTCTTCTACTTTATAAGCTACTTGAACTATTCTATCAACGGTTAAAGTTTTAGCTACTATTTCTATTTTTGTAGGATTTTTTAAGTATCTTTTTGATAAATCATCTATATCTTCTGGCAATGTGGCAGAAAATAACATGGTAACACGCTCCACTGGTAGAGCTTCTATTATCTCTTCTATTTGTTCAATAAATCCTAAACTAAGCATTTCATCAGCTTCGTCTAATACAAGATATTTAATATTATCTGTAACAAAACTTCCTTCTTTTATATGATCGATTGTTCTTCCTGGAGTTCCAACTACTATATGAGTCTTTTGCTTAAGTTCTTTTTCTTGTACAGCAAATGAAGACTTTCCATAAAGTGCGCAGGTTTTTATTCTTTTAAATCTACCTATATTAAATATATCGTCTTTCACTTGTATTGCCAGTTCTCTGGTTGGTGCTAGAACTAATGCCTGAGGCTTATTTTCATCCCAGTCAACCAACTCACATAAAGGTATTCCAAAAGTTGCAGTCTTTCCACTTCCTGTTTGTGATTTTACAAGTATATCTTTGTTTTGTAGGGCTACTGGTATAACTTGTTCTTGAACTTTTGTTGGATTTTTGAAATTTAACATTTCTAGTGATTTTAATATTTCCCTGCTTAATTTATAATCTTTAAAGTTTATTTTTGTCATTTTGTCATCTCTTTCTTCTCGTCATAGTAATCTTATCTATTATATCACACTAAGGCAATACTCAGTTTTTATAATAAGTATCTATTTTGTATTTAAAGATTATCTAGATAAGTTACTATTAGTTTTATTAAAGTTTCAATTTAATTCATTCAATAATTTCAAATTCTTTATTTCTTAATATTTTAAGAAGTTCTCCATCTGATGTGATTTTTTTATTTGTATAAATTCCTGTTCTACATAAATCCTGTTTTTGATGTACATCACTGCCACCTGTAGCTGTAAGGCTTGGATTTGCTTCATAAATAGCATTTGTCAAATGATTGTTATTATTGTGTCTTGGATTTTGATTATATATTTCAATTCCATGTAGGTAGTTTATATCTTCTAATTTACTTCCTTTTTGTCTATAAGGGTGAGCTTGAATAATAATTGCCTTATTCTTGAATTTATTATAAAAATCCTTTAGTCCCATTTCAATCATCCACTCATTTTCTATATAATCTTCTTTTTCCAATCCAAATACTAAAAAATCATTTGTATCCTTATTAAAACTAATTTCCATTCCTAGACCTACGTAAAAACATTTATCTTTACAGTATTCTATCCCTCTATCATAGCTATAGAAAAATTCCTTGATTTTTTCTTTCCAATCTTCTCTTTTACACTTTCTAAAGTAGCCTTTTCTTAAGTGATCTGTAAGAACTAGCCCTGAGTAACCTTCTTCTATGTATTCGTCTATTATTTCTTCTATACTTAGACGCCCGCAAGGACTGATTTCTTTTGTATGTATGTGTAAATCGTATTTAAACTTCATATATCTTCCCCTTATTTTATAAATGATTTAGATATAGAATACCATCTTTTTATATAATTATCACTTAGTGAAGTAATATACTTTTTTTATATAACAAAAAAACTCATAACTTAGGTTCCTTTATATGAACACAAATTAATCAAATTTTAATGATTTAAATGTCGTTCTTTTATAAGTGTCAAAAAACATATTGACATAATTTTCGAAAAATAATATACTTAGAAGAAATATATATTTCGTATAACCTCAATAATATGGATTGAGGGTCTCTACCAGAAACCAATAATTTCTGATTACGAAGAATGCTTACTTTAATTTAGTAGGTATTCTTTGCAATCAGAAATTTTTTTTATACAAAAATTTATAAATAATAAGGAGATGATACAATATGCTAAAAAAATTACCCAAGATAGAATTACATTGTCACTTAGATGGAAGTGTTAGACCACAAACAATAATAGATATTGCAAAAGAAGAAAATATAGAAATCCCATCACATGAATTATCAGAAATAGAGAACATGGTAAAAGTACCTTTTAATTGTGATTCCCTTGTAGAATATTTAAAAAGATTTGATTTGCCAAATAAAGTTATGCAAAGTAAAGAAAGTTTAAAAAGAATAACTTTTGAATTGTTAGAAGACGCTAGTAGTGAGAATTTAAAATACATGGAAATAAGGTTCGCACCATTACTTCATACTTTAAATGGACTTAGTGTAAGTGAAGTAATAGAAAATATAATAGACGGAATGAAAGAAGCCGAAAAAAAATACCCTATAAAGGCCAATCTTATATTAGGTTGTATGAGAACCATGACTTTAGATGATGCAATATATGTAGTAGAAGAAGGAAAGAAATTTTTAAATAAAGGCGTTGTAGCTATAGACTTATGTGGTGCTGAAAATGAATGTTTTGCAATAAAGTTTAAAGAAGCCATTGATTTAGCAAGGTCATTTGGATATAGAGTTACAATACATGCAGGAGAAGCTGCAAGTGGATTAAATGTATTAGAAGCAGTAGAAATATTAGAAGCTGAAAGAATTGGTCATGGTATAGGTATAAGAGATATAAAGGAAGCATATGAAATAGTCAAAAATAAAAACATAGTTTTAGAAATGTGTCCAACTAGTAATGTGCAGACTAAGGCAGTAAATTCTTTTGAAGAGCATCCTTTTTATAAGTTTTATAAAGATGGATTAAAAGTTACTCTAAATACTGATAATAGAACTGTTTCTAATATTAATTTAACTAAAGAGTTTAATAATGTAAACAGTGTTTTTGAAATAACTGAAGAAGATTATAAAAATCTGTACTTAATTAGTGTAGACTCAGCCTTTGCCGACGATAATACTAAACAGTGGCTAAGAAAATTTATATAAAAATACGAACTTAGGTTTAATAAAACCTATAAATAATGGATGTAATAAGGTAAGCTTACCCGCTGCATCCATTTTCTTATTCTTTCTATACTAAAATTATTAACTATTCCACCTGCAAGGGATATTGTATATTTATAATTTCCTTTTTAATCCACAACTAGCTGATCTGCAGTATATAGGTTATTAAAAAATTTATAGATATATATTTACAATAGGTTCTATATTATAATTTAACAAAGATAGGCAATAAAGTTGCATAAAAATCATGCAAAATAAATTTCAGCTAAAATAAATATAACTTAAGGTTAAAAAGGTTATCTATTTGCACAAGTTGAATAACCGCCTTATTTACATATTTATTATTTTCATCAGTAGTAGTACCTATAATTAATGTTGGGTTATTTGACATAAAAATCCCTCCCAAAGAAATACTATTTATATTAAAATATGACAATATTTTATAAATGTTACTTTTCGATATTATATTAATTATAAAAAAATATATACACTTATTTCTAGTCCTTGCAAGGATTACATATAATATACACAAAAAATTCACTTTGAAAATATTTATAAATCTGTTACTATGGGAATTGTATTAATATACATTTTTATAAAAAGAAATTTTCAGGAGGAAACTTATGAACTATATTACAAAGGACGAACTAGACAATAAAGAATTAACATCTACATTCTCTATTAAAAATGATGAATTAATATTTGATGAAAACTCACCATACAAAAATAATTTTCAAGTAGGTGATATAGTAACATTAAAAAATAATTCTAAACAAATGGGAGTTGTTTCCTTTATAGAAGAAGACGAATTAAATATAAACTGGGATGATAATAGAGAATCTGTAGAAGTTTCTTCTAATTTAATAATTGTACCTCCTACTTTAGGAATACAATTATTTAAAAATAATGATTCACTTAATTTATGGGAAAATTTATCAAATGGTAAAAATGACAGCTTTGATTTAAAATGTCTTTATATAAATGATAAAATCGTAAATGAAGTTACTTTTATTAGAGCATACAAAAACACTGACACTTTAGTAGACAAAAGATTTAAAAGAACATTTTCACTATATAGAAAGTTTGGTAATACTCAGATATTTAGAACTAATTTATATACTATTGATAACAAAAACGTAGGATTTAATAGTTCAAGGTTTGTGTATTACTTATTACAAGATAATGTAGTTTATTACTTAGGAATAGACTTAAGCCGTGATGATTTAAATACTTATTTATTTAAAAAATAATATATACAAAATAAAAGCTATAAATTATAGATAAGATATATCTATAATTTATAGCTTTTTATTTATTCTTTGGGTTTGTCAATAAAAGTGTGTAAGTAGTTTTTATTTTATAAGTCAGGTAGATAAAATTAATCTACCTGATTTTTTAATACTGATATTTTTTAACTCTTTCTTTTAAATTCTCATCCATATCTA
>NZ_JAHZMO010000082.1 GCF_020748185.1 Terrisporobacter petrolearius | reverse complement strand
AACTTTTGCATTAGTCCATTTTTACCAACCACATCTTCCATAGTTTTACACTTTTTAACTTCAACTTGATAGTCTATATCTGGAATAATTATTTCTTTTTTATTTTTCATTTTAATACCTCCAAAAGCTTAATATGAATATTATTCCAAACTTACCAATTTTACATACAAAAAAGACTGTAGGTAAGTTTGTTTTACACAAATCTACCTACAGTCCCTATAAATTTTTATTGTTTCATTACTTTAAGGTGGCTAATAGAAAGCCACCTTATTTTGTATTTAATTGTTTATCGTAAATGAAATAATGGGGATGCTAGTTAGCAACAATAAGTTACTTTAATTCTTAAAATAGCTCTTGAAGTTCGATGGATTTTACTCTCTAAAACCTTTTCTACAATTACAGCAAGAAAAACAACGACCACATCTACGACATCTTAACCTTCTTAAAAATCTTTTACCGCAGCAAGGGCATGTAAAAAATCTTCTTAATCTAAATCGATTCCTCATTAAACCACCTCTTTATAGAAAGTCAAGCTTAAATTCACATCTAAACTTACTACAAGGTATGCATAAAATGTATTTTTGTGAGTATTTTAGATGAAAAATGTACAAATAAAAAAGAATGGTAGGAAATAAATCCTTACCAGTCTTTTTAAAAATTATATCATAGCATCTTATACTTATTATTCAAAGGAGGCTTTCCGTTAGCCACCTTATTTTTTATCTATAATAATTCTAAATATTTTACATTTACAAATCCTTCTTTTTCATTTAAATAAATTCCACCCCATCCATCAAATACATACCCTAAGGTAACTATTGTATTAGGTTTTAATGTAAATTTTATTTTACCCAATTTACCATCTTTAGGTCTACTATCTCTTACATTTAAAGATTCTTTTGCTATTACTTTTGCTTTGCAATTATAATCTACTTTATTTTTTATTTCTTTTTTATTCGTTGTTACCTTTTCTTCAATATACTTTACATCAAAATATTTACATATACCTCTACAAGTTGCTTCTGCATCTGCTTTTTGAAATTTAGGATTTAACATTCTTTCTGCCTCTGGTTGATAATCCATGAATCCACTTTCAGTTAATACTGCTGCCATTTTAGTATTAGATAGGACATACAAACTAAATCCAGAGATATCTTTATCACTTCTAGCCCCAAAATTAAATCCACCATGCTCTTTTATTAATTCTGATTGTATTAATTTAGCTGCTTTTTCACTTCTACTTGATCCATAATTATAAATACTAACTATACCTTTAACATTGTCTTGGAATTTAGAGCAACTACCTATAGCATTATAATGTTTACTTATATAAAAATCAGCTCCAGCATTATTTGCTTTTCTTACTCTATCTTGTAAACTAACATCGCTAGTTCCTAGACTAACATTAATAGTATTAAAACCACATCTTTCAAGGGCATTTATAAGATATTCAGCTGCAGGTTTATTAAATTCTTTTTCATGTATTATATCACCTTTTTTCTTTACTAATTTCCCATCTACATATAAATTTTTAGTTAATTTGGGAGTACGTTTCCCAGGTGTACTCATGCCATGCCCGCTATCTACTGCAATAAGATATTTTTTACTCATATTAATTTTCCTCCTTAGAATTTACTTTTTCTTCAACTTGACTTCTAATTCCCTTAACTAAAGGCAATAAAAAACTAGGCATATCCTCACCTAGTATATCTGACATACTTTCTAGAGTACTTATTATTTCATTAGCACATAACCATAATGCTACTATACAAGCTATTAAAAAATTAAATGGCAATGTTATTCCTAATGTCGTTGATAGATATATAAGCAGATTATCTAACATAACCCCTACAACTATAAGAAGCCACATACATATCTTTTTAACTATACCTTTTATTCCAATGCTAGAGGATATACTTTGACCTCTATTCTTAGTTGCAAATAATGCTGTAAAATAATCTATTATATTACTAGCAACTAAAATATAAACTGGTATAGCTAGTATACCTAACAAACTTGTTATTGCCCCAAACCCAGCCACTACAAATACTTTAATTTGATTTAAATTTTCTTGCATTTCAACACCTCTTTCGTTTTTTGTATTAAAAAAGGCTCTAAAATTAATTAGATCCTTAACATTTCTATAAGTGCAATAATTGATAAAATACTAAAAATTATCCCTATTACACATATTATTAATCCTGCTAATAGTAAAATCATGCATTCACCTCTACGTTGATTGTAGACACGATTAATAGATTTTATCCCAACTTTATACAGATTTTATACCGATTACTTATTGCAATCGATACAAATTGCGCAATAAAAAAGAACTATTCTACAATTAGTTCTTCACATCCAGAATTTATTAATACAGTTTTTACTTGTTCTTTAAGTAATCTTGGTACTTGAGTGTAAGTTTTATTTCCATCTATTATTTCTTGCATCCATAGTTTTGCTATCATGTCACCACCACCTTTATATATCTCGTGTACATTATAATACAAGACTTGAATTTACTTAATTTATACATAGACTACATATGATTTATGTAGTCTATAATTTAATTCTTTATTCATATCTCATACTATCCTTTATTAGTTATTCGTATAATTTGCTTTCCCCTTCTTCACTATTTTTTACTCCGCTATAACAACTAACACATAATTTATAGTTACCATGTCTTTCTACACTATTACTTTGTACACCACAGAAGTCGCATGTGGATTCCTCTTGTTCATGTTGTTCGTCTTGTTCTTTACCTATTTCGCCTAAATGTGTACCGTCTTTAACTCCTGTATAAAAACCATCTTCATCATAATTATCATCTTTAGTATTCTTTTTAGTTTTGTTCTTATTAGTTTGCTTTTTAGTTGTAGTTGTACCTTTCTTAGCACTTGTCTCAGTTGTTTTATTTTTGTTGTTGTTGTTAGTTTGTTCCTCTGATTGATTATATGTGTATAAGACTTGCAAATCGTCTTTGTATTCATCAGTTGTCCAGAAGTCTAAAACGATTGTAGCCATTTGGTTCATGTCTTTCCATTCTCTTGTCAAATCACTCATTTGTTTTAAACCATCAGATTTAATTGAAAAACTAACTTCTTTAGATGTTGTACCATCTGTTAATTGAACTGTTCCCCAATATTGAAGTTCCTCATATTTAGATAAGTCCAATTGTTCTGTAAATTGATATACATTGCTAAAAGCACGTTTAACCATCTCAACACCATCACCAGAAGTTCCGTTCTCCATCTCAACTTTTACTACTAATACTCTGTTGTTTTCATTAACCTCTATAACCTTACCAAATTTAGCATTTAAGCTTAAACTATTTTGTTCTACTGCTTGTTTCGCGTCATCAACTGCCTGTTCTGTTGTACTACATCCAACCATTAAACTTGCACTTATTATTGCTATCATACCTAAACTCATTAATTTTCTTAACATTATAATTCCCCCCTTTTTTTAATTTAATAAATGTCATTTACTACTAATTCATAATCTATAGTACTGTTATTACGTATATACTGCTTTGGTATACCACTTAATGTTTATGGCTACTTATTACGCATGTTATTTAATATATTATCTATATTGTAATTATTACAACTATATAAGTATTATATATTATAATAGTATATTTGAACTACTATAATTACTATCTAATTGTTTGCACTATATTTCTTTACTTAAATAATATTCTGTATAGTAGTTTTCTAACCACCATATACGATTTCACTCATTTCTAAAATACACTCTTTCAGCATATTGTTGTTTGTTGTAAGATCATCTACTTTTCGTTCTAATTCAACCATTGGGTCAACTGGTATAGTTGCTACAATATAGTTTATTATTATATTATTGTCATCCTCTGAATGACTTCCTAATATTAGTTTTTGTGTTGTAGGGTCATACTCTGGTATATTTCTAGTAACTAATTTATAGCCCATCTGTTTTAGTAATTTTTCGTTAGTGTCAAAGTCTATAATAACTTTACCTTCGTCAGTTACTAAATCTCTAGGTGGTGTATATAGTACGCCATTTATTAATTTGCCATACATTCTTGCTCACCTTCCATTTGTTCAATCTTATCATCTAAATATACTTGCTTACATTGTAAAGCCTCAATTTCATTTTTAATTTTTAAATTTTCTTCTTTTAACTGTTTAATTTCATTATCCTTTTGCTTTATTGCTTCTCTAGATATTTCTAATTGAGTTTGAAATAAAACCTTTTGTTCAATTGCATTTGCTACCTCTTGTTTATATACATGATTTAAAATCTGTGTTGCTTCCATATTCAATACCTCCCATAATATTATTCATTTTAATATTTAGCTACCTATAGTATTATTTCTATTCTTTATAAGTAACTTTTATAGTACATGTACCTGAACAAACAGCGTAGTTTGTTGCACTATATGACGTTTTAAGTCCCACACCTTTATAGTTCTTTAATTTGGCAATTTCAGCTGATGATAGATTAATCGTTGTGCTTTTATTTGCTCCAGCTTTAAATGCTCGTAATGTTTCCTTAACTGTACCTGAACCACTTGGTCGACTAGTATGGTTATGTGTTATCATAGTTAAGTTAACATCTGACCCAGAACCACCAGTTTGTCGTGTCACTGTTATTGTTATGGCTGTTGGATTTTTAGCTAAATATGTTGATAATGAGGAACCAAAGAACCAGAAACCATCACAGTTACCAGAACCGTATGCGTTACCTTGTCTGACTGTTCCGTCTTTTTTCCATGATGTATAAGTACTTCTATATGTATCACCAGATGTTGATTTAACTGTAACAGTTTTAGTAACTTTATCATTACCAGTTGAATCATTATTACCGCTAGATACGGTAGTATCCCATGTAACTCCATCTGCGAATACTTGACCATTACCCGATGTATATATGTGAGATGTGGAGCCTTTTCTTCCAGTTTGTAGTGTTGTGTTAACTGTTATAATAGAACCAGATACGGCATGAATAGATGATGCGGTAGTCATACCACTAGAACCAGCTAAATAAACAGTTGACATAGAATGGCATCTTAACATTAAATATGGTTCATTTACTGCTATTATATTTGCTATATATGCACTTGTCCTATCCGTGCATAATATACAGCCCGAACTTATATCAGTAACAACACTTTTGTATATTTTTAAATCGAGTGTGTGAAAAAACTCTGTAAATAACAAAATTCAACAGCTTTCTATGATAATATTTAATTATTCTAGGAGGCTGTTTTATTATGGCAAAAAGAAAACAAAAGCTTAGCGAAGGAAAAAGAAATATCATAGCAAATTTAATTGAAGAGTATGATATTCAAAGCGCTGAAGATATACAAGAAGCCTTAAAAGATCTACTTGGCGGAACTATAGAG
>NZ_JAHZMO010000081.1 GCF_020748185.1 Terrisporobacter petrolearius | reverse complement strand
AGATGTAGTCTAGAGGGGGTATAAAAAAGTAAAAACAACACTAAATTTAACCTATTTATAGTAGGTTTAGTTTAGTGTTGCAAAAAACAGCCTTTGGCTAAAATCATTTTCGTAGGAATTATAGTTCAATTTACGCTGTTGATAAGTTCTAGAATTAAATTATATAAATTCATTTAGAAAAGGTAAAAAATGTGTTCTTGAGCAACGGAGTTGACTGAAGCGGTAGTTAAGGCATCTCGTTGGCGATATGAGCAAAGCGAATTTTTTATTAAAATATATACAAAGTATTATTTAGTTTGTATAGTAAGTAATATAACTGTTTAGATAATTATGAAAAATGAATCTTACTATAATAAAATGTATATATTTGATAATATAGTAAAATATATGTTTAAATGATATAATTACTATAAAGGGGGAATGCAAATTGAGACAAAATATTAATATTAACTCACAATTAGATGCATTAAAAGTAAAAGAAGTTGAAAAAATTTTTTACGAAAAGAACTATGACAATACAAATGTAGTGCCAAAAGTTACTCCTTTTAGAGGAATTAACACAGATTTATTATATATAAAAAATAATAAAATACTTTTTATCAAATTTATGGATACAAGTGAAGATTTATTTTCTATATTAGACGAAGAATTAATTGAAGTAATGAATGAAGAATATGAGTTGTTAAAATTGAAAATGGCTCAATTTTATAATAATATTAGTTTCAATTATGTATTTGTCATGCCTTATGTGGATATAGAAGATGCATATGGCTTAGAATATTTTGTTAGTAACAATATAATAGATAAGAGTAAATTAAAAAGTATAATGAATAGTGAAGAAGAGCTAGACAATTATTTAAAAGAAGAAAATAATGAAATAGAGTTGAATTTATATATTTTGGATATATGTCCAGAATATTATGAATTAAATGGTGCTTATCATATTAATAAAGAGTTTAAAAAAATAACTTTTTCTCAAGATGAGTACAATTATAGTGCTACTATGATTACGGATGAACAATTAGAAAAATCACTTTCTATTAATTACGGGAAAACATTAATAGAAGGTCCTACGGGTAGTGGAAAAACAACTATTATGATGAGTAGAGCAATAAAATTAGCACGTATATATCCACATCATAACTTTATAATATTTACTCATACAAAGCAACTTTGTAACCAACTTAGAGAAAGTCTTAAGCTATTATATAAAGATAATAATAATTTAGAGGTACATACAATTTCTTCTTTTGTATTTAAACTATCTAAAAAGTACAACCTAATACTAGATTATGGCTTATTAAAAAAAGATTATGAGAAAACTTTTAATAATTTGATAAAACAAGCTAAAAATGTTATAAAAAATAAAAAAATGTTTAAAGGTATGTTTATAGATGAAAGTGAAAGTTTTGATAAAAGAGATATTGAGTTTATTCAAGAATTTTTATATGAAACTAAATATATATTTAATATGTATTGCTGTGAATCTTTAAATATATATAATAGCGTAAATATATTTAAAAGTCCTTTGCAAAATATTGATTTTGATGAAAAAATACAGCTAATAAAAAATTACAGACAGAAAAAGGCAGTTATTGACTTTTCTAATGAATTTTGTACAAGTGCTAATGATTATATAAAAGATTTGAGAAGTAATGTAAAGCGAGACATATATATACCTAGTGATATTATTATGGAAGGTGGAATTTCAACTCAAATTGTTAAAGTAGAAGATTTAGAAGAACAAATTAACTCCATATTATGGGAGATCGAATATCTTGTAAATAACAAGGGAGTAAACTACAGTGATATAGCAATTGTATTTCCATATAATAAAAAGAAATTGAAAAATGGAAAGACAATATATTTTCAATATCTACTTAGAAAGGCATTAGATGATGTAAGTATTCCATATATCGTGGGAGATGACAATTTAACTAAATATGGAAAAAGAACTGGTATAACAATATCAAATTTATACTTTATAAAAAGCTTAGAATATAAAGCAGTTGTATTTTGTGAGTTAGAAATGTTGTATAATCAGACTATAAATGAAGAAGATCAAGACTATCAAATAAATGACTTTATAGGTGATCTTAATAAAATGTATATGGTTATGAATAGAGCTAGTGAATATTTAACATTTATAACTACTTTTAACGAAAAATCAAGCGAATTAATTAATATATTAGTTAATTCTGTAAATAAGTAATGACTCAAAGAAGCACTTACGTGCTTCTTAATTATTTATCGAAATAAACTACAGTTTAAAACAATTTAATAATATATAAAATTAAAATTTGAATAAAATAATAATGAAAGGAGACCTTATGGATAATAGTTATATATTGAGTGAGAGAGAATTTGAAATATTTGAATTATTTTCAACAAAAATGACACCAGCAACAAAAAAAGACTATTTTAGTAAAATACTTTTATTTAAAGAGAAGACAAAAATAGAGGACTTGTTAGAAGTAACAAAAAATGAATGTAGGGATTTTATATCTTTTGTAGAAGATGAATATGCTATATCAACAAGTGAAAAAATCTTTAGCTACTTACACAGTTTTTATGCTTTTATGAAAAGGGAAAAATATATTGAATTAAATCCATTCACTCTTGTTAACAAACCGATAGTTACAAGAGAAAAAGGTAAAAAAGATGTGTTGAGTATACAAGAAATTAATCAGCTAATAGATTCTTTAGATAAGCTTAATGCTAGAGATAAGCTAATAATGGTATTTCTAGTTACAACAGGATGTTTATTAAATGAATTAGTAAGGGTCAAATGGAAAGATTTAATTGTAGACGAAGAAAATAATTTCTATATAAGACTTGGACAAGGTAAAAAAGAAAGAGTTATAAAACTTCATCCATATTGTTTCAGACTTATAGAAAGTTATAGATATTTCTCTGGGCTTGGTGAAATAATAATACCTTCTGAGGATTATATATTTACAACACAGAAAAGTCAATCTATTACAGATAGAAATGTAAGATTAATAGTAAAAAAGGCTTTTGACATAGCAGGATTGCCTCAATATTCAGCAAAAGATTTAAGGCATTCATATGCAGCTATTTCTTTAATGCTTGGAGCAGATAAAGAAGATATAAAGAAACAGTTGGGATGGAGTGATAAATACTACGCTATAAGATATAAACATGTGCTAAATTTTGTTGATAGTGAGAGTATTGATTACATACTTGGCAAAGATAATTTTAAATTAAATAAAAAATGATATGAACAAAAAACATAAAAAGTATTGTTATTGTTCGTAGAATTATATATAATAATCTTTGTAGAATAAAAAGATTTAGGGATGGTGCAAAAAATGATAGAAAATAAGTACACAACATATTCAAATCCTTTAACAGAAAGATATTGTAGCAAAAATATGAGTTATATTTTTTCTCCTCAATTTAAGTTTTCAACTTGGAGAAAGCTATGGATTGCATTAGCTGAGGGTGAAAAACAACTAGGAATAAATATAAGTGATGAGCAAATAGAAGAATTAAAAGCTCATATAGATGATATAAATTTTGATGAAGCAAAAAAAATAGAAAGAGAAGTAAGACATGATGTAATGAGTCATGTTAAGGCTTATGGACTTCAATGTCCAAAAGCAAAAGGTATAATTCATTTAGGTGCAACATCAGCTTATGTTGGTGATAATACAGATGTTATTCAAATGAATGAAGCATTAAAATTAATAAGAATTAAACTTGTTAACTTAATTGATAATCTTAAAGATTTTGCTTTAAAATATAAAGATGTTCCAACATTAGGATTTACACACTTCCAAGCGGCTCAGCTTACAACAGTAGGAAAAAGAGCTACTCTTTGGGCACAAGACTTAATAATAGACTTAGAAGACTTAAATTATAGATTAGAAAATATGAAGCTTAGAGGAGTAAAAGGAACTACTGGAACTCAAGCAAGTTTCATGAGCTTATTTGAAAATGACACAGATAAAATAAAAGAACTAGATAAAGTAGTATGTGAAAAAATGGGATATAAAGAATCATATAAAGTAAGTGGTCAGACATATACTAGAAAATTAGATTCTCAAGTATTAAATGTACTTGCTGGAATAGCACAAAGTATGCACAAGATGACAAATGATATAAGATTATTACAAAGCTTAAAAGAATTAGAAGAGCCATTTGAAAAGAATCAAATAGGATCATCTGCTATGGCTTATAAAAGAAATCCAATGAGAAGTGAGAGAATAGCTTCTTTATCTAAGTTTATAATTTCTGAATCAATATCACCAGCTTTAGTAGAAGCTACACAATGGTTAGAAAGAAGCTTAGATGACTCAGCTAACAAAAGACTTTCTATACCACAAGCATTTATGGCTGCAGATGCAATATTAGATATAGGTATAAATGTAACTGATGGATTAGTTGTATATGAAAACATGATAAAAAAACATATAGACGAAGAATTACCATTTATGGCTACAGAAAATATACTTATGGAAGCTGTAAAAAGAGGTGGAGATAGACAAGAATTACATGAAGTAATAAGAGAGTTATCTATGAAATCAGCTTACAGAGTTAAGCATGAAGGTCTAAATAATAACTTAATAGAGTTAATAATTGAAAACGAAGCTTTTAAGATGTTAAATGAAGAAGAAATAACATCTATACTAGATCCTATGAACTTTGTAGGAAGAGCTCCTCAGCAAGTTGTAGAGTTTGTAGAAGAATATTTAGAGCCAGCTATAAGCGACTATAAAGACTGTATAGGCATAGAAGTAGATTTAAAAGTATAATTATAAGTAAAGAGCCATAAGGGCTCTTTATTTTATTTTGATTAAATTTAAGTTCAAATATAGATTAAGAAGCTTTAAAGTAGTAATCTTATAAAAAGTAAAATTATATCAGTCCATGATAATATTAGTAAATTAAAAGATGTATATTTATAAAAAGTATTGTACTACAAATATTTTTATTGTAAACTATAGAAGTGGGAAAAAGTCAATAAATTAAGCATCTGAGGTGATTAAATGAACTGTATAGTAACAAATACAATTGGTTTTTTATCAAAAACCTTTCCTAAAATTTACTCAAGTCTTTACTTAGAATACCTAAAGAAATATTCGGCATTATACAATGTAAATAAAACGCAATTACGAGCTTTAGTATTCATAAAAAATCATGGTAGTATAAGTATGACAGAGCTATGTGCTAAATTAAATATAGAAAAAGGTAGTCTAACAAGTATGATAGACGATCTAACTAAAAAAGGCTATGTTTATAGGGAAAAGGATTTAGCGGATAGAAGAAAATATATGATAGTTATTACAGAAGAAGGTGAAAGGTTAGCTATAAACTTTACTAGTAAATTAAGTAATGAACTAGAACAAAAGTTATTTAAGCTAGATGAGAGTGATAGACTAAGATATCAAGAGGCTCTAGAAACTCTTCAGTACATACTAAATAAAGAAGAATTAAATTAATAAAAAAACCATCTTACAAAAGGGGAATGTAAAATAAAGTGTGTAAGTTGACAAGATTGTTGTCAGCTTATGCACTTTTTTGATTATAGAGTGTGATACCATTAAGGAAAGGAACTTAAAAAGATGAGGTATGATACTATGGTTA
>NZ_JAHZMO010000080.1 GCF_020748185.1 Terrisporobacter petrolearius | reverse complement strand
CAAGCTAAGAAATGACTTAAGATCCGGTAGGATTTTAGATAGATTTTTAAATTTAGAAAAGTTGTTAATGTTCGTTAGATTATTAGAAAGTTTTCTATCAAATGTTACAACTAGATTATACAAGGGGTGAGTTTTTATTTTATTTCATTACCTGGTTTTGAGCCATTAAGCTAGCTGCTTCATGAGCATCTGTATCAGGGCTCACGCTTATCATATTTCCACTCATTACACTTTCTACATTTTTATTAGTATTATTTCCAGCAACACTTCTTAAAATGATATCTCTATCTGTTATTACTCCAACAGGAGTTTTATTATTATCACAAACAGGAACTATTCCAACATCCAAAGATTTCATAATATCTGCTGCATTTTTTATATTAGAACCTGTTGTTACATATGATACATCCTTTGTCATTAGATCTTTTACTTTCATAGTTAAACCCTCCTTTTTTCAAATCAATCATATCTTGCGTAGTATCTTTTAGCAACTGAGCCACTGCGTGTCTCAGAATTCCCCCCCTAGGGGTGGGGTTCTTAGCAGATTGTGTCAAGAACATGCTACAACAGCAATAGCACTAGTGATGATAATGATAGTAGTGATAGCAATGATTAGAATGACTTTAACAACAATATAAATAATGAGTCTGATAATAAGGAAGATACCAATCAAAAACTAAATTAATTACTTATTTGTTATTAGGTTCTATATCTATAGGCATGAGTATAATATTCTTATTTGTTCAAGAAAATAAGATAATACAATACAATATATCTTCTAAGGTTTGAGAAAACATTAAACTTAGTATAAAATATAGGTACTAAAAATATATTGGAGGTATATAATGGGGATATTTGATAAAATGATGGCTACAACACTTGGTATAGGTGGCACAAAAATAGACACAATAGTTCACACAAAAAACATTATGCCAGGAAAAAGAATAGAAGGAATATGCAAAATAAAAGGTGGTAAAGTAGAGCAATATATAAAAGACATAACAATAGGTGTATACACTAACTACAAACAAGAAGTTGATGATAAAACAGTAAATAAAACACAACGTATTCAAGAAAGTGAAATAAAAATAGATAAAACTATACAACCAGAGGAATTACATGAAGTTCCATTTAGTTTTATTTTATATAAAAGAGTACCTATTACAAAGCACAAATCAAAAGTATGGCTATCAACATATATGGATATACAAGGGGCAATAGATACATCAGATAGAGATTACATAAATGTAGAACCTAATGAATATATGGTAAACGTTTTAAATGCTATATCAGAGTTAGGATTCCATCTTAGAGAAGTTGAAAATGAGCATTGTCCAGCAAGACTGATCAAATATGACTTTGTACAAGAATTTGAATTTATGCCCCTTGGAGGTTATTTTAGAAATAGATTAGATGAGCTAGAATTAGTGTTTGTACCAACAAATACTCATGTAGACTTAATTTTAGAAGTGGATAGAAAAGTTAGAGGAATTAAGAGCTTTATGAGTGAGTATATGGGAAGGGATGAAACAAAACTAAGAATAAGACTTGAGAATTCTAGAAAATACACAATTGATGAAATAAAACATGAAATAGAAAGATTACTAAGAATGTATTCTTAGAATTTGTTATATAGATTTAACTAAGCAACTGGAAGGAAACTTTTAAATCTGAAATGAATATCACCCCTTAAAATAGACACAGGATAAAAGTACCTGTAAAATCTAACTTAAGGGGTGAGTTTTTATTTAATTACCTGGTTTTGAAATGGAGCTTAAAGCTTGGCCAGCTTCATCAACATGTATATTTACATTAGCTAAATCACCTAAAGAAAGCATGCCAGCAATCTGATTATTTTCAACTACTGGTAATCTTCTAATTTGATTTTTTGCCATTAAGCTAGCCGCTTCATGAGCATCTGTATCAGGGCTTACGCTTACCATATTTCCACTCATTACACTTTCTACATTTTGATTCGTATTATTTTCAGCAACACTTCTCAAAACGATATCTCTATCTGTTATTACTCCAACAGGAGTTTGATTATTATCACAAACGGGAACTATTCCAACATCTAAAGATTTCATAATATCTGCTGCATTTTTTATATTAGAACCTGTTATTACATATGATACATCCTTTGTCATTAGATCTTTTACTTTCATAGTTAAACCCTCCTTTTTATCAAATCAATACTATCTTTTCCTTTTAAACAGAACATATGCTTATAATTATTGATTTATTTTTTTTATTTTTCTAAGGTAATACCCACACATAATAAGGCAACCAACCAAAGCGTCAATCATATCTTGCATAGTATCTTTTAGCCCACCTGATTGAGTATCTTTACTAAATAATACATCTAATATATACTCGATTATTTCCAAAAGACCAGACATACCTAGACCAAAGAAAAGAAGAAGTATAAGAATTATTATTTTACTAGATGAATTTTGTATATTTAAAAAATTTAATATATTCCAGCCTATTTTAACAGTTATAAATCCTGACCAAAAATGCAAAAAGTCATCATAAATTTTAATTTTGTCATAAAGGTTATAACAAGATCCTAATAAGAATGAAGATAATATAAATAAGTTACCAAATATAAATAAACTTTTATCTATTATAGGATAATTTTTAGAATATAATTTATTTAATACAAAGAGTATAATTAAGCAAATTGCACTTAATCCACTTTTTCCATATTCACCTTTAAATATAAAGAATATTATTGAAAAAATATATATAATATAAAGTATTAAATTAAAGATACTGATTTTTTTATCTTTCATATTTGCACCTACCATTTAGAATATTTATATTTATTATGTGTAAATAGCATATAAATCATTTAGAAATTTAAAATATCTATATTATTATCTAACAAACATTAATTTATCAAGAGTGGTGGGGGGAAAACCGGCAGGTTGTGCGAAAAATCACTAAATATGCTACTATTACAGTACAAATATTATATTTGGGGCATGAAGTTTTAATGATAAAAGGAGGGGTGCTAATGCTAGAAAAAGCAATACTTATAGCAACTAAAGCCCATTATGGGCAACTAGACAAGGGTGGGCAACCATATATATTACATCCGTTAAGAATTATGCAAAACTGTAATACAGATTTAGAAAAGATATGTGCTGTCTTACATGATATTATTGAAGATACGAATATATCATTAAACGAGTTAAGAGAAGAAGGCTTTTCAGAGGAAGTTTTAGTAATCTTAGATTTATTGACTAAAAAAGACCAAGAAGAGTACAGTGCATTTATTGATAGAATAAGTAAAAATGAAATAGCATGCCGAGTTAAAATTGCTGATTTGCAAGATAATATGAATCTTTCACGCATTGAAAATCCAACCGTAGAAGATAAAAAACGAGTAGAAAAATACATGGATGCACTAGAAAGATTATATGGAGTTTTATATCCTGAAAAAGACAATATTGAAAAGGAATATGAAATTGAAATTAATGGCTGTGTTACACTTCCTAAAACTGTATCTGAAGATCAATTCTATGAAAAATTTATTGACTTTATTGAAATAAATCACTGGTATTTTGGTGGTGGAATGAAGATAGTTGAAGAGGATGAATAAGTAAATAAAAGGGATGATTATACTGTAGATGTTTTTCATAGAACTACACAATGGACAGTAAAAAATGGCATAGCTACAGCAACTAATCATATTCTCACACCTTACCCAGGAACTTCAGTATATGAAAAAATGGATATAAGCAAGCATACAAAAACTTTTATAAGTGGAGTAATATATATAAATCCTCAAGGGAACATGAGGAAATTAGAATGAGATTAAAACATTTTACTTATGCAGGATCATGGAAAAAATTTGAACCTGTATGGAACTTTATAATCAAAAATGAACTTCTTAGTAAGACTAGAGGAGCCTTAGTAAAAACGTTGAAATAGTATAAAGGAAACAATAGTTATATAGTGCGAATCAAACACTATTATTATTTTATGTGTTCACGAAAACACCTGTTTTGGTGGACACTTGAAAGATTATTAATTTGGTGGTGATAAAAATGAATTTATTTACTGAAAATTTCAAAAAATACTTAATTATAATGCCAATCTATACTGTATATATAATTGTATTTGAATTGATATTAGGATGTAGCTTTGGAGATATTTGGGATGATCTACTTGACAAATATGGTGTGAAAAAATATGAAAGAATAAAAAAATAGTTTATTTATTCTTGAAGTAGTAATTTCCATTATATAATTTAAAGTTAATAATAAAAAGCGCTACTTAGATTTATGTATAATAAGTGTATATAAAATAAATAAAGTTACACATCTGTATATGTGTAACTTTATTTAGTCTCCTTGACTAACAATTTTTTTATTGTTAGCTAATGCAAATGTACTTGTTTTTATCATAGAATTAGCAAATTCTATAAACCCTTCCTTTTCAACCTCGTAATAGTCAAATGCATTAATCCAAACTAGATAATCTAAAATATATTTTTGAATTAATATGGACATGGAGTTTTTTACACGCAATCCATTTGACATAAAAGAAAAAGTAAATTACTAAAAAATAAGGGATGCAAGCTCGTAAAAAACGTAGCTTGGAGGTAATAATATGAAAAGATAATTTTTTAAAAAATATAGGTCTTACTGATGAGCGAATAGACAGTATTTTGGCTGAAAAAGGAAGTAAATAAATCATTAGAAATGGAGTGATTTAAAAATGTATGATTATAACATATGTAATAAAGCTGATGAAGAAATATTTATTAAACAATGTATGGAAATTGAAAAAAATATACCTGAAATAAAAAAGCTTGAAATATTAACGGATGTAGACGAAAGTAAAATTCAAAAATATTTACTTAACGGAAAAGAAGTAAAAGTGTATAACTCATACTATATTGATGCTATTTATATAGAGTCTGAAATAGAGTTGACGAGATATTTTAATTAGGGTATTTATGCATTAACAAATATAATGTGACAAAAATATATTTTAATTCATATCATAGAAAAAGGATATTAGTTTGAAACATAGTGATAATAGATTGATTTACATTTCATTTTTAAATCAATTTATTAATGATTAAAAATATGATACAATGTATATAATTAAAAGTATAAAAGAGGAGAGTGAATAGGATGAAATTAAATGTTAAAAAATTAAGAAAAGAAAAAAATACAATTATAGTTTCATCAAAAGAAGCTCTAAAGGATGTTAGTCCAATTGAGTGGTCGAAGGAAGTAATATCCGGAGATAAAAAAGTAGAAATTAGAAGGATTAACAATTAAGAGGAGAACATAGTAATGTGCAAGGCAGGAGATATAATTATCATAGATAATTATAAAGATAATGGGACATATTTAAATAAACATTCATTTGTAGTTTTGGATGATGAGGACGGAGAAATTCAAGGATTATCGTATGACATGGTATGTAATGTCATGTCATCATTTAAAAATGAAAAACATAAAGAAAAAAAGTTAAAGTTTCCAGGAAATTTTCCTATATCAAGTAATGATAAATTTACTAATCCTGATAATGGCAGAGAAGGATATATTAAATCTGAACAACTATATTATTTTAAAAAAGATAAAATTAATTTTCAAGTAATAGGTAGAATGAATGATGACTCTTTTGAAAAACTAATAAGATTTATTGAAAATTTGGAAATTGATATTAAGGAAATTATAGATAATTTATAAAATAGTACATATTTAATCTAGAGGTAATATACTTCGAGAATGTCTATAGATTTGTGTAATAATTTTGTTTTGTAATTTATATTACTGGAAATTCAAAATTCCAGTAATATTTTTTTATTTCTAAGAAATACTAATACTAGCATTCTTTTCACAATTATTATG
>NZ_JAHZMO010000007.1 GCF_020748185.1 Terrisporobacter petrolearius | reverse complement strand
CGAAGCAGTGAACTTAAGCCCCAGTAAACGGCGGCCGTAACTATAACGGTCCTAAGGTAGCGAAATTCCTTGTCGGGTAAGTTCCGACCCGCACGAAAGGCGTAACGATTTGGGCACTGTCTCAACAACAGACTGGGTGAAATTGTAATACCGGTGAAGATGCCGGTTACCTGCGACAGGACGGAAAGACCCCATGGAGCTTTACTGTAGCTTGACATTGAGTCTCGGTGCTACATGTACAGGATAGGTGGGAGGCTATGAAGCATGGACGTCAGTCTGTGTGGAGCCATCCTTGGGATACCACCCTTGTAGTACTGGGATTCTAACCAGCTGCCTTGAATCAGGTAGTGGGACACTGTCAGGTGGACAGTTTGACTGGGGCGGTCGCCTCCTAAAGAGTAACGGAGGCGCTCAAAGGTTCTCTCAGTACGGTCGGAAATCGTACGTAGAGTGTAAAGGCAGAAGAGAGCTTGATTGCAAGACATACAGGTCGAGCAAGGACGAAAGTCGGACTTAGTGATCCGGTGGTACCGCATGGAAGGGCCATCGCTCAACGGATAAAAGCTACCCTGGGGATAACAGGCTGATCTCCCCCAAGAGTCCACATCGACGGGGAGGTTTGGCACCTCGATGTCGGCTCATCACATCCTGGGGCTGTAGTAGGTCCCAAGGGTTGGGCTGTTCGCCCATTAAAGTGGTACGCGAGCTGGGTTCAGAACGTCGTGAGACAGTTCGGTCCCTATCCGTCGCAGGCGTAGGAAATTTGAGGAGACCTGTCCTTAGTACGAGAGGACCGGGATGGACGTACCGCTGGTGTACCAGTTGTTCTGCCAAGGGCATAGCTGGGTAGCTAAGTACGGAAAGGATAAGCGCTGAAAGCATCTAAGCGCGAAGCCTACTTCGAGATAAGATTTCCCACCGTAAGGTTAAGACCCCATGAAGACTACATGGTTGATAGGTCAGAGGTGGAAGTGTGGTAACATATGTAGCTTACTGATACTAATAGGTCGAGGACTTGACCAAAATAAACCTAAAGGTTTATATCGCCAACTAAATCTTTAATTATATAATTATAAAGAAGATTTAAGTTGCTAAAAAATATAATGGAAATATTAAATGTTAGCAGTTTTGAAAGTACTAACAAAAGTTAATACTTAAAAACACTTTGAGCAACGGATTTTTCTGAAGCGATAGCAAAGAAATATCGTTGGCGATATGAGTGTAATGAATTTTATGTGGTTATTATAGCAAAGAGGATACACCTGTTCCCATTCCGAACACAGAAGTTAAGCTCTTGAGCGGTGATGGTACTTGGGGGGCGACCTCCTGGGAGAGTAGCACGTAGCCACGTAATTTTTTTATGTAAAAAGATAGGCTTTTATTTTATAAAAGTTTATCTTTTTTTATTGTTAAGACAATAGGAATAAAGCTTTAAAATTGATTTAATTATAGAAAAAAACGATAAATGAGCAGACTATATAAATAATTTTAATAAATATAGTTTTTTATATTTAGATTTGATACTATGAAGATGATTTAAACTGAAGAATATAATAATTTATTGTTTTAGGGGGATATAAATGAGTAATTTACCAAGTCAATTTGAAAGTTTTGCACAAGCTAGAAAAGATGGATTTTTAGCAGCTAAAGAAGTAAAAGATAGTGGAAGAAAAATGGTAGGAACATTTTGTTGCTTTACACCATCTGAATTACCTATTGCTGCAAAGGCTGTTCCAGTTGGAGTATGTGGAGTAAGTGAGGAAGCGATTCCAGAAGCGGAAAAAATACTACCAAGAAACCTATGTCCTTTAATAAAGTCAAGTTATGGCCATGCAATAACTGATACATGCCCATATTTTTATTTCTCTGATTTGCTTATTGGGGAAACAACTTGTGATGGAAAGAAAAAAATGTATGAAGAGTTAGGTAAAGTAAAACCAACTCATATAATGCAAATGCCTAATAGAGCAACTGGAAAGCATGAGTTTAATCTTTGGAAAGATGAAATAATTGTATTAAAAGAAGTATTAGAAAAAGAATTAGACACTACTATAAGTGAAGATGATATAAGAGAAGCTATTAAGGATAAAAACGAAGAAAGAAGATTGCTAAATGAGTACTATGATTTAGGAAAATTAGAACCTTCAGCTTTAACAGGAATGGAATTATACCAAGTATCTTACCAAGCTCAATTTAAGTTTGACAGAGATGCATTAAAAGAAGAATTAAGAAAAGTAATTGATGATACTAAAGCAAGATATGAAAGAGGAGAATGTCCTGTAAAAAAAAATGCACCTAGAATATTAATCACAGGATCTCCAATTGGCGGATGTACAAATAAAATCATTAATACAATAGAAGAATCTGGGGGATCAATAGTCGCTTATGAGTTATGTTCATCTATAAGAAATAATAGAGAACTAGTTGATGAAAGTAATCCAGATGTTTATGATGCTATAGCTAAAAAGTATTTAAATATAGGATGTGCTTGCATGATGAATAATGAGAAGAGAATAGAATTGTTAACAGATTTAATAGAAGAGTTTAAGATTGATGGTGTAATAGATGTGGCTCTTCAATCATGCCATCCATTTAATGTGGAATCAAATAGAATAAAAGAATTTGTAGTAAATGATAAAAATATTCATTATATGGCTATTGAAACTGATTATTCTCAGTCTGACACAGAACAATTAAGAACAAGATTTGAAGCATTTATAGAGATGATTGAAGAAAAAAAACTAATTATGTGTTAGATATAAAAAATATTTGTTTATGTAAATAAAACGGGTAAAAGTTATTTATACAAATAATTGGAGAATAGGAAGGTTGTTAGTTTAGTGGAAACATATAGTATTGGCATAGATTCAGGGTCTGTCGCAACAAAAGCTGTATTATTTGATGGAGAAAAAATAGTAAAAAAGGTTGTTGTACCAACTGGATGGAGTCCTAAGAAAACATCAAAGGAAGCTTATGAGGTCTTGATAGATGGAATTAACAGTAGTAAAATAAAAAGAGTAATAGGAACTGGTTATGGACGAGTTAGTATGGATTTTGTTGATAAAACAGTTACAGAAATAACTTGTCATACAAAGGGAATTTTCTTTTTAAATAAAAATATTAGAACTATATTAGATATAGGTGGACAAGATAGTAAGGTTATAAATATTGATGACAAAGGGAATGTTGTTAATTTTATAATGAATGATAAATGTGCAGCAGGTACAGGTAAGTTTTTAGAAGTTACTTCTAACAAGCTAGGAAGTGACATAGAAAATATAGATGATTTAGCCAAAGGTGCAACTCCTGAAAATATTTCTAGTATGTGTACTGTGTTTGCAGAATCAGAGATAGTAAGTCTTTTGGCACAAGATATTCCTAAGGAAAATATAGCGGCAGGTATATTAAAATCTATTGCAAATAAAGGAGTATCTATACTAAATAAGGCTAGACTAGAAGACACAATAGCTTTTACTGGAGGTTTGGCACAAAGTAAAGAGCTAGTTAAAATGTTAGAAAATAATTTAAATAAGGAAATATTTATAGCAGAAGATGCTCAAATAATAGGAGCTTTAGGAGCTGCTATTATTGGATTTAAGTAAAAAGATATAGATAAGCAATATTTAGGAGGCGCAAGATGAATATAGTAAAAGTAAATGCAATAGGTGAAAATTGTCCTATACCAGTTGTTAAGGCCAAAAAAGCAATAGACGCATTGACTGAGTCAGCTGTTGTGGAAATAAGTGTAGATAATGAAATAGCTGTACAAAATGTAACAAAAATGGTTAGCCAAAAAAACCTAGAATCTACTTATGAAAAAGTAAGCGAAAATCACTTTGTTATAAAAGTGCAATGTGGTGAAGTTGTTGAGAATAAAATAACTGAAGAAGTTGTATGTACTGTTGAAAAAGAAGAAAAAATGGTAGTAGTATTAAGTAGCGATAAGATGGGTGAAGGTGATGAAGAGTTAGGAAAAGTTCTTATTAAAGGATTTGTATATGCCATAACTCAATTAGATAAATATCCAAAAGCTGTTTTATTATATAATAGCGGCGTAAAATTATCAGCTGAAGGTTCAGATTCTATAGCAGACTTAAAAATGCTAGAAGAACATGGTGTTGAAATATTAAATTGTGGGACTTGCTTAAACTTCTATAATTTACAAGATAAATTACAAGTTGGTAAAGTAACTAATATGTATTCTATAGTAGAAGAATTGGCAGGAGCCACTAATATAATTAGACCATAATAAACTTAATGAATAAAAAAGGAAATAGACTAAAATTCCATGTATATTAGGAATTTTAGTCTATTTTTTATTTAATTAGTTCCATCGCTATATTTACCAGTTATATGATCAATTTCTATTTTTACTACAGTAAATGCATTGATCGCTTTGTCTATGTATTTTATACCTTCCTCCATATGAGGATGAGAATACTTTTCTCCTATTGCAATAATTGCATCTCTTTTTTCTTTATCATTAACAATAGAGGCATGTCCAAATATTACTGCACTTTTGTAATGAGTAGTAAAATCCTTTGGAAGAATTGTTATATCAGAATTTATAAAGAAAGAAACTTTGTTATTTTTAGCTATATTTTCTAACTTATGACCACTATTAGAACAGTGGAAATATATATAGTCGTTATGATAAACGTAATTCACAGCTATTCCATAAGGATATCCATTTTCACTTATAGTAGATAATATTCCTTCTCTTCCATTTTTTAATACTTCTAGTGTATTTTCCTTACTCAATTCTCTTTTTTTCTTTTTAATATTTTTAAACATAAATCCTCCTTAAGCATTTTTTTTATATGGTAATTAAATTATATCATAATTGATTTAATTGAAGTGCACTTACAGCCTTATATAGATTAGAATAATATTAATGATATAATTTAAAAGGGAGGCTTTATAATGGAGAATATAATTAATAAATTAAAAAAAATAGAAGGAGATGTATCTTTTTATTATAAAAACTTAACAACAAATAAAACTATTGCGTATAATGAAGAAAAAATTATGTTGGCAGCTAGTGTTATAAAACTTACGGTTTTAGTAGAAGCTTTTAAGCAAATAAAAGAAGGGAAGATAAAAAAAGAAGAATTATTTATAACTTGCAAAGATGGTAAGGTACCTTCTTGTGGAGCCTTAAATTATATGAGAGAAGGTTTGAATGTAACGTTGGAAGATTTGTACGTACTAATGATAATTCTTAGTGATAATTATGCTACAAATATGTTGATTGATAAATTAGGCATGGATAATATTAATAATACTATAAAAGAAATAGGACTAAAAAATACAGTTCTTAATCGTAAAATGTTTGATAGTAAAAAAGCAGCATTAGGATTAGAAAATTATATAACTGCAAGTGATGTAGGATATTTATTAGAGAAAATGCATAATAAAGATTTAATTGATAAAAAATCCAGTGAAGAAATGATAAATATTTTAAAAAATCAAAGGTTAAATGGGAAAATACCTTTCTTTTTACATAATCTGAAACATAAAATTGATATTGCACATAAAACAGGAGAAGACACTAATACTACTCATGATGTGGGAATAGTATTTGCTAAAGAACCATTCATAGTATGTTTTTGCGGAAACAATGTAAATGTGCCTGAGTATGAAAGACTTATACAGGATATTACTTATGATGTATATAATAAAATAAATCAAAAATAGTAAGTATAAATATATGTTTTAGGGGGGAATAAATGAAAATAGTTGATTTTCATTGTGATACAATATCACAATTATATGATATTAGAAAAAGCGGGGAAAGTATAAACTTAAAACAAAATAGGTTACATTTAGATATAGAAAAGATGAAGAAAGGTGATTATATGCTTCAAGTTTTTGCATCATATGTAGACTTGGGAAGTAATAATAAGCCTTTAGAATCTTGTCTTAGTTATATAGATTTACTTTATGATGAAGTTGAAAAAAATAAAGAACATATTGGAATAGTTTATACTTATGAAGATATATTAACTAATATTAAAAAAAATAAGATGTCAGCATTATTATCCATAGAAGAAGGTGGAGTTTGTAAGGGAAATTTAGCATTGCTTAGAAATTTTTATAAGTTAGGAGTAAGAATGATGACATTAACGTGGAATTATGAAAATGAATTGGCTTACCCAAATGGTTATTTTTATGATGAAGAAAAAAATGAAAAAAAAGGTCTAAAAGAAAAAGGATTTGAATTTATAAATGAGATGGAGAGATTAGGAATAATTATAGATGTTTCTCATTTATCAGATGATGGAATTTATGATGTTTATAATAATACGAGCAAGCCTTTTATTGCTAGCCATTCTAATGCAAGAGAAGTATGTTCTCATCAAAGAAATTTGACTGATGATATGATAAAAAAAATAGGAGAAAGGGGTGGATTAATAGGTGTAAACTTCTATTCTTCATTTTTAAATAATAATTATAAATCTAGTGATACTAGTAAAATTGAGGATATTATTAATCATATTAAATATATATCTAATACTGGTGGGATAGACTGTGTGGGAATTGGTAGTGATTTTGATGGTATAGACTGTTCTTTAGAATTTGAAAATTCATCAAAAATGCAATTAATTTATGGAGAAATGAAGAAATCAGGTTTTAGAGAAGAAGATATAGAAAAAGTATTTTATAAAAATGCTATAAGATTGTTTAAAGAATTATTATAAATTATAAATAAATAGGTGATATATATAAAATCTATATATATCACCTATTTATTTATTGTATGCATATAAATTTATATATATTTATTATTTTTATAATAATATTTACATTATATAGAATGCTTCATATAATGAGATAGAAATATATTATGTTGAGGATAAGTATGGAGAAATTATTATCAATATTATTATCAGCAGTAATGATGGTAACGTATTCAACTGGTTATACACAAAGCGGGAAAAAAGGCTAGTAAAGATGAATACCATATAGCATATGAAATTATTTATAAAAGCAAACCTAAGAAGCCAAGAATTTTAATAACAGGATGTCCTATAGGAGGAGTAAGAGATAAAATAGTAGCAAGAGTAGAAGAAATGGGAGCAGATGTTGTGGGACTTGAAAGTTGTTCTGGGCCAAGAGAAAAAAAAGACTTAGTGGATGAGACGAAAGATCCACTTTGGGCTTTAGCAGAGAAGTATTTAAGAGTCAGCTGTTCTGTAATGAGTCCCAATAATGAAAGATTTAAACCACTAGATGATTTTATTTATAACTATGATGTTGATGGTGTAATAGAAGTAGTCCTTCATGCTTGTCATACTTTTGCTATAGAGGCTGATATGATAAAGGATTGTGTTATGAATGAAAAAAATTTACCTTATATATGCATAACTACTGATTACTCTGAAACGGATAGTGGGCAAATTGATACAAGGCTGGAAGCTTTTATTGAAATGATAGGATAAATAAAATAATAGTTACAATCTAATTAATTTATTTGTAATTTATATTTATTTTAAAAAATTCTGCTATTATATATGTAAGCAATAGTAATAAAAAATAGGGGGCTACGTTATGGATACAATTGAAATTGTAAGAACTGTAGTGGGAGTATTTTTTGTTTTATTTGGACTAGGTGTATATGCATATGATAAAACACATAATATGAAATATAGAGAGTTTAGATATAATCCAATAAGTTGGTTAGGTTGTATGCTTGCTGGTATTATAGCAGGTGCAATTACAGTTAAAATTGCTACTGTATATGTAATAGCATCAGCAGTATTATGGTTAGTCGTAAGAGAAGAATTGTCACAATTAGATAAAAAAAATAATAAAATTAAAAAAAGTGTGTAACAAAAAAAGTCTATGTTTTAATAATATATTAGAGCATAGACTTTTTTAATCTTTAATATGCATAATCTGTAAATTTAATTACCTAAGTTGAGTAAAAAAATAGAAAATATTATATAATTATAGATAGATAAAAATTAAATCTTTAGAAAAAGGTGATTAGATGAAATATTTATTCCAAGAAATTGACTTAAGTGAGAAAAAAGAAAAAATAGTTAATATATATGAAAATATAATCAAAGAAAATAATTATAGATCAAAAGAGATACTTTTTTTAGTACCTAATGGAATTACTAAATTAAGTTACATGAGAGCAATAAATCTTCCTTTTAGTGAAGAATTAAAAATTACCACATACAGTCATTTCGTTCAAAGTGAGATAATAAAATATTGGTCAATAATAGATAATAATTGTGACAAAATAAAATCAAATAAAACAAGCCCTTCTTTTATTTCTCAAAGCTTAAGTGAGTATATGATTATGAAATATATACATAAGACAAGAGAAGAAGAAAATTATTTTCAAGATATAGTGGGTACAAATAGAAGTATATGTAGAAATATATTAGATAATCTAAGTAAAAGTTGTTTTAATAATATAGATATTAAAAATATAGGAGAAAAAATATATAATTCTAAGAAAAATAGAAATGATTTAAATAGATATTCTTATAGCCAGATGCAGGAAGTTATAGATTTTTATATGGAGACTTTATTATCAAATGGTATAATTGATAACTCTATAGCTGTATATTTATACAATAATTATTTATTAAATACTGAAGATTACACAAAAAGATTGAAAAGAGAATATAGATACTTAATTGTTGATAGTTTGGAAAATGCCAGTGTTAGTGAATGTAATTTAATTGGTCAACTTTTAAATGAGGTACAGGGTGGATATATTTTTTATGACAAAAGCAAAGACTACTCTTCCTTTAAAAATGTAGATATAGCCTATATAGAAGACAACATACTAAAAGAGTATTTTCCAACAGAATTCTATGATTTAGAAACAATAAGTATGAGATCATTGTATAAAGAAAATCAAAGTATAAAACTAGAAGATTCATATCATCTATATGATGAAATGATAGAAGGTGTGACAGAAAAAATTTTACAAATAATGAAGGAAGGCAAAAATCTAAGAGATGTGGTCATAATTTCACCTGTAAATAACTCTATTTTAGATTATAAAATATGTAATAAATTGAAATCTAAGAATATAAAAGTAGCCAACACCAAACTAGATAATAAAATTATTGATCATCCTTATGCCAATGCTTTAGTTGTGGCCACTTGTATTTTCTACAATTTACAATATTTAATAAAGGAAGAAGAATACATAAATTTTATAGAAGTCTTATTTGATATAAATAAGATAAAAGCTATAAGAATGTTTAATAAAAGACATGAAAATGATGAGTATAAAAGCTTAATTGAATATATTAAAAATAAAGAAAAAAATAATTTGAGGATAAGTGAGTTTTTATTACAATTTTATATAGAAAAAATGCTTCACCTTAAGGATGGCAAGAAAAATGTGGACTTTTGTAAAGATATTATAAAACAAGGAGATATCTTTAGTGAAATATTAGAAGAATTAAATATAGAAGAAAAAGAAAAATATGAAGTATTTGTAAAGTGCCTAAAAGATAATATAAATGATTACTATGTATCTGCAGATATTGAAGATATGAAAAATAGCGATAAAGTAATTATTACAACGTCTTACACGTATATAAGTTCAAACATAAATAGAAAAATACAATTATGGGTAGATGTGGGAAGTAATGCTTGGAATATGAAAATAGAAAAAGATATTGCAAATCCTTTAGTTCTTAGGAAATCTTTTCAAGAAAAAGAGATTTACAGTGATGAAATGGAAGATAGAAACAAAAAGTACTATCTATATAATTTAATTTACAACTTATTATTGAATAGTGAGAAAATATATGCTTTTAAAAGTGAGTATAGTGTAAATGGATTTATGCAGGAAAGTATGCTATACGGTCTTTTATTAAGGCTTTTGGATAAAGGAGAAAAAACTAATGAGTAGTATAAATTACAGAGAGGACCAGCTCCCTATAATTCAGTATGAAGGTGGGAAAATGGCAGTTCCTGCAGTGCCAGGGGCTGGTAAAACTTTTATAGTTACAAATTTAGTAGCAAAACTCTTGGAAGAAAATAGACAAGGAAAAGGAAAAATACTTATCTTAACTTATATGAATAGTGCGGTGAACAACTTTAAAGTTAGGATAAAGAAAATTCTTGAAGATAAAAATATAGATGACAAAAACTCTTATGAAGTAATGACAATACATTCTTTGGCTGTAAAAATTATAAAAGAAAAGCCGGAAATAGTTATGTTAAATGAAGACTTTAATATAGCTGATGATTTACAAAAAACTATGATTCTTGGTGATTGTATTAATAATTTTAAGTTAAATGGGGGAGAAAAAGCATTTAGATTTTTTGTAAAAGAGCAAAAAGATCTTATATGGGCAGATAGACAGTTAGAGGCCTGGGATAAGGGGTTCTATGATTTAGTTCAAAATACCATAAGTGAACTTAAATACAAAGATATAACTCCACAAAAATTAAATAAATACATGAAAGAAAATCGCAGAGGTATTTTAAAAATAATTCTTCCCATATATACTGAGTATGAAAAAAAATTAAAAGCAAATGGATTATTGGATTATGATGATATGTTGATTCTAGCACATAAAGCCTTGAGTATTGATGAAGATTTAAAAAGAAAATATCAAAATAAATATCAATATGTATTTGAAGATGAGTGTCAGGATTCAAATGAAATTCAAGGAAAGATAATAGGACTTATTTGTGAAGAACATAATAATCTTGTAAGAGTTGGAGATATAAATCAAAGTATAACAGGAACTTTTTCTTCATCAGATCCCAAGTTTTTTAAAAATTTTATAGAAAACAGTGACCGTTGTTATAGAATGGATATGTCCAATAGAAGCTCAAAAGATATAATAAATCTGGCCAATGAATTAGTAAGATATGTAACTCAAAATTTACAGCCAGAGTGCAAGGATGCTTTGGAAGACATGGATATTAAAACAGTTCCTACAAATAGAGGATACAAAGAAAATCCTCAGCCTGATAAATATCAAATTAGCTACAAATATTATGAAACTTTTGATAAAGAAATAGAGAATACTGTAAAATTTGTGAGAAATATTAATAAAAAATATCCAGATAAAAGTATAGGAATATTAGTACCATACAATGATCATGTCAATTTAGTTGCAAAAGAACTTATAAAAGAAGATTTGGAATTTGAAGAGCTAGGACCTAATTCTCTTAGAAAAAGAAGGGTCATAGATAATATTGGGTTAATAATAGATTTTATACTCAATTGTGACGAGAAAGAAAAATTAATAGAAGTATTAGATAAAGTTTATATAAGGACCGATAATAAAGAAGGAAAAAAAGATTTTATACAATTACTTAGGGAAGGGAATTTAACTGTGGAAAATCTATTATATGATGATGAATGCTCAAAAGATATAATACTAGACACAGATAGCGATTTATACCAAAGTTTTTTATATGGAATACAAAATTTGAAAAATATTATAGAATATCCTTTAACTAGAATAGACAAGCTGATTCTTTTCATTGGAGACAGTATGACAATCGAAAAAGAAGAAATAGCAATAGTAGATTATTTAGCCTTTTATGTTAAGTATTTAGTAGCAGAAGACAACAATATAAATCTACAACAAATAGATAACTTGCTAATAGACAGGAAAAACAGAGTTTTTAGTTATATAATAGAAGTTGTGAGTGAAATCAATGGATACGAACCTTTGCCTGGAAGTATAACTGTGTGTAATTATCACAAATCAAAGGGGTTAGAGTGGGATTGTGTATTTTTATTGGGAATGACAGAGTTTAATTTCCCAGACAATATTTATCAAAAATTTCAATGCGACAAATGGTATCTAAAAGAAAAATACAAAAACCCAGAAGCAAATATAAAAGCAGAAATAGACTTTATTTTAAAGGGTGAGGTAAATAAAAATTACTCAAGGGAAATTAAAGAAAATCTGATAAAAGAAAAAATAAGACTTTTATATGTGGGAATCACAAGAGCAAAAGAGATGCTAATTTTGTCTGCCAGTGCAAAAAATTCTGCTATAGATAAGAAAAAACAAAATCCATCTATGTATTTGAACATACTAAAAAGTATTATAGATAGGAAAGGAGAATGATTAGATGAATGAGAAATTAAAATATTTTATATATAGTCAAAACTCTCTAAATACTTATAAATCATGTCCTTTTAAGTTTAAATATAAATATATAGATAATATAAATTGGAAACATGATGATTTGGGTAGTAGAGAATATTATGACAGCTTAAAATATGGACGAGATTTTCACTTATTGTGTGAAAGGTATTTTTCCAATATTCCTATAGGAAAATGTGAAGATAAAAATTTTAATAAATGGATAAATAAAATAAAAGATTTGTTGCCAATTAAAGAAGACAATATATATTTGCCAGAATATGAAATGAATCTGAATTTAAATGGACGAAAAATTGTGGCAAAAATTGACTTAATTATAATAGATAAGGATAAAATAAGTCTTTGGGATTGGAAAACTGAAAACCAGGAAATTACATATAAAAATGCATTAAATAGAATGCAAAGTGTGGTGTATATGTTTTTAGCTGAAGAAATAATAAGGAAAAAATTTTATTCAAATTATAAAATTGAAGATATAATTATGAATTATTATCAGCCGGCATTAGAAAATAAACCAGTGACTATAAATTATAATGAAAAACTTCATGAAGAAAACAAAATGAAGATTTTAAATATTATTGATAATATAGAAAATGAAGATTTTAATAATGAAAACAATATAAATAAAAATATAAACCACTGTAAGTACTGTGAGTTTAATAAGCTTTGTAACAGTGAAGCTGTAAATTATGAAATTTTGGAGGAAGACATTTATGGGTCTTAGATTTGTATTAGGTAGAGGTGGAATAGGAAAAACAACCTTTATGCTAAATGAAATAAAAAAAAGAGTACAAGATAACGAAACTAGTCCTGTAATTCTTTTAGTTCCAGAGCAATACTCATTTGAAATGGAAAAAAATATGTCTAAAATTTTCCAAGGAAAAGAAAAGGACAAATATTTGAGAAGTAGGGTGCTGAGTTTTAAAACCATGAGTAGTATAGTATTTTCGAAGGTGGGGGGACTTACTGATGTAAATATTAACTCTAGTGGAAAGGCTATGATTATATATAAATCTATAGACAAAATTAGTAACGAGCTTAAAGTATATGGAAAATCTTCTACACAATCTGGTTTTGTAGGATCTATAACAGATATGATATCTGAATTAAAGCAATACAATGTATCGCCGGATGTGCTTGAAAATATAGCTGGAGAAATAGAAAATGAAACTTTAAGATATAAGTTGATGGATATTGCTAAGATTTATGGAGAATTTGAAAAAAATCTACATGAAAATTACGTGGACTCTCAAGATTTGTTAACATCTCTATCAGATAAATTACAACAATGTGATTATTTTAAAAATGCTTACATTTATATAGATGAATTTACTGGTTTTACACCAAATCAGTACAGTATTTTAAAAGAACTGTTAAAACAAGCTAAAGAAGTTTATATTTCCCTAACTATAGACTCTTTAACTCAATTTACATATTCAAAAAATGATGCTTTTTCTAGAACGAAATATACTTATGAAAAGCTATATAAAATTGCAGCAGAAGAAGGGGTTAAAATTCATACTAACATAAACTTAAATTGTGAAAATGTAAAAAGGTTTAATGGAAATGAAGAATTACAACATTTAGAAGCTTTTTATCATGCATACCCTTACAGAAAATATGAAAAGGAAACTGAGCATATAAAAATTAAGGAATTTAATAATTTATATGATGAAGTGGAGCAAGTGGCAAAGGATATAGTTCATTTAGTTAGAGTGAAAAAAGCTAGATATAAAGATATAACTGTGGCAACAAGGGATTTAAATAGATATGATTTTTTAGTACGTTCAATTTTTAAGGAATATGAAATTCCAAACTTTATAGATTCAAAAAGAGAGGCAAAAAGTAATCCTATTATAGTCTTAATTCTTTCTGCTTTGGAAATGAGAAACAGAAGATACTCTTATGAGACAATGTTTAGATATTTGAAAAGTGGACTTATAGGTGTAAGTGATGAAGATATAAGTTTGCTTGAAAACTATGTGCTTCAAAACGGAATTACAGGGAAGAAGTGGTTCGAAGAAAAATGGGAGTACAAAGTTAATCAAAATTATTTGGCAGAAGAAAGTGAATTTGATTTGGAGCAAAAAGAAAGAATTAATGAAACTAGAAATCAAATATTAGAACCAATTATAAAGCTGCAAAATAAGCTGAATAAGAAAAATAAAACTGTAAGAGAAATTTGTACTTATGTTTATGAGTTTTTATTGGATATTAATATAGAAGAAACTTTACAAAAATTAATTAATAACTTCAATGAAAAAGGGGATTTGGAAATTGCTAAAGAATACTCACAAGTTTGGCAAATAGTAGTAGATATACTTGATCAAATGGTAGAGTTAATGGGTGATGAAAAAATATCTTTAGATAAATTTATGAAGGTAATAAGTTTAGGATTTGACGAGTATGAGTTAGGACTTGTGCCTCCAAGTATGGATCAAGTTTTAGTAAGTTCTGTAGATAGAATGAAAAACTCCAACACAAAACACCTTTATTTAATAGGAACTACCGATGGTATATTTCCACTAATTTCAAAGGAAAGTGGCCTTTTAAGTGATAAAGACAGAAACTCATTAGGTGAAAAAGGAATAGAAGTTGATATAGATAGTAAGACAAAAACTTATGAAGAACAGTTTTTAGTTTATAAAGCATTAACTTATACAAGTGAAAACTTAACAATAAGTTATCCCATATCAGATCATGAAGGAAAGACCTTAAGACCTTCTATAATTGTATCTAGACTAAAAAAGATATTTCCTAATATTAATATAAAAAGTTATGTACTAAAAGATTTGGATAATTCTACTGATACAGCTTTAGATAATATAACAGTAAAAGCACCTACTTTTAACGAGTTAATTAATGCTATTAAAGAATTTGAAATTAGAGGGGATATTAACGAAGTTTATTTAGATTTATATAGATATTTCTTAGGTGATGAAGAATATAAGAATAAGTTGGAGAAAGTAGTAAGGGGATTAAGCTATACTAACCAAGTGGAAAAAGTAGAAAGAGAAAAAATCAAACAATTATATGAAAATAAAAACTTAAGTATTTCCAAGTTAGAAAGATATGCTCAGTGTCCATTCTCATATTTTATTCAATATGGGTTAAAAGCACAGGAAAGAAAAGAGTATGCTTTTACAGCACCAGACTTAGGTTCTTTTATACATAATATACTTGATATTTTCTCTAAATCTTTAAACAAAGATAAGCTAAATTGGCATGAAATAGATGAAGACTATATTAGAAGTAGAGTATCTCTTATTGTAGATGAAATGGTAAGCAAAATACCTGGATTTATCTTAAATTCTTCTGAAAGATACAAGTATTTGGCATATAGATTGAAAAAAATGCTAGTTTCAGCAATTAGTATTATTTCCATGCAAATAAAACAAGGAAACTTTGAACCTGTTGACTACGAAGTTAGTTTTAGAAAAAATGGAAAATACCCACCTATAAAACTAGTATTAAATGATGGTCAAGAAGTAACCTTAGTTGGTCAAATAGACAGAATAGATGAATTGGAAAAAGATGATAGCAAGTATATACGTATTATAGACTATAAATCAGGAGATAAATCCATCAACTTAACAGAAGTTTATTATGGATTACAGTTACAATTGCTAGTTTATTTAGATGCAATTATAGATAGCGATAGACATAAAAAATCAAACTTAAAACCAGCAGCTATTCTTTATAACAGAATAGATAACCCTATTGTAAGAAGTAACGAAGATCAAAAAGATGCTGTAATAAACGAAGAAATATTAAAAAAGCTTAGAATGAATGGACTTGTGTTAAAAGATGTAGACATTATCGGAGAAATGGATATGTCCCTAAAAGAAGGAGAGAGAAAAACATCTTTAATTATACCAGCTAACTTAGATAAAAATGGTAATATAGGTAGATACACCAAAGGTGTTACAGAACCAGAATTTGATATATTAAGAGAATATGTAAAATATGAAGTAAAAGACCTTTGTGAAAGAATGGTTGGAGGAGATATAAGCATAGTTCCATGTAAAAATAAAAATGGAACATCTTGTGATTTTTGTACTTATTCATCCATATGCCAATTTGATCCTTCAATAAAAGGAAATATGTATACAATTCTTAATGATAAAAGTGATGAAGAAGTTATAAAACTAATGGAGAAGGAGGTTAAGAAATAGTGAGCTCACCAAAATGGACTAATGAACAACAAGCAGTAATAGATAGTAGAGATTGCAATCTACTAGTAGCAGCTGCTGCTGGATCGGGAAAAACAGCAGTATTAGTTGAAAGAATAATACAAATAATAACAAACAAAGAAAAACCTGTAGACATAGATAGCTTACTAGTAGTTACCTTCACCAATGCAGCAGCAGCAGAAATGAGAGAAAGAATTGGCGATGCAATAGGTAAGGCCTTGGAGAAGAATCCAGAAGATAGTCATTTACAAAATCAGCTAGTTCTTTTAAATAAAGCTAGTATAACTACAATACATTCCTTCTGTTTGGAGGTTATTAAATCAAACTTCCATAAAATTGATCTAGATCCTAACTTTAGAATCGGTGATGAAACAGAATGTAGCATTTTAAAGCTAGAAACAATAGAAGAAATTTTTGAAGAGTTCTATGAAGAAAAGGAAGATGATTTTTATAAATTAGTGGAGAGCTACAGTGAAAAAAGAGGAGATACTAATTTACAACAAATGGTACTTAGCATTTATTCTTTTGTAATGTCTTCACCTTATCCAATGAAATGGTTAGAAGACAGTGTAAATGACTTTAATATAGAAGATGATTTTGATTTTTCCACATCAAAATGGGCAAAAATTATTTTAGATACTATAAAAATTCAAATTAATGGTATAGTTAAAAATTTTGATAAAGCACTAAAAATGGTGGAAGGTATTGAAGAATTAGAAACTTTTGCCGATAAATTAAAAATAGAGTATAAAATGATAAAAAGATTACTGGATAGTTGTGACGAAAATTGGGAAGAGACATATAGAGCAGCTATTTCTTTGGAATTTGAAAACTATGCAAAAGGTGTAAAAAGAATTCCTAAGGGAGCAGAGGAGTATATAAAAGATGCTAAAGATAAAGCTAAAAAAATTAGAGATGACGCAAAAAAATCTTTAGAATCTATACAAAGTTCCACGTTTAACAAAAACACTTCCGCTTTAAATAAGGAAGTAGAAATGTTATACCCTATAGTAAATTCTTTAAGTAAAATTCTTAAAAGATTTATTGAGCTCTATAGTGAAAGAAAAAGAGAAAAAGGTATAATCGACTTTAATGATATTGAACATTTTGCTCTAGATATATTAATAAAAAAAGATGAAAAGGGAGATTTTTTAGAAGATGAAAATGGTAAAGCTGTAGGAAGTGATATAGCTTTAGAGTACAGAGAAAAGTTTTACGAAATATTCATAGATGAATACCAAGATTCAAACTTTGTGCAAGAAGTTTTACTTTCAACTATAGCAAAAACTAAAACTCCAAATAGGTTTATGGTTGGAGATGTTAAGCAAAGTATTTATAGATTTAGACAAGCTAAGCCAGAAATTTTCTTAGATAAGTATGCTACTTATGGCACGCAAAAAGGTGAAAAAAATAGAAAAATAATGCTTTATAAAAACTTTAGAAGTAGAAAAGAAGTTATAGACAGTTGTAACTATGTATTTGAAAATATAATGAGTAAAAATATAGGTGAGATTGAATATACACAAGATGAGGCATTAAACTTAGGAGCTTCTTTTAAAGAAAATTTAGAAGAAAAAGTAATTGTGGGAGGAGCTACAGAAATTCATCTAATGGAAAAAGCTCAAAAAACTACGGAAGATAATCAAAATGAAGAAGAACAACCAGAAGAAGAGTTAGACAATATACAATTAGAAGCTCGTATGGTTGGGAAAATAATCAAAAATTTAATGTTACCAGATGAAGAAGGAAATATACATAAAGTATATGATAAAAAATTAGATGATTATAGAGTAGTAGATTTTAAAGACATAGTGATTTTACTTAGGGCCACATCTGCATGGGCTCCTGTATTTGCTGATGAATTAATAAATATGGGAATACCTACTTATGCAGATACGGGCATGGGGTATTTTGATACTATAGAAATTAAAACAATAATGGCATTTTTAAGAATAATAGATAATCCAATGCAAGATATTCCTTTATTATCTGTTTTAAAATCACCAATACTTCCTTGTACTTCATTTACACCAGAAGATTTTATAGATATTAGATTGGAAAACAACAATACAAATCTTTATGAATGTATAAGACTAATTAGTGAAAGTGAAGACAATGGAAAGAAGGAAATAAGAGAAAAATGTAGAAGTTTCTTAAGAGAATTAAAAGAATATAAAGAAAAATCTTTGTATATGAGTACAGATGAGTTTTTATGGCATTTATACATGAAAAGTGGATATTTTGCTTATGTGGGAGCACTTCCAAGTGGAAGCCAAAGACAAGCTAACTTAAAGATTTTATTTGAAAGAGCAAAGCAGTTTGAAGAAACAAGCTTTAAGGGAATATTCAATTTTATAAACTTTATAGATAAAATAAAAAAATCCAACTCAGATATGGGAAGTGCTAAAACTCTTGGAGAAAATGCCAATGTTGTAAGAATAATGTCTATACATAAAAGTAAAGGGCTAGAGTTTCCAATAGTGTTTTGCTGCGCTATGAGTAAAAATTTCAACACAATGGATTTTAAAAGGGATATGTTATATCACTATGAGTTAGGCTTTGGACCACAGCTTGTAGATATAGATAGACGTATTTCTTATCCAAGTATTGCAAAAGAAGCTTTAAAATATAAGATGAACTTGGAAAATCTTTCAGAAGAAATGAGAATTTTATACGTTGCTTTAACAAGAGCAAAAGAAAAACTTATATTAACTGGAGCTGTAAAAGATATTCCAGGAACACTACATAAGTGGGGTAAAAACTTAGATGGTAATAATCCAGTTTCTCAGTATGATGTGATAAAAGCTAGAAATTATCTAGATTGGATTATGCCTTCGGTATTAAAACATAAAGACTTTGAGGAAATAAGAAAAGCCTACGATATAGAAACTTTATCCCAATCTAATCATGACTCTAGGTGGTCTTTAGACACTTGGGAAAAAGAAGACGTAGTAGTTGAAGAAAAAGAAGAAGAAACTAATATAGAAACTTTACTAAAAGAAATGCAAGAAAAAAGTACAGAGGCTGATTATAAGGAAGAAATAAGTGAAAAGTTAAATTATTTATATCCTTACAAAGAAAGTGTAAAAGTTTCTGCAAGTATATCTGTATCAGAAATTAAAAAAATGCAAAGTATTCATGAAGAAGATTACTCAGAGCATTTATATGAAGAAAAAACAACTTTAAAAAGACCATTATTTATTCAAGAAAGTGAAGCAAAGAATAAAATAAGCCCTCAGGAAAGGGGTACAATAGTCCATCTAGTTATGGAAGTTCTTGATTTAAATAAAATAAATACAATAGATGAAATAAAAGCTCAAATTAAAGATTTAATAAAAAGAGAAATAATAAGTGAAAAACAATCATTAGTTATTAATCCTTTTAAAATATATAAATTCTTCAAATCTAATATAGGAAAAAGAGCATTATCATCCCATTTAATAAAAAGAGAACAAAGTATTTATTCTCAGATAAAAATGAACGATATTTATCTAAATAATGAAGATATTCAAAATAATAGGGCAACCTATGAAGAGGAGAGTCTAATGCTTAGAGGTATCATCGACTTATATTTTGAAGAAGATGAAGAAATAGTAATAGTAGACTACAAAACAGACTATATAGATGAAGATAATAAACAAGAAGTAATAAATAGATATGAAAAGCAGTTAGACTTGTATGCAGAGGCTTTAAATAAGCTTACAGGTAAAAATATTAAAGAAAAGTATTTATATCTATTTAATATAGATGAAGAAGTTAAATTATAAAAAATAAAAGGAGGAGCCATGAAATTTATTCATACATCAGATTGGCATATAGGTAAAAATCTGGAAGGCCATTCAAGATTAGAGGAACAAGAAAAGTTTTGCAATGATTTTATAAAAATTGTTGAAGAAAACAACATAGATATGGTTATTATTGCTGGAGATGTGTATGATACTTCAAATCCTCCAGCTGGGGCAGAAACCTTATTTTATAAAACAGTTAGTAGATTAGCTGATGATGGAAATAGATGTGTGTTAATTATAGCAGGTAATCATGATAATCCAGAAAGATTATCTGCTGTTTCACCTCTTGCAAAAGAGCAGGGAATTATAATTTTAGGATATCCATTAAGCAGTACAACTGAACAAAAATATAAAGGTTATGAAATAGTGAAAGCCAGTGAAGGATGTTTAAAATTAAGCATTAAGGAAGAGAAAGTAACTATAATCACATTACCTTATCCAAGTGAGAAAAGATTAAATGATGCAATTAAAGATGTTGAGAATGAAGAAGAGCTACAAAGAACATACTCTAATAAAATAGGTGATATATTCAGAAATTTAGAAGAAAACTTTGAAGAAGATAGCATAAACATAGCTGTATCTCATTTATTTGTATGTGGAGGCGACCCATCTGACTCAGAAAGACAAATACAACTGGGAGGAAGTCTTGTAGTTGATAAGCGTGATTTACCACAAAAAGCTCAATATACAGCCTTAGGACATTTACATAAGCCACAAAAAGCATCTGAAAGATTAAATGTATATTATTCAGGATCACCGCTACAATATAGCGTAAAAGAGAGAATTTATGTTAAAGGAGCAAATATAGTAGAAATACATGCAAATGAAGAGCCTTCAATAGAAACTATATACTTTAATAACTATAAACCTATTGAGGTTTTCAAATGTGATGGCATAGAAGAAGCCTTAAAAGTATGTGAAGAAAATAAAGACAGAGATATATGGTCTTACTTTGAAATAAAAACAGATGAAGTTATAAGTCAAGAAAATATAAAGAAAATGAAATCTTATTTAAGTGATATTATTGAGATAAAGCCAATTATTACCTCTGAATATGAGGCGGAAGAAATCGACTTAAAGGAAAAATCCATGGCTCAATTATTTAGTGATTTTTACAAATTCAAAGAAAAATGTGAGCCAAGGGGAGAGCTTATGGACTTATTTTTGAACATAGTAAGCGAAGAGGGTGAAGACGATGAGACCAATTAAATTAGAGCTAACGGGGTTAAATAGTTATACTGATAAGCAAACCATAGATTTTCAAAAGTTAACATCAAGAGGATTATTTGGTATTTTTGGTAATACGGGAAGTGGTAAATCTACTATATTAGATGCCATAACTATAGCTTTGTATGGAGATATTTCTAGAGATACTACTGATTATATAAATTCTAGCTGTGACAAAGCAATTGTAAATTATGAATTTGAAATAGGAAGTAAAAACAATAGAAAAAGATATTTTGTTGAAAGGACTATAAAAAATACACCAGCAGGAGGTACTAAAACTTCCAGGGTACTTTTAGGAGAAATAAAAGATAACGGAGACATAAATGTACTTGCTGACAAGGTTGGAGAAGTAAAAATTAAAATTCAAGATATTATAGGATTAACTTCTGACGACTTTACAAGATCTGTAGTTTTACCTCAGGGTAAGTTTAGTGAGTTTTTAAAACTACAAGATAGAGATAGAAGGAAAATGCTTGAGAGAATATTTAATCTTGAAAAATACGGTGAAAAACTTTCAACTAAGGTTAAGCTAAGAAGAAATAGGGCAAAAGAAGATTTAACCAGTTTAAATGGTAAACTTAGCCAACATGAAGGAATTACAGAAGAATTATACGAGGAAATTAGAGAAGAACTTTTACAAGCTAAAAATCTAGAAAAAACTAAAAATGAAGATTTATCAAAAGCTGAAAAAGAATTTGAAGAAAATAAAATAATATTCGAAGATCAAAAATCTTTACAAAAACATATAGATAGAAAATCACAAATAGACTTAAAAGAAAAAGAAATAAATATAAAAAGAGAAGCAATTGAAAGAAGTGAAAGAGGAGAAGCTATTATTCCTCATATAAATGACATAAAAATATTGGAAAAAGATATATACGAAAACTCTAACGAAGTGGAAAAATTAGAAGGAATTATAACTAATATTAAAAAAGAAATAGATTTATTATCCATTCGATATGAAGAGGCAAAAAAAGCTAAAAATGAAAAGATACCTTTATTAATTGAAGAAAAAAGTAAACTTCAAAGAGGAATAGATTTAGAAGAAAAAATAGCAGTTTTAAATAATTCTATTAAAGAACTAAAAAAAGAAATTGATATAGATAATAAGGAAAAAGAAGATTTAGAAAAACTAATAATTGATTTACAAAATCAAGTTGATAGTAAATATAAAAAAATTCAAGATAATAATAAAAATGTTGAATCTTTAAGTATAAGTACAGATTTAAAAGAAAATATATTTGAAGCTTATAATAAAGAAGAAGAGTTAAAAAAATTAAGTGTGGAAAAAGAAGAAAATAATAAATTATTAAAAGAGGTAAGTAAAAGAATTGAAGATTTAAAGTTTAAAAATATTGATGTGGAAAAGAATAAATCATCAGTAAATGAAAAATTAAAAAGACTTTTAGATCATCAGGAAACTTTAAATAGAAGTTGTCCTGGAGACAACAAAATAGTATCAAGTGAAAAAGAATACCTACATAATTTGAAATCAAGATTGGAAAATACAAAGGATTATGAAAAACAAATTAATTCTATTAAAGATGATTTAAATAAAAATGAAAAAAGTAAATTTGAAAATCAGAGATATCTAAATGAATGTAGTGAAAAATTACAAAGAATAAATAAAACTATAGAAGATTTAAAAGAGGAACAAAAAAGCCTAATATATAAAAATATGGCGGCTTATTTAAGAGAAGAATTAAAAGAAAACGAGCCTTGTCCTGTTTGTGGCTCAACTCATCATGAAAAAATTTATGTTAGTGCTAATTTAGAAGAAGCTAAACTAATTGAAGAGAAAATTAAAAAATTAGAAGATGAGTATAATAAAGAAAAACGAAATCATGATGAACTATCGTTAAAGAATACGGAAATTAATTCATTTGAAAGTATAAAAAGAAAGACTTTAAGTGAGTTATCAGTCAAATTAGGAGATTACAATTCTTCTTCATTGGAAAAAGAAATAGATATAAAGCAAAAGGAACTAAAAATACTAGAAGAAAAAGTACTATCATGGGAAGAAGATAAAAACAAGACAATTGAAGAAACATACAAAATAAAAGATTTAAAATATGATGTGGAAAAAGAAGAAGTTAAAATAAAGGAAAATTTGAATTTAGACAGAAAACTAAGTGTTGAATTAAAAGAAAAAATAGATAATTTAAATAAAAAGTACGATAATCTTAACTTAGAATACTTAGGATTAAAATCTAAAGTTAAATTTAATGACTTAGGTTCTAAAGTAAAAGAAATTGGAGAAAATGAAAAGAAAATTGAAACGTTAAATAAGGAAATGTCAGTTTTAAATAAAGAAAAAGAAACTTTAGATAAGGAACTTAAAGAAAAAGATACCTTATTTAATGAAATTGACAAGAAACTTTCTAACTTGATTCAACTTAAAGATACTAAATCTAAAGAATTAAAAAATAAGGAAGAAGAATTAAACAAAATAGCTAAGGGTGTTTCACCAGCAAAACTACTACAATCTACTATAGAAAATATTGACAAAGTAACAAATAATGAAAAGGAACTACATGAAGAGTTAACTAATAAGAAGCATGATTTTGATGAAAATACAAAGTTAAAAAGTAGTAAAGATGGTGTTTTATCTCAAGCTAAAAAACAATTAGAAAGTAAAAATCAAACATTAACAAATTTATTAGTAGAAAATAAATTTGACTGCGTTAATTCTGTGGAAAAATCTATTTTACCAAAAGAAGAAAAAGAGAAATACAAAGGTGAAATAGAATATTTTGATGAAGAGACTAAATACTTAATAGTGAAAATATTTGATTTAAATAAAAAGTTAAATGGAAGAAGTATAAAACCTGAAGACTTTGAAAATCTTCATATATCAATTAATTCATTAAAAAATGAGATAGCTAATTTAAGAAAAAATATTGGTTCAAAGGAAAATGAGCTTAAAAATATTGAAAAATCTTTATTATCAATAAAAGAAATAACAAAAGAAGTTAAAAAAGTTGAACATGAATTATCATTATTAGATGAAATAAATAAATTGATAATGGGAAATAAGTTTGTAGAATATGTTGCCACTAATCAACTTAAATATATTGCATTAGAAGCATCAAAAAGATTAGGTTCTATAACTAGAGGTAGGTATGCACTAGAAATAGACGAAAATCTAAATTTCATAATGAGAGATAATATGAATGGTGGGCAAAGAAGAAGCGTTGATTCATTATCAGGAGGAGAGACATTCTTAACATCATTATCTTTAGCACTTGCATTATCATCTCAAATACAATTAAAAGGAAGTAGTCCTTTAGAATTCTTCTTCCTAGATGAAGGTTTTGGATCCTTAGATGTAGAATTGCTAGATGTAGTTATGGAGTCTTTAGAAAATCTTCATAATGATCAACTAAGCATAGGTATAATTTCACATGTGGAAGAACTAAAAAATAGAGTACCAGTAAAACTTTTGGTTAGTCCATGTGATGTGGGCAAAGGATCTAGAGTGGAAATAGAATATAGTTAGATTAAAACCGGCCTTAAAAGGTCGGTTTTTTACATGTTAGGAAATTATGATTGATTTTAAAACTGTGAAAACTCCTAAATTAAGGGTTGTCAATGGATTTAATAATGAATAAAAAAAGGAGGCACCTACTGGGGGAATAGTAGATGCCTTAAAAATATATACTTATTAGGGGGAGAGATATATAATTTCCGCTCTCATATATAATTCTTTCCGTTATTTAGAATTTTATACATTTTTTTACGAAGCTCAGAAATAAATATCAACAAAGGAGTAACAACAAAATATTATTGTTGTAAGAAAGACTCTGTATTAGCCTTTCTTAATTTTAATATATGTAAATATTCATAAAATGACACAAAATGATAAAAAAAACTTTTTTTTTCAAGATAATTTTTTTCAGTGTTTTTGTTATTGATTTATTTATGATAAGTTTAAATTAATAAGGGACATAATGGATATAATATTTACAATGACCATTTAATAAAATTAATTAATTTAAAATGAGGTTAACTTATGCTATAATACTTAATAATATAAAATATATATACGTAGGAGAGTGGTAAAGGTTGGATAGTTCGACCGGTAGTTTGGTTCAAATAGTTTTATTAGTAATTTTATTAATAGCGTCAGGATTTTTCTCTGCATCTGAGACAGCATTAATGTCACTTAGCAGAATAAAAATAAGACATATGGAGGAAGATGGAATTAGAGGAGCAAAATTAGTAGGTTCTTTAATTGAGAATTCCAATAGATTGCTTACATCCATTTTAATAGGAAATAACATAGTTAATATAGCAGCAACATCTATATCTACTTCATTATTTATAACTATATGGGGATCACAAGGTGTAGCAGCAGCCACAGCTTTGATGACTGTATTAGTATTAGTTTTTGGAGAAATAACACCAAAAACTATATCAGCTAGTACTCCTGAAAAAGTAGCATTAATGGTGGCTAAGCCAATTAAATTTTTTATGATAATATTAAAGCCAGTAGTGGCGATATTTAATGTTATTACAAAAATAATATTTAAACTTCTTGGTGTAGATGATCATGGTGTAAGACCATTTATTACAGAAGAAGAGTTAAAAACCATGGTAAATGTAAGTCATGAAGAAGGTTTATTAGAAATGGAAGAAAGAGAAATAATCAATAATGTTTTTGAATTTGGTGATATGCAAGCAAAAGAAGCTATGGTTCAAAGACTAGATATTGTAGCTATTGATGAAGAAGATAGTTATGAAGAAATAATTGAATTATTTAAAACAGAAAAGTTAAGCAGAATGCCTGTATATGAAGAGACAATTGACGATATTATAGGCATATTAAATATAAAAGATGTAATATTCTTAAATGATGAAGAAATAGAAAATTTTGATATAAAACAATATATTAGAGATCCTTTCTTTACTTATGAATTTAAGAAAATTACTCAACTTCTTGAAGAAATGAAAAAGGACAAAAGCCAAATGGCCATTGTAGTAGATGAATATGGTGGTACAGCAGGTTTAATAACAATAGAAGATTTAGTAGAAGTTATAGTCGGTGACATAGAAGATGAATTTGATGAGGATGAAGATGAAATAGAAGTAATTAGTTCTAATGAGTTCCTTGTTGAAGGAAGTACTAAAATTAGCGACGTAAATGAAGTTTTAAATATTAATTTAGAATCTGAAGAATTTGACTCTATAGGAGGATATATTATAGGATATATCAAACACATACCAGAAGAAAATGAAGTTATAGAAGTAGATAGGGTTAAATTTAATATAGAGTCAGTAGACAAAAACAGAATAAAGAAAATCAGAATAATGTTATAGCAAATAAAGCACTGTTTTAAACAGTGTTTTATTTGTATTTTTAAATAAGGTGGATTTTATATATAAAGATTATATTGAGAATACAATCCAAGATATAGAAGGGAATGATGAGTGTGTCTGTATTGAATAAATCCTTTTTACATAAGTTAAAAAATAATGTAATATTTTTTGTTATATATTTAATACTGTTTTTATTAGTTGTAAAAACTTTTGGGTATATAGCTCCGTTCTTTATAGCAGGTTTGTTAGCGGTTATTATAAATCCTATATCTGAAAAACTAAAAAGAAGGTTTAAAGTGAATAAAGGAATATCAACTTTATTTTTAAGTTTATTAGGTGTTGGTTTAGTTATATTTTTAGCTTCATTTTTACTAGTAAAAGGAAGTCAACATTTAGTTTCTTTTTTGAATAACATAGACAGTAATAGTTATTCATATTTGGGAACAATGATAAACGATTGGGTAAGCAACCTAGATAAATATGTTAACTATTTTCAGGGAATATCTAACAGTAGTATAGATATTCAAAGCTTAGTAGCAAATTACGGGAAGAACCTTGCTGATATAGCTAAGACAATGTTAGCTAAAATAATAGATTTGGCAACATCTTTGCCAACAGTAGTGCTTATAATAATAACATTATTTATGTCTACATATTTTATAGCTAAGGATTTTGATAAAATAGAGAATGCTTTTTTAAGTATTTTTACAGATGACACAAAAATAAAAGTTCGTAGAGTAAAAAATGAAATAATGTATTCAATAAAAGGTTACATAAAAGCGTATACAATTCTAATGAGTATTACATTTTTAGTTATATGGATAAGTTTCTCAGTATTTAAGGTTCCTTATGGATTACCTTTAGCTATAATAGGAGCATTACTAGACTTAATACCTTTCTTAGGTATAATTGTAATATTTGTTCCAGTTATAATTTATTACTTTGTTATAGAAAATTACGTTGTATCCATAGGAATAGCAATAGTATTTATAGGATTATCAATACTTAGACAAATATTAGAGCCAAAGTTAGTATCAGCAAATGTGGGAATAAGTCCATTGCTTACAATAATAGCTATATTTGTAGGTATACAGGTAGGAGGAATACTAGGCATAATATTCTTTTTAGGATTATTAGTTATGCATGACATATTAGAAAAAGTAGATATATTATAAAAGAAGGCTAACTTTAAAGTTAGCCTTTTTATTACTTATAATTTTTATTTACAATCACATCCGTCTTCGCAATCACAATTATCAATATCAATTATTTCTTTTGTATTTATATCTATTAGATTAATCTCTAATTCAAACTCATCTTCTGTATTGTCATCATTTAATATTTCTATTGTTGCTACAGAATAAGTACCATCTTTTGGGATGGAAGTACTACCAGGATTTAGAATTATAATATCTCTATCTACAGATAATTCTTTTACATGAGTATGACCTTGAATAAGTATATCTACACCTAATTCTCTGGCTTTATTTATTATATCTTCTCTTGATGATTCATAACCGTGATCCATAAGTACACTAATGTTATCTATTTTTTTATGTACAAAAGGAGATTCAATTGGATGATTTATAACCATTTGATCTACATCAGCATCACAGTTACCTCTAGCTATTGTAATATTATCTAGTTTATTTACTATTTCTATTACAGCTTTTGGGTTATATCCTTCAGGAAGATCATTTCTAGGTCCATGGTATAATACATCACCAAGATGAAGTAATATATCACAGTCTGACAATGCATCTAATGCTTTTTCTAAATAAGGTAAACTTCCATGAGTATCACTAAGAACTCCAATTTTCATATTCTTTCCTCCTATAATTTATAAGAATTTCTCACACACCCTGCTCCAAAACTCATAATTTGATGTTCTAAGGAGTTTGATTTTTCTATCTGATATGGAAAGACTTATATTATCTATTTCATTAAAATTATACTCTAAACCATCTACCACGACTAGGGTAGAATTTTCAAATTCACACTCTGGAGATACATTAACAACAGAGTCATGTGAACATATAATGCTTGATGTGAAACATCTATAAGCATTTGTGTTTATTGGTGATATGGGTGCTACTTGAATAACGTTTAAACTTGTGTCAACAATACTACCACCTACGGCATAATTATAGGCAGTAGAACCGGCGGATGTTGATATTATTAAACCATCCCCACTAAAGTTTTGTACACGCTTGTTGTTTATATCTAATTTTAGATGAATGGTTCTGGATTTATCGCCCTTAACAACAGCTTCATTTATGCCAAAAATGTTAAAACAGCCATGGTTAGTGGCAACTTTAGTTTGAAGAAGAGGTAACTCCTGAGTTACGTAATCCTCTTGCAAATAAGATTGAATAAAAGCATCTATATCCTTTGGAGTTATATCTGGAAAAAAACCTAAATGGCCAGTATTAATTCCTGCTAAAGGTATGCTTGGAAGATTATAATCTCGAATAGTTTGCAAAAAGCAACCATCTCCACCTATAGATATTATTAATTCTGCTTTAGGGTTATATTCATAGTCAACATCAAATCCAACTTCAATTAATTTTTTATGTAAAATATCTCTAGTCTCAAGAGATTTTTGTACTTTATTAGAATTTATTGTTATAATTCTCCCCATTTTTTCACCTCATTTATTAGTTGTATTATATCAAATATATGTAAATTTAGGAAATATTCTTCATTATAAAAATATGTTGTAATGTAAATATTTATACAAAAAGAGATAAAAACCTCTATTTATTTTAATAATTTAAAAAAGATGGAATTATATTCTTTAAATAATTTTATATGATATACTTATTTTGGGAATAATTATATGAAAATGTTGTAAATGGAGGTGTAAGATTATGTCGGTAGAAAAGGTTAAAGAATTTTTTAAAGAGTACAATAAAGATAATGATATTATGGAACATGAGTTATCTTCAGCAACAGTTGAATTGGCAGCCCAGGCAGTGGGAGTTATTCCAGCTAGAATTGCAAAGACACTTTCCTTCAAAAACAAAGAAGGTGATAATGCCATATTAATTGTTACAGCTGGTGATGCTAAAATTGACAATAAGAAATTTAAAAGCGAATTTGGACATAAAGCTAAAATGTTGACACCAGGGGAAGTATTAGAATACATAGGTCATGGTATAGGAGGCGTATGTCCCTTTGCCATTAAAAATGATCAAGTAAAAGTATATTTAGATGTTTCCATGAAGAGATTTGATACAATTTTCCCAGCAGCAGGAAGTAGTAATTCATCTATAGAACTAACTTGTGATGAGCTAGAAAGATTTTCTCATTCACAGAAGTGGATAGATGTTTGCAAAGGATATGAAGAAATGGAAGAAGTTAAATAAATTTTATTAAATATTCAAAATCACACAAATTATGGTGTGATTTTTTTTCTTTTACTTATATAAATATATGAAATTATGGTAAGATAAATAATATTAAGTAAAAGTAGGTGAGCACATGTTTAGAAAAGAAGATCAAAAATATAATATTATTTCATATATAAATGAAGATGAAAATTTAACGTTAAAAGAAGTACTATTAGATAAGCTAAACTTTTCAGTAAGATCTTTATCAAAAATGAAAAGATACAAAACTGTAAAAGTAAATCATGAATATATTAGACCAGGAGATAAAATAAATAAAGGTGATTTAATTGAAGTTAAAATTGAGGAAGATATGGCAGATTTTAAGCCTCAAGATTTAAAGTTACCTATTTTATATGATGATTTTGATATAATAATGGTAAATAAACCACCATTTATGGTAGTTCATCCAACAAAGAGCCACTTTGAAAACACTATTGCCAATGGTGTTACACATTATGTTGTGGAAAAAAGTGAAAATGTAAAAATAAGATTTGTAAATAGACTTGATATGAACACATCAGGCTTAGTTATTGTGGCGAAAAATCCTTATGCTCAATTTGTATTATCATCAGATATGAAAGAAGATAAAGTAGAGAAAATGTACATAGCTGTAGTAAAAGGTGTAGTTAAAGAAGATTTTGGAACTATAAATGAGCCAATATACAGACCTACGGATGATAGTATAAAAAGAATAGTTCATGAAGAAGGACAACCATCAGTAACACATTTTGAAGTAATAGAAAGATTAAAAAATGCTACAGTTTTAAAACTAAAACTAGAAACGGGAAGAACACATCAAATACGAGTTCATCTAAATCATATAGGTCATGGAATAATAGGTGATGAGTTATATGGGTATGTGGATGAAAACTTAATTAATAGACAAGCTTTACATGCTTTCAGTTTGAAGTTTAAACAACCAAGAACTAGAGAAGATTTAGAGTTTAAGGCACCACTTCCAAAAGATATGGAAGAATTAATAGAAAAATTAAAATAAAAAATTTAGGGAGGTTATTAGATATGGTTATACATAAGTATATTATTCATGTTCTTGATAGAAATAGTGAAGGTCCAATACTAAACGATTTTGAAGGAAAAAATAATATAGAGGTAGATAAGTTTTTCCAAAAAATAATTAATAGAGCAGCAAAAGATGACGATTTAAGAAAGGCAGTATTTAAAGATTACAATGAAAATATAATAAAAAATTGTTGTGAGCAAATAATCTATGATGATGATACTTTCGTTCATAATTCAAAAGAAATAGCTTCATTCCTATTTGATATAATGAAAAAATATGAAGACATAGACTCATGTGACTTAGCAATTTGTTTATATAGTGTGAAAGATGAAAAATATGTAGGAATAGTAAAATTAGATTATAAGAAACTATACACTCACTCTATAGAATTATTAGATGAAAAATTCAACATACAAATAGTAAGTAATGAAATAGGGATTCCAGATACAGGAAGACAAAAGCAATGTGCACTCGTTGGTATTAGTGGAGTAAATGATGAATTCCATTTAAGGTTATTAGACAAAGACTCAGAAAAAGAAGAAGATCCAGAGAAAAAATCAAGATTTATAACTGAGTTTTTAAATGCTGAAAAAGTTACAGATGATAAATTTAATACAAAAACTTTTAAAACTACTGCAGACAACTGGATAACAAATGCCATGTCTGACAATATTAAAAAGGCAGAAGATGTTAGAAGTCTATTAAACTATACTCTAAAAGAAAAAGAAGAAGTAGATATAGAAAAATTTGTGGAAAAATCAATAGATGATGACAACTTAAAGGAAAGTTTCAAAGAATTAATGGTAGACAGAGGAATTGAAACTAATTTTAATATAGATAAAAAATGGGTTGAGAAAAAACTTAAAAAAAGAAGTATAAAAACAGACAATGGATTTGATATAAAAGGAAATCTTGTGGATTTTGAAGATCCTATGAAATATAGTGTTAGACAAAATGAAGATGGTACAGTTGATATAATAATAAAAAATGTAAGTTTCTATGAAGAAAAATAATAAAATGATAATATTAGTTTTTAAATTTATGAAAACTAACTTTGAATGTGCTACAATAATATTAAGAAACAATTTTATATAAATTTAGGTTCTTCTTAAAGATTAATAGGGAAAGAGGTGAAATTCCTCTACAGCCCCCGTTACTGTAATGTGGACGAAACTCAATATACCACTGTAGAATTTGGAAAGCAAATTTTATGGGAAGGTGAGGAGTAGGTTGATACTAAGTCAGGAAACCTGCCTAAATTTAAAAGTGAATTTCTTCGGGGTGAAGGAAGTATCTTAAAAGACATGTAATGTCAAAATACAGATATAGAAGCCTAGCCTTATGGTTAGGCTTTTTTTAAATTCTAAATTTATAGAGGGAGAAAGCTTATGAAGAAAAAATTATTACCATTGTTATTATGTTTGATAATGCTTTTTACAGTAGCATGTAGTAATAATACAGAGCAAACTGTAACAGACAGGGAGGGAAACAAAGTTAATATACCAAGGAATATTGAGAAAATAGTATCTACAGCGCCTTCTAATACAGAAATATTAGCAGGTTTAGGTGTGGGAGATAAGATTGTATGTATTGATACATATTCAGAAGGTATTGAAGGGGTAAATAAAGATGCAAAGAAAATGGATTTTACTTCACCAGATGCAGAGGCAATAATTGAATTGGATCCAGACATTGTCATAGCTTCAGGTTATAATAAAGAAGGTTCTTCAAGTGATCCATTTAAATCTCTTAGTGATGTGGGCATACCTGTAGTTTATATACCTAGCAGTGATAGTATAGATGGAATTTATAAAGATATAGAGTGTATTTCTTCTATAGTTGATAAAAAAGATAAAGGTGAAGAAATAGTTTCTAATATGAAAAGTGAAATAGAAAAAATAGCTAAAGTTGGAAAAACTATAAAAGATAAAAAGAAAGTGTATATTGAAATAGGTCCAGCACCTACTTTATATAGTATTGGTAATTCAACATTTTTAAATGAAATGATTGAACTTTTAGGAGCAGAAAATATATTTAAAGATCAAAAATCATGGATATCACCTAGTGAAGAATCTGTAATAGATGCCAATCCAGATGTAATATTAACTACAGTTAACTATGTAGAAAATCCAGAAAAAGAAATAAAATCTCGTGATGGATGGGAAAATATTAAGGCTGTGAAAAATAATGAGGTTTATTATATAGATACAGATTCATCTTCTCGCCCAACTCAAAATATAATAAAAGCCTTGAAGGAAATGGCTAAAGCCGTGTATCCAGATGAATATAACAAATAGAAAAAAGATAATCATAAGTATAATTTCGTTACTTGTAATTATTTGGTTAGGAACGTCTATAGGAAGTTCTGATATAAGTATATTTGATACACTGTCCATAATAGGTAATAAAACCTTAAATTTACATCTATCAGAAAATGTTACATCAAAACATATTTCTATAATATGGAGACTTAGGTTACCTAGAGTATTATTAGCATTTTTAGTTGGGGGTTGTTTAGCTACTAGTGGAGCAGTAGTTCAATCCATACTAAAAAATGAATTGGCATCTCCTTTTACTTTAGGGGTATCTTCGGGAGCTTCTTTAGGAGCAGGAATTATAATAGTTACAGAAATATCATTACCCTTAATAGGTGGATTTACATTACCTTTGATAGGATTTGTTTTTGGCTTAATTACTATGTTTTCTGTGATTATATTTTCAACAAAAATAGATAAGACCATGTCAAATAATACCGTGGTTCTTGTAGGTATGGTTTTATCTTTATTTGTAAATGCATTATTAACTACTTTGACCGCATTTTTTAGCAATGATTTGAAAAGTATAACTCTTTGGCAAATGGGTAGTTTTGCAATGAGAGGATGGACTTACGTAGGATTAATATTGCCATTTTTCTTAGTTGGTATGTTGGGTGTATTTAAGTATACGAAAGAGATGGATATTCTTACATTTGGAGAAGAACAAGCTAAGGCTGTAGGTGTGGATACATATAAGGTAAAAAGACAGTTATTTATTTACTGCGCAATATTAACAGGTGGTTCTGTAGCACTTAGTGGGACTATTGGATTCGTGGATTTAATTGCACCTCATGTGGTAAGAAATGCCTTTGGTTCAAATCATAAATATGTTATACCTATGTCATTTTTATTTGGAGGGGGACTAATGGTAATATCAGATTTAATCTCCAGAACAGCCTTCGCACCAATAGAATTGCCAGTAGGAGCAGTTACAGCTTTAATAGGCGCACCATTTTTCGCCTATGTATATTTTAAAAAAGGAAGTTGATATTAAATGTTAGAAGTTAAAAATCTTTATTGTGGTTATGATGGAAAAGATATAATTAAGAATATCAGTTTTAATGTGAAAAATGGAGAAAATCTGTGTATAGTTGGTCCTAATGGCTGTGGCAAAAGTACATTATTAAAATCCATAGTTAATATTATTGATTATAAAGGAAGTATAAAAATAGATAACAAAGAATCAATTATGATTAGTAGAGTGGAATTGGCAAAAAAGGTTGGACTTATGAGCCAAATATCTCAATTATATTTCCCCTACACTGTTTATGATACTGTATCTCTAGGAAGATATGCTTACTCAAAGGGAGCTTTTTCGAAGCTTTCTTATGAAGATAAACAAATAATTATAGATAGTATGAAAAAAGTAGGTGTTTATGACCTTAGAGATAAGATGATTACAGAATTATCAGGAGGCCAATTACAAAGAGTATTTTTAGCCAGAGTATTTGCACAAGATCCAGATATAATTTTACTAGATGAGCCAACAAATCATCTTGATTTTAAAAATCAAATAGATCTTTTGGAAAATCTTAATGAATGGGTAAAAAATAATAATAAAATTGTAATAGGTGTACTGCATGATTTGAATCTAGTGCAATATTTTGCAGACAAAGTTCTTATGATTAAAGATGGAGAAGAAGTTTCTTACGGAACACCAAAAAATGTTTTAAAAGACAAGTTATTAAATGATATTTATGGAATAGATATAAAGAATTTTATGGTGAATATTTTACAAAAATGGGCTTAGACATATGGAAAAGGGATGTTCAATGAACATCCCTTTTATGTATTAGCGATTTTCTATATATTCTACTATATCGCCTATAGTTTTGAAGTTCTCAGCGTCTTCGTCTGGTATTTGTATATCAAACTCTTCTTCTAAAGCCATTATAACTTCAACAGCATCTAAAGAATCAGCATCGAGATCTTCTTTAAGAGATGTTTCCATAGATAATACATCTTTACCATCTAAACCTAGTTGTTCAACTATTATATCTCTGATTTTTTCAAACATTGTTACCTCCAGCATAATTTAAAATTTAATTGTAGTTTAATATAATATGGTTAATTTTTCAATATATAATCAAAAAAAGTCCTAAAGTTTTAAAAAATGAATATAAATTTAATATAGATAATAACTTTAGGAGGAAGAGTAATGAAAAACATAGGATTATTATTATCATCAATTGCAGGATTTTTTATAATTCTTGGTTGTCTTTTTTATAACTCATTGCTTATAGATATGAATAAAATAAAAGATTATGTTAATGAGAGCAATGTTATCTTGCAAGAGGTGATGGAAAATCAGGGAAAAGTTGATGATAAAAAAGGAGAATATATATCTAGATTAATGAAGATAAAAAAGGGAATGGAAAATTCACATACTTCTTTTTTATTTGACAAATATAAAGTAATCAAAACTTCATCTATAGAATTACTAATAGATGTGATAAGTGAGGATAATGAAGAAGATAAAGAGGAATGCTTAAAATTAGTATTTAAAGCAAATAATGAAAGCCAAGATGAGCTAAATACGCTTATGAATAAAAACTTTATTGAAGTAACGTATTTGTGCTTGAAGACATATATTAGTATATAGTAAGATAACCGTTTGACTTTAAGGGGGGAGTGACATGGCGAAGTTAGAAGATACTTTATCAAGATTTTTCGGTGGAGATGATTGTGGATTTAATGGAGGATTACTAATAGTAATAGCTATTGTATTTTTACTTTTAGCTACGAACATATTTGATGATATATTTGACGATGACAGTATATGGATTTGGGTGATTTTAATTATATTACTATTATTCAATTTTGATGATAATTGCTGTTGCTAGTTAAAAGAAAGTTAATAACTCATTTTAGATATGAATTTAGCTTGTATCTGAAGTGGGTTATTTTTTAGTTATAATCTATTACAAATCTGATATCCATATAAAATGTTTAGATAAGTATAAACATATACTTCTTAAATTAGACAAATAAGATTTAAAGTGTTGAAATATTATTTTATGTTGTTTTTTGTAAAAAAAAGTATTATTTTGTAGATTTTACCTATTAATAATTGTTTTTTATATAATGCTATAATGTTATAATGTTATTTGTAAGAAAACGAAGTTAACAGCGAGGGGGAGTTATCATTAAAAAGAGAGTATGGGCGATTTCAGCAATATCACTAGCAGCCGTAGTAGGCCTAATGAATTTTAGTGACAGTATTAACGCTCTTAATAACCAAAAAAAAATAGAAGAGGCACAAGTTGCCAAAGGGATTGAAAAAATAAAAGAATTAGAAAAAAAAGATGTATCACAATCAGAAGAAGAAATTAACCTTGTGCAATCTAGTTTGCAAGGAGTTAATATAAATCAAGAAAATAATAATGAAAAAATTAACTTTATAGATAAATTTTCAAGCTCCGTTATATTGGGAGATTCGAGAGCTGAGTCCATAGTGTCTTATGGAATTTTAAATAATTCATCAGTTGTTGCATATAAAGGAAGAAATCTTATAAGTGCACAAAAAGAAGGAGATATAAATAAAGCTATTAGCTTGGCTCCGACAAATCTTTTCTTAACTTATGGATTAAACGATATGGTAGTATATGGGAATCCCTCCGATTTTATAAAGGAATATGAAAAAGTAATAAAAGATATTCAAAGTAAATTACCAAATACAAAAATTTATGTAAACTCAATTTTTAAAGTTAATAACAAAGCAATAAGTGAATCTCCAGCCTTAAAAAATGTACCTCAGTTTAATGCAGCTATCATAAATATGTGTAATGAGCTAGGTGTCACTTATATAGATGGTTCATCAATAGTTGATGAAAGTTTATATGAGGTCGATGGAATACATTTTAAACCTGGATTTAACAAAAGATGGGTTGAGATGTTAGTTAAAGAGGCTAACTTGTAAAGAAGGAGACAGATATGAAGATAAACTTAAAAAAGAAGTTACTAATGGCTACACTTCTAATAACAACTGTAATTACAGTTGGTTGTGGAGTTAATAATGATCAAAGTGTGGACAAAATAGAAAATGAGATGAAACAGAAAGTAAAATTTGACAAAATGGAAAAAGGAGATAGCAAATCTCTTAAACGTTTTTATAAATTAAATGCCAATGATTATGATGGAGTGATTTTATATACACCACAGTCAACAATGGATGTGAATGAAGTATTAATAGTGAAAGTAAAAGATAAATCTCAAATTGAGCCCTTAGAAGATAGCATTGATTCAAGAATTAACTATCAGCTACAAAGCTTTTCGGGATATGGCCCAGAGCAATGTGCTTTAGTTGATAATTATGAATTAAAATCAAAGGGTAACTTTGTATTTTTTGCTGTCTCTGAAAATGCACAGCAAATAAAAGAAGCATTTTTAGATAGTATTAAGCAGTAGCATTTCAGAGGAGGCGATTAAAATAGTATTCAGTAGTATAGTTTTTTTATTTACGTTTTTACCAATTTCACTTTTAATTTATTATGTTTCACCAAGGAAATTTAAAAATACCGTATTATTTCTAACAAGTTTAATATTTTATGCATGGGGAGAACCTGTGTACATATTCCTTATGATGGGAACAATTATATTTGATTATATTATGGCACTGAAAATAAATAAGTATAAAAGAGATAGAAAGAAAGCAAAGCAATTTTTTATATTTACACTTTTAGTGAATGTGGGAATTTTAGTATTCTTTAAATATGTAGGATTTATAATAGGAAATATTAATGGTATATTTTCAATTAACATTCCTTTTAATGAACTGGCTTTACCTGTGGGAATATCATTTTATACATTCCAAGTATTATCTTATATTGTAGATGTGTATTTAGGCAAAGTTAAGGTACAAAGAAGCTTTATTTCTTTTGGAGCTTATGTTACCATGTTTCCCCAACTAGTGGCAGGACCTATAGTTCAATATGAAACTATAGAAGAACAATTAAATTATAGAGAAGAATCTCTTGAAAAGTTTGGACAAGGTGTGGAACGTTTTATCCAAGGTTTAGGGAAAAAAGTACTACTTGCAAACAGCATAGGAATCATATGGACAACGATAAGTGCCATGAATCTTGGCAGTATGTCAGTATTAACAGCTTGGATAGGAATAATAGCATATACCTTCCAAATATATTTTGACTTTAGTGGTTACTCAGATATGGCCATGGGTTTAGGTAAGATGTTCGGATTTGACTTTATAGAAAACTTTAATTTCCCTTATATTTCAACAAGCATAACTGAATTTTGGAGAAGATGGCATATATCTTTAGGTTCTTGGTTTAGAGAATATATTTATATACCTTTAGGGGGAAACAGAGTTAGTCTAGGAAAACAAATAAGGAATATATTTGCTGTATGGTTTTTAACAGGACTTTGGCATGGAGCAAGTTGGAACTTTATAGTGTGGGGATTATATTATGGTGTAATCCTTTTATTAGAAAAAATGGTATTTGCTAATATATTAGAAAGAGTACCAACATTTATAAAACATATTTATACCATGTTATTGATTATGATAGGCTGGGTATTCTTTGCCAGTCCAAATTTATCTTTTGCTATGGAATATTTAAACGCAATGTTTGGATTTGGAAATCATGTGCTTATGGATAGTGCAGGAATTTACTATTTATACACAAATGCAATTATGTTTGTGATTTTAGGAGTATGTTCTACACCTATTGTAAAAAATATTTTAGATCAAATAGTTGTAAAATCAAAGTTAGGATATGTTAATGGGTCCCTAATAACATATATGGTGATTCTATTTTTAGCTACGGCTTATTTAGTAAATGAAACTTATAATCCCTTCCTATATTTTAGATTCTAGGAAAGGACGTGATTAAATATGAACAGAAAAAATAAAATTAAACAAAAACAATATTATAAAACTTCAGCACTATTATTTATACTTTTTTTAGTATTATTTGTTGGGGCTAATATAATAACTAAGGATAAGACTTTTTCCAAAACAGAAAATAGAATGTTGGCAGGAAAGCCAAAGTTTTTAGTTGATAAATTATTAGAAGGAAGATTTACTTCTAAGTTTGAAGATTATGTAGTGGATCAATTTATAGGAAGAGACTTCTTTACAAATGTGAAGATAAACATGGATAAATTATTAGGTAAAAAAGAATCCAATGGAGTTTTCTTAGGAGAAGATGGATACTTAGTAGAAAACTTTAACAAGCCTAATGAGGAAGCTGTTAAAGAAAATATACAAGCTATAAATAATTTTTGTACTAGATACAAAAACATAAAACAATATATGTTAATATCTCCAACGGCAGTAAGCATTTTAAAGGACAAACTTCCTATGGATGCGCCAATTATGGATCAAGAAGCTTATTTACAATCTTACAAAGATAAACTACCACAAAGCGTATCCTTTGTAGATAACTATAAAACTATGCATGATCATAGAAATGAATATATTTATTATAAAACAGATCATCACTGGACATCTTTAGGAGCGTTTTATTCATATAAAGAATTAGCAAAGTCTATGGGACTTGAAGAAAGGCCAGAGGATTATTACACACAACAAATGGTTTCTAATGACTTCTTTGGAGCATTATCATCAAAAAGTGGATATGATGTTGAAGAAGGAGATAAGGTAAATATCTATCTACCTGCAAAAGAAGATATAGAACATGTGGTAGTAAACTATGTAGAGGAACAAGAAAGAATAGCTACACTTTATAGTAGTGAAGCACTTGAACAAAAAGATAACTACGAAGTTTTCCTAAAAGGAAATCATCCTTTAGTAAAAATAAAAACAGATGCTAATAATAATAAGACTTTATTATTATTTAAAGATTCTTATGCTAATAGTTTTATACCATTTTTAGTTAAAGACTTTAGCAAAATAATAGTAGTTGATCCAAGATACTACTACGAAGATATAGATAGCTTGATGCAACAAGAAAATGTAAATGAAGTATTGTATTTATATAATGCCAATACATTCTTCAATGATACGTCACTATCACCAGTGTTAAATAACGAATAATATAAATACCTTGAGATTAATTTATCTCAGGGTATTTTTTATATGTAGAAATATGATGAACGTTTTATTATATTAAACCATATTTTACTAATAAGAAATTACTTTTGATAATTATATTTTAAGAAAGGACATTGATGTAATAATGGAAAATTTAGCGAAATTTATTAATTTATATAAATCTTATGACAAAAAAGATGAAGACCCAATTAAAAATCAATATAATAATGCTTTTTTTTTAAGAGAAGTACAAAAAGCTTTATATAAGGAAAAAGACAAAAATAAAAAAGATAAGAATCTACCTCAACAGGAGAAAAATATTAAAAAAATCTTAAATTATCTAAATAGATTTATTAATGCAAAATCATATTATGAAAAATTTGAAAGTTATAGAAATATAAAAGGTATAATGCGTGATTTAAATAATATAGAACAAAATATAGATGGTCTACAAATAGAAATAGATAAACTTATATATGATATCGAACTTGAAAATAATGAGTATATTTTAAATTATAATTATATAGAAGAGAAACTAGATGAAATAGTAAGACAGATTGCAAGGGAGAGAATGTAAGTATGAAAGTAATAATTTTTTATCATGAAATACAAAGAGAATTGCAAAATGCATATTTACTAAAGGCAGAGTTACAAAGAAGAGGACATGAGGTATATGTATATCACTATGATTATATAGTAAAGCCAAAGCGAGTTTTGTATTTCACACCAGATGTAGTTATTACACATTGTTTGCATGATCCAAAGACAGTGGAGTGTGTTACAAGAACATTTAATAGTAAGATTACCCGAATAGTTAATCTTCAATATGAACAAGTAATGTCAAATATGTGGGACAAGGCAACATATCAAATTCCCCAAGGTATAGAAAAAAATGCAATGCATTTATGTTGGGGAGAAATGGGTAAAAACAGATTTATATCAAGTGGTATTAGTGAAGACAATGTAAAAGTAGTGGGATGTCTAAATGTGGATATGTGTAGTGAAAGATTTAGAAGTATTTATAAAAATAAAGAACAAATGGCAAATGATTATAATTTAGATAAATCTAAAGAATGGGTACTATTTTTATCAAGTTTTACCTTGGCACAAGTAAAAAAATCTCAACAAAGAGGAATGGGCATAATAGTTGGCAAATCAAATGCTACAGAATTTTGTGAAATAAGTACACAGTCTAGAAAAATAATATTGGAGTGGATTGAAAAATATATAAGCAGTAATGACTGTGAATTTATATATAGACCTCATCCTTATGAAAAAAGAAAGCTTAATAATTTTCATGAATTAGATGAGTTGGAATCTAATAATGAGAGATTTCATGTAATAAAAGAAGATTCTGTTAGAAGTTGGATAAATGTATGTGACAAAATTAATACATGGATGAGTACATCTATAATTGATGCCTATTTTATGAATAAAAGTTGTTCAATTCTTAGACCTGTTAATATTCCTGAATACCTAGATCATGAATTGATGATGAATTCAAAGAAAATAACTAAATATAAAGAATTTTATAATTATAATAAATTTGATAGTAATATGGAATGTACTCTAGATAAAAAAATCATAGATGGTTACTATTTTGTAGATAAAAATAAATATGCTTATGAGAAAATTTGTGATTTGTTAGAAGAGATTGTAGTAAAGAATAGAGTTATGAATTTATATAAATAAATATAATTATTTTCAAATAACACTGCCTAAATAGTACTTTTACTTACAAAAAATGAATATTATATCCTCAGCATGACTGTTGGAATAAAGAAAATTATTTTGATGAGGGAGGAAAACTTATACCAGTTGGATCTGAGTACAGTTCAGGTTCAAATACTCAATAGTTAAGTGTGGAGTAGTTAAGATCTGAAAAGAATAGATTAGAAATATATAAAACTATAAAATTTTTTGATTTTAATTCCTAGATGGTGTTTTTTGTGTGCGTATTTATTTAATTTAATCATGTAACTCAGGAAATATAAAAATTTCTAATCAATATATTGTTATCAATAGAAAATTCCTTCTTATATAAAAATTTTACAAAATATTTATATATTATTTGGTAACATTGTTTTGTTTTGTAGATATATTATATTATAAGCAAATAAAGCTTATAATATTTGAAAGGAGTAAATTTTATGAGTAATAATGGTTGGATGGTTTCAAAACCATCTCAAAACAGTGAGTCACATTCTTGTTCAGGACCAGGTCCTTGTCCAGAACCAAAACCTTGTTCAAAAGAAGAGAATTGTTGTTGTGCAAAAGATATGATAAGAGCTTTAAAATTATTATCTGATCCATCAATAAAAGATAATGTACTATTTGACGAGTTTGCTTTTATAGGTAAAAATTTTTTAGTAGGTACTGCTTTAGAAAGCAATCCAGATGATAATGATAATATATTTGATCCTTATGCTACACTAACTAGCATTGATCCATGTAAATCTAATTTCATAAATATAAGTGGTAACTCTGTTGTATATCCAACTTTAGCTGCTTCTATTTTAGATGCTGAACAATTTCCTATGGCAGTTAATCGAGTATCACTTTGTAACCTGGATGCTATAGTATTCCAATATGACCCAGAAGCTACAGATTTCGAGGACGATTTACAAAAATTACTTGATAAAGAATATTGTTGTCATTGTTGTAAGGATGAAAAATATGGCTGTGGACAAGATATATTTGGATGTATATTCAATCCTTATCGTTTTGGAGATAGCTTTCTTAATTTTACTGCTGGTTGGTTAGCTTGTACAGAAGCTAAAATTTTAGGTAGAGTAGGAAATATATTAGTTCTTGCTAATACAGCATACTATCCGGCTGTGCCTGTGTCTAGAATTTATTTTGTATGTTTAGGATCTATTGGATTCTATAGTGCATATCTAGATTAGAAAATATATTTTTACCTGTAATAGAAGATCAAGAGCATGTTTTATTAAATTATGTAGAAGAAGGCGGCTATACTTGAATGTAAATGAAGTAATATCTTTGTACAATGCCAATACATTCTACAAAGATACATTACTATCACCTGTGTTAAATAACAAATAATAAAAAAGCCTTGAGATAATAACTCTCAAGGTTTTTACATATTAGGAAATTGATAGTGTAATGTTTAATTGATATTTAAATATTACCTTTTTTGTAAAGTAAAAGAGCGTATAGTTGTGTACTGAGGCCTAAAAGTTGGACTTTACACTGGAATGAATTTTCATTCACCTCTTTAATTGTAGGCAATTCTGTAACACCACCATTTATAAATTTAAGATTCCATGTGGCTATAAGTGTACTATTATTTATTCCAAAATGGTTCGCTACTTCTTGTGCACTGGATTTAGTTATTTTCATATAGTTTATAGCATCCATCTTAAATAGTACAGTATAGCAAGTATGTTTACCTTTTCTTTTTTAACCATCTTTGCATAATGAATTATATGTTCTAACACACCTCTGAATTTGTTTCATATTTTGAATTCTATTACTGACTTATATCCAACATTTCCATTTAAATAAGACATAACAACTTTTAGTTTAAAATCAAAATCATATTTTCCCATATAAAAACACCCCAATCGTTAGAATTTTGGTCCAACAATTGGGGTGCAGTGCATTACGGCAAATTTATGAAAGGAATAATCTCTATGTCCAACAAGAATTACGAAATTCTTTGTAAATTAGATTTAAAATAATATAACAGTAAATGATGTAATAAATGCTGTCAGCTATAAATTAATATAATCTAAGATATCTGAGTATATTAATTTATTTACAAAATATAATAGAAGGCATACGTTTAGTAGGGGCACAACATTGCGAGTTCCAGTAAGAGAAAGACAACTGTTTATACTAGGCCTAGTTAATATACTTAAAAGGATTATTATAAGGCTCTAAGTGGTTATTTTAACTATATATAAATATTTAAAAAACTAAAATTTTATGATATAGAAACTCTCTTGAAAAATGCAATGTATGGTTTGTTTATCAACGAAGATAAACATTCTTCTAATGTAGGTTGTAGGTGGACTGATAAATGTGTATGTAAAATAATAAAATTATTAGAAATTAAAAGGCACTTTAAGGATAACTATGACAAATATTTTAAACAAAATACAAGTCCTATAATTGATTTACTACAAGTCTCTTTATGCTCTTAAATTTAAATGTTAAGAAAAGCTTGTGTGATCAGGAAATTATAGTTCGATTTACGATGTTGTTAAGCTCTAGAATTAATTTATATTAACTCATCTAGAAAATGTAAAAAATGTATTTTTGAGCAAGGTCATTGGCTAAAATCTCATAGAGCCCTAGCGGTGGATCAAGTGAAGCAAATTTTTTATAGGTGGTAAATATGTTGAACATTTTATTATATTAAACCATATTGTAATAATAAGAAATTATATATAACAAATTGTACTTACGAAAGGGTGTTGATGTAAGAATGGAAAATTTAGTTGAATTTGTTAATTTATATAAGTCATATGACAAAAAGGATAAAAATCCAATTCAAAATCAGTACAACAATGCTTTTTTTTTAAGAGAAGTACAAAAGGCTTTAATTGAAGAAAAAGAAAAAAGTAAAAAAAAAATAAATAATGTGTTTAATTGCTTTAAAGAATTTATTTATGAAAAGTTTGAAAGTTGTAAAAGTATAAGATATATAATGAGTGACTTAGATAATATAAAAGAAAAGCTTGATGAAATAGTAAGACAGATTGCAAAGGAGATGATGTAAGTATGAAAGTAATAATTTTTTATCATGAAATACAAAGAGAATTGCAAAATGCATATTTACTAAAGGCAGAGTTACAAAGAAGAGGACATGAGGTATATGTATATCACTATGATTATATAGTAAAGTCAAATCGAGTTTTGTATTTTACACCAGATATAGTTATTACACATTGTTTACACGATCCTAAAGCTGTAGAGTATGTTACAAGTACATTTAATAGTAAAATTACTAGAATAGTTAATCTTCAATATGAACAAGTAATGTCAAATATGTGGGACAAAGCCACATACCAAATTCCCCAAGGAATAGAAAAAAATGCAATGCATTTATGTTGGGGAGAAATGGGCAAGAACAGATTTGTATCAAATGGTATTAGTGAAGAAAATGTAAATGTAGTGGGATGTCTAAACGTGGATATGTGTAGTGAAAGATTTAGACGTATTTATAAAAATAAAGAACAAATGGCAAATGATTATAATTTGGACAAATCTAAAGAATGGATACTATTTTTATCAAGCTTTACCTTGGCACAAGTGAAAAAGTCTCAACAAAACGGTATGGGTAAAAGAGTTGGGAAAGCAAAAGCTACAGAATTTTGTGATATAAGTACAGAGTCTAGAAAAATAATACTGGAGTGGATCCAAGAGTATATAAGCAACAATGACTGTGAATTTATATACAGACCCCATCCTTATGAAAAAAGAAAGCTTAATAATTTTGATGCACTAGACCAGTTAGAATCAAAGAGTGAGAGATTTCATGTAATAAAAGAAGACTCAGTAAGAAGCTGGATAAATGTATGTGACAAAATTAATACGTGGATAAGTACATCTATAATTGATGCTTATTTTATGAATAAAAATTGTGCAATTCTTAGACCAGTTAACATTCCTGAATATTTAGATCATGAATTAATGATGAACTCTAATAAAATAACTAAATATGATGAGTTTTACAATTATAATAAGTTTGATTGTAATATGGAATTTACTTTAGATAAAAAAATTATAGATGGTTATTACTCTGTAGATAAAAATAAATATGCCTATGAAAGAATTTGTGATTTACTAGAAAAAATTTATAAAGATAATTTAATTATGAAATTATATCAGTAAGCAGATGTGAATAAATTGTGGGTTATAAAAAGGTTGACAAAATAGTACCTTTATTTACATTGAATGCATATTATAAAGAGAAATGTTTTATAAATACATTAATTTGAATAGTAGAACATTTTTATAAGTATAGTGTTAAAGGAGCAAATATAATGTTGAATAGTAAAGTAATATTAATTACAGGCGGTACAGGATCATTTGGAAAAAACTTTACTAAATTGATTTTAAATAAATATAATCCTAAAAAAATCATAATATTCTCTAGAGATGAATATAAGCAAGATTTATTTAGGAAAGAATTGGCTCTATCAATGCCAGAAAAATTACATTTAGTTAAATTTTTTATAGGAGATGTAAGAGACAAAGATAGACTATATAGAGCATTTGACAATGTAGATTATGTAATACATGCAGCAGCCATGAAACAAGTACCAGCCTGTGAATATAATCCTTATGAAGCAATAAAAACAAATATAAATGGAGCTGAAAATATAATAGAAGCAGCTCTTGATAAAAAGGTAAAAAAAGTAATAGCCTTATCAACGGATAAAGCTGTTAACCCTATAAATCTCTATGGAGGAACAAAATTAGTATCAGATAAATTATTTATTTCAGCCAATGGTTATTCAGAAGAAAAAGGAACAGTATTTTCTATAGTAAGATACGGAAATGTATGTGGAAGTAGAGGTTCTGTTATTCCTTTCTTTAAGAATCTTATAGAACAAAACATAAAAGAATTGCCAATTACAGATTTTAATATGACTAGATTTTGGATTAGTTTGGAGGATGGAATTAAATTAGTTTTAAAAGCATTAGAAGAATCAAAAGGAGGAGAAACATATATATCTAAAATACCATCATTTAAAATAGTAGATTTAGCAGAGGCTATGTTACCAGGATGTGGACTTAGGAATATAGGAATTAGAGAAGGCGAAAAATTACATGAAGTAATGATAACAAAGGATGATTCTAGAACTACTTATGAATATGAAAATCATTATATAATATATCCTCAACTAGACTGGTGGAATAAAGAAAATTATTTTACTGAAGGAGGAAAACTTATACCAGTTGGATTTGAGTATAGCTCAGGAACAAATACTCAGTGGTTAAGTGTAGAGCAGTTAAGATATGAAATGAATAGATTAGGAATATATAAGACATAATTATATTTTATATATAAAAAGGATGTAATAAATATGAGTATATTAAAAAAATATAGATTTGGTCCAGATATATTATTAAAACACTGGATGCTTCATATAAAGTCTCTAAACAAGATGCTAGTAAAGAGAAATATTGGACAATTGGGAGAAAACGTACAGGTAAGACCATATGTAACAATTGTAAATGGAAATAATATTCACTTGGGAAATAATCTTGTATTAAGATCAGGAACACAGTTACATGCAGGTAAAAAGTCTAAAATTATTATAGGAAATGATGTATTAATTGCACCAGATGTATTTATAACAGTTAATAATCATAATTATAAAGATATAAATAAGCCAATTCTCCACCAAGGAGACTCTGAGGAAGGTGTAGTAATAAAAGAAGGCTCTTGGATTGGAAGAGGGGCTACAATATTAAAGGGTGTAACCATTGGAAAAAACAGTATAGTAGGTGCTGGGGCAGTAGTTACTAAAGATGTTCCAGACTACTGTATTGTTGGAGGAGTACCTGCAAAAATTATTAAAAAAATGGACTAAAAATAAAGAAAGGAGGATACAAGATGAAAGATGAACTAGCTATAAATGGTGGCACTCCAGTAAGAAAGGAATACTTATCTTATGGACGTCAGGTTATAGATGATGATGATATTAATTTAGTGGTTAATGTGCTAAAAGGCAATTATTTAACTACGGGTCCAAATGTAAAACAATTTGAAGAAATGGTGGCTAGTTATGTAGGTTGCAAATATGCTGTAGCTGTATCAAATGGTACAGCTGCATTGCATGCAGCTTGTTATGCAGCAGGGATTAAGAAAGGAGATGAAGTTATAACTACTCCTATGACATTTGCAGCTTCAGCTAATTGTGTTTTATATTGTGGTGGAAAACCTGTATTTGCTGATATTAATCCATTTACTTATAATATAGATCCACAAGAAATAGAAAAGAAAATAACTAGCAAAACTAAGGCAATAATACCTGTAGATTTTACTGGTCAAGCAGTGGATTTAGATGAAATTAAAAAAATAGCAGATAAGTACAATTTAATAATAATTGAAGATGCAGCTCATGCAATAGGAACAAAATATAAAGGTGAAAAAGTTGGAAACATATCAGATATGACAGAATTTAGTTTTCATCCAGTAAAAACCATAACTACTGGAGAAGGTGGAGTGATTACAACTAACTCAAAAGAACTTTATGATAAGTTAGTATTATTTAGAACTCATGGAATTACTAGAGAAAAAGAGTTTTTGGTTAATAAAGAAAAGGGTCCTTGGTACTATGAACAAATTGATTTAGGCTATAACTATAGAATCACAGATATACAATGTGCCCTTGGTATAAGTCAGTTAAAGAAATTAGATAAATTTATAGAGAGAAGAAAAGAATTAGTAAAAATGTATAATGAAGAATTATCAAAAATAGATGGAATTATTATTCAAAAAGAAGAAGATTTTTCTGATACTGCTCGCCATTTATATATTATAAAAATAGAGTTAGAAAAATTTAAAGTAGGAAGAAAAGAAATATTTGAAGCTTTACAAGGTGAAAATATAGGAGTTAATGTTCATTACTTGCCAGTGTATTTACAACCTTATTACAAAAAACTGGGGTATGAAGAAGGCTTATGTCCTAATGCAGAAGATTTATATAATAAAATGATTACTTTACCACTACATGCAAATATGAGTGATAAAGATTTACAAGATGTAGTATTAGCAGTGAATAAGGTTCTAAACTATTATAAAAAATAAAGGTGGTAATTTCTATGAATATATTAATTGTAACGACTAAAGAGTGGAATAAATCAAATGCAATTATATATAAATCACAAAATCCACAGTACAATATAGAAATTATAACAGAAAATAATGATTTTACTTTAGAAAATATTAAAAATTTTAATCCAGATATAATTTTTTTACCTCATTGGTCATGGTTAATACCAAAGGAGATTTATGAAGATTATGAATGTATTGTATTTCATATGACAGACCTACCTTATGGAAGAGGAGGAAGTCCACTTCAAAATCTTATTTCAAGGAATATTAAACATACAAAAATTTCAGCACTTAGAGTAGATGGTGGTATAGATACAGGAAATATTTACTTAAAAGAACCTTTAGATTTATATGGAAGTGCAGAAGAAATATTTGTAAGAGCATCTCGTATTATATTTGATAAAATGATTCCCCATATAGTAAATAATAGACCAACTCCTATACCTCAAGAAGGAACAATAGAAACATTTCAAAGACTTTCACAAAAAGATAATGAACTAAAGCCAGAGTTTGACTTAGATAAAATATACAATTATATAAGAATGGTGGATGGAGAAGGATATCCAAATGCGTTTATAAAATTTGGCGACTATAAAATAAAATTTTCTAGAGCTAGTTTAAAATACAATAAAATTGTGGCAACAGTGGAAATTGAAAAGGAGGAAGATTAATTGAGCAAAGTACTTGTAATAGCAGCACATCCAGATGATGAAATACTAGGTGTGGGAGCTACAATAAGAAAACATGTGGAAAATGGAGATGAATGTGAAGCATTAATACTAGGAGAAGGTGTAACCTCCAGATATGATAATAGGGAAAATTATGATGCAGATAAATTAAATCAATTGCAAGAAGATACAATTAAAGCAGGAAAAATAATAGGTTATAAAAATGTATATACAGCAAATTTGAGAGATAATAGATTTGATAGTTATGATTTACTTCATATTGTAAAAATAATTGAAAAATATGTTGATAAAATAAAGCCTGATATTATATATACTCATCATCATGGAGACTTAAATGTGGATCATAAAGTAACTTATGAAGCTGTAATAACAGGAACAAGACCTATATCAGATGAAATTGTAAGAGAAATTTATTGTTTTGAAACAGTGTCATCTACAGAGTGGAGTTTTATAGATAAGTATAAATTTAATCCTAATTATTTTGTAGATGTAACTGGATTTATGGGATACAAATTAGAAGCAATGAAACAATATACAGGTGAATTAAGAGAAAGACCTCACCCAAGATCCTTAGACAATTTATTATATACAGCTAAAAAATGGGGTAGCATTATAAACTGTGAATATGCAGAAGTTTTTGAAGTTGTAAGAATAATAAAGAAATAATATTTGGGGTGTATAAAATATGAAGAAAAAAATAACAGTTATAATACAAGCAAGAATGGGTTCCACTCGTTTACCAGGAAAAGTATTAATGAATATTAATGGTAAAACTGTTTTACATCATGTTATAGATAGAGTTAGACAATGTAAAAATATTGACGACATAATAATAGCTACAACAAATCTGGAAAAAGATGATTTAATAGTAAAGGAAGTGGAAAAAATAGGATGTAAATATTTTAGGGGTAGTGAAGACAATGTGCTAGATAGATATTATGAGGCAGCAACACTTAATAAATCAGATATTATAATTAGAATAACTTCTGACTGTCCACTAATAGACCCTAAAGTAGTTGATGAAATGATAGAGTTTTATATTAATAATAATTATGAAGTGGTTACAAATGCATGTGCTGATAATAGCAAAAGAACTTATCCAAGGGGATTAGATACAGAAATATTCTCCTATGAAGCTTTAAAAGAGGCAAAAGAAAATGCAAAAGAGTCATACCAACTGGAGCATGTTACTCCTTATATTTACGAAAATACTACCCAAATATTTTATTATAAAAACAATATAGATTATTCCAAATATAGATTTACTTTAGATACGGAGGAAGATCTAAAATTAATAAAAGAAATATACAAAAATTTATACTTTGGAGAAAATAATTTTTATCTAAAAGAAGTTATTGAAGTTATGGAAAATAATCCTGATTTGTATTTTATAAATAATAGTATAAAGCAAAAACATATAAAGGAGTAAAAAAAATGATAAGGCTAAGATCTGCAAATTATGAAGATTGCAATTTGTTATATAAGTGGGCAAATGACAGTCAGGTTAGAAAAAATTCTTTTTCTCCCAATGATATAGATTTGGAAAGTCATATTAAATGGTATAAAAATAAAATGAATGATGAAAATACTCATATATTTATAGTATTAAAAGATAATGATGAAGTTGGTCAAATAAGGGTAAACATAAGTGATAATAATGGATTTATTGATTACAGCATAGATGAAAATTATAGAGGTCAAGGCATAGGTACAGAGATATTACAACTGATTAAATTGGAAATTACTAAGGTGAATTTAATAGGATATGTAAAAAAAGAAAATATAGCATCTATGAAGGCCTTTGAAAAAGCTGGCTATGAAAAAATTAAACATGATGATTTTATAGAATATATATATAAATCAAATTTTAATTGAGGTTAGTTATGAAAAGAATAGGAATAAGAGCTGATGGAAACAGTCAAACTGGCATGGGTCACATTATGAGATGTTTAGTTATAGCAAAAGAATTTATAAGAAGAAATATAGAAGTTATATTTTTAGTAAAATATGATGAAAAACTAATTGAAATATTAAATAAAAATAAAGTGAAATATGAAATAATAAAAAGTCAAAATCTAAAAGATGAGGCTAAAGTAGTATGTGATATTATTAAAAATTTAAAACTAGATATGATATTGATAGATTCATACTGGATAAGTAATGAATACTTAGAAGAAATTTATTATAATACAAATTTATTAGTATCCATAGATGATAATAATTTATACCATTACCCTAGCCATATTATTTTAAATGCAAATATATATGCAAAAGATTTAAAATACAAATTAATAAATCCAAATACAAAATTGTTGTTAGGTTGTGACTATGCCATATTAAGAGAAGAGTTTACAAAAGAATCACCAATTATAATTAAAGATAGGGTTGAAAATGTTCTAGTAACAATGGGAGGATGTGATATAAACAACTACACTCCAACAGTATTAAAAAGCATATCAAAAATAGATAAACAAATAAATGTTATAGTAGGACCACAATTTAAAAATATGCAGACTATAAAAAATTTATCCTTAATCAATTCAAATATTAATCTAATAAATAATCCGAAGGGTGTAAAAGACATTATGAAAAAAAATGATGTGGCAGTTTCCGCAGCAGGTACCACTACTTATGAGTTGGGCGTACTTGGTATACCTACCATACTAATATGTCAGGCAGATAATCAAGAAAATATAGGAAGAAAAACAAAAGAGCTCGGAATGATGATTAATCTAGGTAATTTTAATGAAGTGGAAGAGCAACAGATATATAATAACTTATTATATTTAATTAATAACAAATCAAAAAGAGAAGATATGAGTAAAAAATGTATCCAGAACGTGGGAAGAAAAGGTGTAATTAACATAGTAGATGAAATTTTAAATTATAAGTTATAAATATATGGAGGAAAATATGGATATTAAAATTGGAACAAGAATAATAAATGAAAATTCACCATGTTTTATAATAGCCGAATTATCAGCAAACCATAATCAAAATATAGATATTGCAAAACAAACTATAAAAGCAGCTAAAGAAAGTGGAGCAGATGCAATAAAACTGCAAACTTATACTCCAGATACAATGACTATAGATTGTGATAATGAATACTTTCAAATAAAACAAGGAACTGTGTGGGATGGAACAACTTTATATAAATTATATGAAAAGGCATACACACCTTGGCAGTGGCACAAAGAATTGAAGGATTATGCCCAAAGTTTAGGCTTAATATTTTTTTCTACACCTTTTGATAAAACTGCTACTGATTTTTTAGAAGAATTAAAAGTGGATGTATACAAAGTAGCATCTTTTGAAATAACAGATATACCTCTTATAGAATATATAGCATCAAAGAAAAAACCAATGATAATATCTACAGGAATAGCTACATTGGAAGATATAGAATTGGCTGTTGAAACATGCAAAAAAGCAGGAAATGAAGAAATAATTTTATTAAAATGTACTTCATCATATCCTGCAAAATTGGAAGATTCTAATTTATTAACAATATTAGATTTAAAAGAGAGATTTAATGTTATATCAGGGTTGTCTGATCATAGCATGGAAATGGAAGTACCAATAACAGCAGTAGCTTTGGGAGGAAAAGTAATAGAAAAACATTTTATACTAGATAGAAATATGGGAGGACCAGATGCAGGATTTTCCATGGAGCCAGAAGAATTTAAAAAAATGGTGGATTCTATTAGAAAAGTTGAAAAAGCTCTGGGTACAGTAGATTATGAGCTGACTGAAAAGAAAAAGAAAAACAGAGAATTCTCTAGATCTTTATTCATAGTAAAGGATATAAAAGCAGGAGAAATTATAACGCAAGAGAATGTAAAATCTATTAGACCAGGATTTGGAATGCATCCTAAGTATTACAATTATATTTTAGGCAAAAAAATAAAACAAGATACGAAAAAAGGTACTCCATTAACTTTTGAAATAATAGAGTAATTAGAGGCAAAGTTAATCTTACTAAAGAGCCTCTATGCAGAGGTATGATTTTATATTTCTGTATAGAGGTTATTTAGAGTGCTTTCATATTTACTTATCTTTCAATTCTTTAATTATACAATTATGAATATTTATGATTTAGTAGTTACAAAATAGAAAGTCACCAAGTTTTTCAGTGACCTCTCTTAAGTAAGTAGCCTTTTTTGTGTAGATGATTATTAAAATAGAAAAATATTAATTTTGTAAAATTAATATTTTGGCGAAAAACTGTAACAAAATAGCCAATAAAATCATATTTTAAAGTAATAAGCAAGAAGCTTATTAAATATCAAAAAAGGAGAAGATATTATGTCAGAAAATACAAATCTTTCTAGATTATTTGGCGGTTTTGATTGTGGTTGCGGTGGAGGATTTTTATTACCATTAATAGTTATATTTTTAATATTTATGGTTGGAGACGATTTACTAGAGTTCATATTCTGTGAAGACTCAGCAATAATATGGATAATATTAATCGTAATGTTACTATTCTTCCTACAAGAAGATGACTGCTGTTGCTAAATAAGCAAAAGCTATGAATTGGAAATATAAATTTTCAATTCATAGCTTTAATTTTTACATAAGACATTCATTTGATTTAATGGAAGCTATTCCGCCATCTAAAACTTTTGCATCTATACCAAGATACTTTGCGTATGCCCATAGAGTAGGGCTTCTAAGTCTCCCTTTTGAACAGGCGATAACAATTTTTAATTTTTTGTTATTAGATATTTTTAATAATTCTAATTTTATCTTTTTTATATTTTTTAACAAACCATAGATTATTACTATCTCCGCAATAATTAAATATTTGTGAAGAAAATCATATTGAATTTTATTAATAATGGGTACGTTGTATTGCAATTTTTTGTCAGAGTTATATTGATCCTCAGTTCTTGCATCTATTGTAATTTCATCAGTAATATCATTGTATTTAACTAAATATTTTTTTAAAAATATTCTCATGAATTTATCTAATGTTAGTATCTTAATCCCTCCAAGTTAAAGTTTGTTTTAAGTATTTTATCATATATAAAGCCTATTTCCTATGTAAATTTAAAGGGAATTTTAACTTTTTAAGATTATAGGTAACACTTTTATTTTTTAAACATATTATATAATAGAAGTGTTTTGCCAATTGTCATCTAGTGTACTTACATAAGCTAGGTAAACTCTTTTATGGTAAAGGGAGGTAATTACAATGAATAGTAGTTTGACTAGAATGTTTGAAGGTTTGGGAGGAACAGGCTGGTGGATAATAGTCCTATTCTTTTTATTTTTAGCTTTTCAAGAATGCTGGGCTGAGATCTGTATAACAGACTGGATCCCATTTTTGATTTTACTACTAATTGTTTGCTCTTGTGGTGTTAGTGATAATGATTGTAGCTGTATGGAAAATGATGTGGACTACGATTGCAATTGCTAACTAAAGAGTAAAAGTAATACCTAGTTTAAGGTGGACTACTGCATATATATAAAGATCTTTTGCAGTAGTTCATCGTAAATTAAAAGTGTTAATAAAAATATAAAAAATATTTATTAAGTCAAAGATAAAAAGATTATCACAAATAATTAAATTTGCATATTATATGTTAAGAGCGAGAGCTCGAGGAATATAATAAAAATATATATCAACAGGAGGTATACAACAATGTTAGACAGATTATTTGGAGATGATGGATTCTTTGGAGCAGGAGCTTGGTGGATAATAGTATTATTCTTCTTATTCTTAGCTTTTGGAGATTCTTGGTGTGATATAAATATAATGGATTGGATACCATTCTTAATCATACTATTAATACTTTGCAGTTGTGGTGACTGCTTCTAGACTAATCAACTAATAAATCATAATAAGTAGGGGGACAAAATAATGTTAGATAGACTATTTGGTGGCTGTGGATGCGATGATGGAATGTTTGGAGGATGGTGGATAATAGTATTATTCTTCTTATTCTTAGCATTCCAAGATTGCTGGGCAGAAATAGATATTTGTGCTTGGATACCATTCTTAATATTATTATTAATAACAGTAAGTTGTGGTGGATTTTTAGACGACGATTGTTGCTAATTTAATCAAATTTACAGTTAATAGAAAAAATAAATAAGGGTTAGCGTTAACTTATATTTTATAAGTTAGCGCTAGTTTTTTGTGATTGTATAAAAATAGTATTAATATATATGAATAAAATAGCAAAATTGTTAAGATTCAGTTGTATGAAAATATGTAAAGAAATATAATTAAGATAAGTACATAATAATTAATTTTAACATAAAACTTTTATTGAAAAAATTAGGGGGTACTTCATTATGAACAATGATTCGTTAAAAGAAATGGGCTTTGCAACTAAGGCAATTCATGCAGGAACTATAGAAAACACACCAGGAACATTAGCAACTCCAATCTATCAGACTTCAACATTTTATTTTGACTCTGCCGAGCAAGGTGGTAAAAGATTTGCAGGAGAAGAAGGGGGATATATTTATTCACGACTTGGGAATCCAACAACAAAGGTTTTAGAAGACAAAATAGCCATGCTAGAAGGTGGGCAGGCGGCTGCTGCCATGTCTTCAGGAATGGGAGCTATATCTTCAGCTTTATGGACGCTTTTGAAAGCAGGAGATCATGTGGTAGCATCAAACACTTTATATGGATGTACTTTCGCACTACTTAATCATGGATTAACGAGATATGGTGTGGAAGTTGATTTTGTTGATGTTACAGATCCAGAAAATATTAGAAAAGCAATGAAGAAAAATACAAAGGTAGTTTATCTAGAAACTCCAGCAAATCCAACTATGTTAATTACAGATATAGAAGCAGTAAGTAAGATTGCTCATGAAGTAGAGGGATGCCAGGTTATGGTGGACAATACTTTCTGTTCACCTTATTTACAAAGACCACTTGAACTTGGAGCGGACATAGTGGTTCATTCTGCAACAAAATATATAAATGGACATGGTGATGTTATAGCAGGTATAGTTGTGGGTAGAGAAGACTATATAACTCAAGTGAAAATGTTTGGTATAAAAGATATGACAGGAAGTGTTTTAAGTCCTAATGATGCCTTTTTAATGATAAGAGGAATGAAAACACTTCAAATAAGAATGGATAGACATTGTTCCAATGCTATGGAAGTTGCAAAATTCTTAGAATCACACCCTGCAGTAGAGAAGGTTTACTACCCAGGACTTGAAAGTTTTGAAGGTCATGAATTAGCTAAAAAGCAAATGAGTCAGTTCGGAGGAATAATGGCATTTGAAGTAAAAGGTGGAGTAGAAGCTGGTAAAAAATTAATGAACAGTCTTCATCTTTGTATATTAGCAGTAAGTTTAGGAGATGCAGAAACTCTAGTGGAACATGCAGCCTCTATGACACATTCTCCATATTCTAAGGAAGAAAGAGAAGCAGCAGGAATAAGTGACGGTTTAGTTAGAATTTCTGTTGGCTTGGAGGATGTAAAAGACATTATAGATGATTTAAAACAAGGGCTAGATCAACTGTTATAAGTTTATTATATTTTTACTAATACATTAAAAAAAAAGCTACCCAGAGGTAATTTTGGGTAGCTTTTACTATTGTACATTAGTGTTTTGGGTAAAATAATATGGGTATCTTAATAGATATGTGAAAAAGAGGGTATTTATTTTTTTTATTTTTTGCAAAATAAGAATAATACAAGTAAAATAAATAAGAGAAGTTTTACATACACAAAATTCATCAGGAGGATGGTTATGAGAAAAATAGACATAAATGAACTGCAAGAAGAAGTAAGCAGATGTTTAAATTGTAAAAAGCCAAGATGTAAGGCAAATTGTCCTGTGGAAACGCCAATTCCAGAAATAATAGACCTTTATAAAGCTGGTAATATAGAGGAAGCTGGGCGAATCTTATTTGAGAATAATCCCCTATCAGCAGTGTGTGGAGTTATATGCCCTCATGAAGATCAATGTTTAGGCAATTGTATTAAAGGAATAAAGGATAAACCAGTGAAGTTTCATGAGCTAGAGACTCATATATCTAGTGAATATTTAAAAAATGCAAGATTTACACAACACAAAAAACTGGAAGATAGAATAGCAATTGTAGGTTCAGGACCTGCAGGAATTACTTTAGCATTTAACTTAGCTAAAAGAGGATACAAAATCACTATATTTGAAAAAAACGAAGCCATAGGTGGAGTGCTTAGATATGGAATACCTGATTTTAGATTATCAAGAGAAGTATTAGATAATATAGAAAAAAGACTTTTAGATTTAAATGTGAAAATTAGATATAATGCTTTAGTTGGACCAGTTTTAACAATAGACAAATTGTTAGAAGATGGATACAAGGCAATATTTATAGGTACTGGAGTATGGAATCCAAAACCACTTAGAATAAAAGGTGAAAGTTTAGGTGACGTTCACTATGCTATTAACTACCTAAAATCACCAAAGTCATTTAGATTAGGTGACAAAGTTATAATTATAGGAGCTGGAAATGTGGCAATGGATGCAGCAAGAACTGCAAAGTACTATGGTGCAAAAGAAGTTACTGTTGTTTATAGAAAAGACTTTGAGCATATGACAGCTACAAATGCAGAAATAGAAGATGCAAAAGAAGAAGGAGTTAAATTTGAATTATTTAAGTCTCCTGTGGAAATAGTAGATGAAGGTGTTGTATTTATTGATACAAAGTTTGTTGAGGAAGATGGAAAAACTAAGATGGTCAATGTGGAAAATTCAGAAAAGCTAATGGAAGCAGACTCTGTAATAATTGCTGTTAGTCAAAGTCCAAAAAACAATATTGTTTCAAACACAGAAAATCTAGAAACAAATAGACATGGTTTGCTTGTTATAGATGATATTGGACACACAACAAAACAAGGCGTTTTTGCATCTGGTGATGTGGTTACAGGAGCAAGAACAGTAGTAGAAGCTGTGGCTCATGGTAAAAAAGTTGCTGATTCTATTGATGAATATTGTAGACAAAAATAATTAAATATATAGATAAAATAGCTAGATTGAAATATGAAATATTTCGGTCTAGCTATTTATAATTTTGATACAAAAAATGCAAATTACACACTGACTAAAAGGTTACAAAGTGGTAAAAAGAGAAATTTTTTTGAAAAAAACTGTTGCTAAGTGAATGAATTGAAAACACTGGTGTGTAGGTTTGGAAAATAAGAACATTTATTCAATGATGTTACTTATTTGTAAATTTTTTACTGTTAACCCCTTTAAAAAGTTACAGAAATGTAATATAATACATATATAAAGTTAAAAGAAAACAGAGACAGAAATAATTTTTTATGTAAAATAGAGTCCTGAAGATTAATATAGGGGGAAGACGTATGTTCAAAAAAACTTTAAAAGTGACAGCACTTTTATCGTCATTGGCGATAATGGTAGGCATAGCTAAGCCTATAAATGTTGATGCAGCTACTACTTATATAATGGCAACAGGAAGTGTAAATGTTAGAAGTGGAGCATCAACTAAATATAAATCAATAGATAAACTTAAAAAAGGTAAAGCAGTAAAAGTATTATCTTCAAAAAGTGGATGGTACAAAGTACAACTATCTGGTAATAAAACTGGATGGTCTAGTAAAAAATACTTAACTACTACAAATGCTTCAGTAAAATCTAATGTAAACGTTAGAAGCGGGGCATCAAAAAAGTACAAAGTTGTAGATAAACTTAGCAAGGGAGAAAAGGTAAAAGTATTATCTTCTTCAGGTGATTGGAACAAAATACAATTTGATGGTAATCAAGTTGGATGGTCTCACAAGAACTATATAAATAAAACAAGTTCATCAAGTTCATCAAATTCGGGATCATCAATAAATGTTGCAAGAAAACTTACTGTTAAAGCTTATGCATATACAGGAGGAGGATACACAGCAACAGGAACAAAAGCAAAATATGGAACATTAGCTGTAGACCCAAAGGTAATTCCTTATGGAACTAAAGTTTATATAAAAGAATTAGATAAAGTTTTCACTGCTGAAGATTGTGGTGGTGGAATAAAAGGAAATAAAGTAGATATATATATGAATTCACAGTCTGCTTGCAGAAACTGGGGAGTTAAAACAATAACACTACAAATATTAAAATAACTAAAAAGAGTAAGGTATGTAGCCTTACTCTTTTTACGTGAATTTCATAACAATTATGCTTCCTCATTGTAGACTATATTTATAACATAGTCCCAACATGTATTTTTCAAAGCGAATATAAATTGACCATTTCTATCAGTAAATGTGAAAGATAATGGAATTGTTTCATTAGTTTTTGGATCGATGTAGGATAAAACAGCAGCAGCACCATTTACAGGTCTATGATTACTAAATAAAACAGTACCTATAACTACGGAACCCATCTGTCTTTTTAACACAGATACTTTGCTAACTAATTCGCCTTGATTAATTCTTACATTCATAGTATCTTTAAAAGTTCCCATATACAATTCTCCATTAAATCAGATTATTTGGGGCGTAAACAATTATTCTATAATTTTTATCTTTTCTTAAGACTAGAGAAAAGCCAAAATATCCTTCCTCATTTGTATATACAATACTTTTATCTATGATTTGACCTTCTTGGCTACTATACTCCTGTAAAACAACGGCACATCCCTTAATAACTTTACCTTCCTTATTTGTAACAGTACCAATTATTACTGAATTTATCTCCTTTTCTAAAATAAATATTTTATTTATTAAGACGTTATCCTTAATCTCATTTTTTTTTATTGTGCAAGTTATTACTTTATAACTCATAGCAACTCCTATTATCGTGGATTAGGCTATAAAAGCCTAATCCATGATTTTTAATTATTTTGATTTATTATCTGAGGAGTCTGTGGTGGAAGAAGTTGGATTATTTTCTACATCATAATCAATTTGAATATTAAAAGAAATTTCACCTTTATTATCAATATCATTTGAAGAAAATGAATTCTCACTTTTTTCACCATTTATACTTAATTCCTTTATACCAACTTTAGTATATTCTTTTCCATCAATTATTTTTGTTTCCATAGACTTAAGCTACCTCCATATTATTAACCATAATTAGAAGTTATTAAGATAATGTGTTTGGAGTATAAACATCTAGTTGATAAGTTGTCCCAGCATCTGTGCTGAATTCATAAGGAATACCAAATTTGCCATCTGCATTAGTATAAGCAATAGCAACATTTGTAGAACTAGCTGGAGTAGTAGTTATTTCTACCAGTACTACAGCTGCACCCTCAATAGGAACACTACTATCTGCAACAGTACCACTAGCTAAAGAATAAGTTTCATCAGTTAATGTTGGATTGGATGCTATAATCACACCAGCGCTTCCTTCAGCAGGAGCTGTAACAGATAATTCAGACATTTTAAAAATAGCCATATAAAGATCACCCTTTTTTATATAAATTAATAGATTTATTAATCTACTAATTTATATTATTAATTAAGGCTACAAAAAGTTACATAAGAAGACAAAAATAAAGAATATATTTGGCTGTTTTTGCGATAAAGAATTATTGTCAAAAAAGAGTATGTATTAAGAGAGGACTTTATTTTTAACAAAATAAGAAGTAATATATTAGTATAAAAATTTAAAGGGGGGATATTAAATATGTTTAACATAATGATAATAGACGACAATGAACAACTACAAAATGAACTGGGGAATATGTTATTTAATAATGGTTATTTAGTAACAAAAATAAAAGAATTTAATAATATATCTTCCCAAGTGGAAAATAATAACCCAGATTTAATATTATTAGATATAAACTTGCCAAATGAAGATGGATTTAAAATTTGTACAGAGATAAGAAGTTTTTCAAAGGTGCCAATTATATTTATTACAAGCAGAGATACAAATGTGGATGAACTTATGGGAATTACCCTGGGGGGAGATGACTTTATAACAAAGCCATATAACACCCAAATACTTTTAGTTAGAATATCTTCCTTGTTAAAAAGAGCTTATCCCAATGATAAATCCATGGATATTATAAAATATAAGGGGTTAAAGCTTAACATATTATCAAGTACTTTAGAACATGATGGAATGACTGTGGAGCTTACTAAAAATGAGTTGAAGATTTTGCACTATTTACTTAATAACAAAGGAAAGATAGTGTCTAGAGTAGATATTATGGAATATTTATGGGATAGTTCTTTATTTGTAAATGATAATACTTTGACTGTTAATATAACAAGAATAAGAAATAAGATAGAAGAGATTGGCCTAAGTGATTTTATAAAAACTAAAAGAGGCCAGGGATACATAATATGAGTTTAAAAGAATACTTAAAAAATAAAATTAGCGTAATATTTATAAATCTTATCTCATTAATAACACTTGTTGTTTTCTTGTTTAGTATTGGAAATACTTTTGAAAGTGTAAAAATTATTGTAATTTCTTGGATTATAGTACTTACATTATTTTTTACTTTTGAATATAAAAAAAGAAATGATTATTTCAATGAAGTTTTAAAGTGTACAAATAATCTAGATAAGAAATATTTAATTAGTGAGATTATAGATGTACCTCCCTATGTGGATGCTGTTCCATATTATTATTTGTTAAAAAAATCTAGCAAGTCCATGAGAGAAGAAATTAATAAAATACAAAAACAACGTAAAGATTATAAAGAATATATAGAACAGTGGATACACGAAGTTAAAACACCCATATCATCTATTAAATTAATAGAAGAAAACAATAAAACAGCTACTTCTAGAGCAGTACTACAACAATTAGAAAATATAGATGCTTATGTTGAGCAAGCTTTATTTTATGCAAGAAGTGAAGATGTGGAAAAAGATTATCTTATTAAAGAAATATCTTTAGAAGAATGTGTAAATAGGGTTATTATAAAAAACAAGCAACTATTGATTTTAAACAGTATAGATATTGAAACTGAAAATACAAATAAAAGCATTTATTGTGATAGCAAGTGGTTAGAGTTTATAATAAATCAAATTCTAGTTAACTCTGCAAAATACAGAAAAAATGAATCGCCTATTATAAAAATATACGCTAAGGATATTAAAAATGGAACACAACTAATTATAGAAGATAATGGTATAGGAATACCAGAAAATGAAATAAATCGTGTATTTGAAAAAGGATTTACAGGAAATAAAGGACGAACAAATACTAAATCAACAGGAATAGGACTGTATTTGTGTAAGAAACTATGTGATAAACTGGGGCTATTAATATGCATAAGCTCTAAAGAAAATAAATATACAAAAGTTATTATTACTTTTCCAAAGGGAAGCTTTTGTAAGTTTGAAAAAAAGGATCTTACTTAAGTTCCTTTTTTTAATGCCATAGACCACTAGGTGACAACATCGTAACTTTAAAGTAACATTACATCGAATCAGCTAATAAGAAAATAAGGTAAGATAAAGGGGAGGTGATATTGATGAGTGAAATACTAAAAATAGAAAACATAGAAAAATATTATGGTAACAAAGGAAATATAGTTAAGGCGATAGATGATATAAGTTTTAACGTGGAAAGGGGAGAATTTATAGGGGTTATGGGTCCATCAGGATCGGGAAAGACAACATTGTTAAATACCATTTCCACTATAGATGAAGTTAGTTCTGGTCATATTTATTTAGATAAGCAAGACTTAACAGAAATAACTCCAAAGAAGATAGCAAAGTTTAGAAGAGAAAATTTAGGATTTATTTTTCAAGATTTTAATTTATTAGATACTTTAACTATACATGAAAATATTGCACTGGCCCTTACAATTAATAGAACTAAAAAAACAGAAATAGATGAAAAAGTTCTAAATGTGGCAAAAGAATTGGAAATTGAAGATTTACTTTCAAAATATCCTTACGAAGTATCTGGAGGGCAAAAACAAAGAACTGCTTGTGCAAGAGCATTAATAACAAATCCAAAGATTATTTTAGCTGATGAGCCAACAGGGGCCCTAGATTCTAGGTCAGCACAAATGCTTATAGAGATGATTTCAAATATGAATAAAGACTTAGGAGCTACAATATTAATGGTAACTCATGATTCATTTACAGCAAGTTATTGTGATAGGATTTTATTTATTAAAGATGGAAAGATTTTTACTGAGCTAATAAAAGGTAAAAATAGTCGTAAGCAGTTCTTCAATCAAATATTAGATGTGGTTGCATTGTTAGGTGGTGACGTTAGGGATGTACGTTAAATTAGCACTGGGAAATGCAAAAAAATCAATTAAAGACTACTTAATATATTTTATAACTATAACTTTATGTGTAAGTTTATTTTATGCTTTTATGTCTTTATCAAGTTCAAGTTATGAACTTATAACAGAAAAGTCCTATAAATTTGAGGTTTTAAAAGCTATATTAAAATATTCAACTTATGTAATAACAGGAGTTTTGATAATCCTAGTTGGTTATGTAAATAAATATATGATGAAAAGAAGACAAAGAGAATTTGCTACATATATATTACTTGGAAGTGAACAAAAAAGTGTGGCTTTAATGTTTTTTATTGAAACGTTAATAGTTGGGATAATGGCTATAATATGTGGAATATGCATAGGGACTTTGTTTTCACAAGTAGTAACGGCAATAGTTTTAGTTACAGCAAAACAAGAGGTAGTATTTAACTTTAGGTTGTATATGGATACTGTGGTTATAACATTTATATTTTTCATATCCATGTTTTGTATAATTGGAGTTTACAATATTAGAGTTTTGAGAAAATTAAAGCTGATTAATATGATGAACATGGAGAAGAAAACAGAGTTTCAATTTAAAAGAAGTGGTAAGTTTTATGCAATAATATTTGGACTGTCAGTGATTTTATATAGTGTGGGAGGATACTGTACTTATAAACTTATTAACAATAAGGGATACTCAGCGTTGGATTATAAAAACGGATTGATATTCCAAGTAATATCCCTAGTAAGTTTTATAGTAGCTACATACCTACTTTTTTATTCTATAGCATATATAATGATTTTTATAAAAGAGAGATGCATTAATTTTAAATACGAAAATACAAATCTTTTTTTAATAGGAGGTATAGTATCAAAAATAAAAACAGCTCCAATCCTAATGGGTACTATTTGTATTACTTTTTTAGGGGCAGCTATTAGTTTTATGCTAACTCTTGTAATGAGTCAATGGAGCATAGGATATTTGGACTATAGAGTACCTTTTGATATAGATGTGAGAAATGAATATAGTTATAGACTTGATGAAAATACAAGTTTAAAGGATATTAAGGACATACCTAAAATAAATTATGATGAAGTTATAAAATACTTAAATGATAATAATTATGGTGTTGAAGAGTACTGTCAGGTGGAAAAATACTTTTTGAATAAAGAAGATTTTTATATAAGAGATGTGGACAATATACCTGTAGTTGCAGTGAAACTAAGTGATTTCAATAAGTTAAGAAGTATGTTAGGTTATAAGGAGATTTCCCTAAAAGATAATGAATTTACTACTCAGTGGCAAAAAATCATAAAGGAAGATGATATAAAAAAATCCATAAAGAAAAATTCAGTTATAAATGTAGATGGGAAAAAATTAAATATTAGTAATACTGGCTATTACACAGAGTCCTTTGGAGAGGGAATTTACAATATTCAATCAGATCATATTATAGTATTGCCAGACAAGTTATGTGAAAATCTAACCCTTGCAAGTACTAATTTATTAGTTAATACAAAGAAGGAAGTAGATTTTGAGAAAATCATAGAATTTAAAGGTAAATATATATACAATTGGTTTAAAAATAATAATGAGAATTTAACAAAAAAATATAAAAATAAAGATATAAGTGAATATTTAATTGACACTAGAGTGAAATCTTTTGAAACTAATAATATTTTAAATGCAACTTTAGCCATGAGGATTTTAGGAATATATTTGGGAACAGTTTTACTTATGATTAGTTTAACAGTTCTTGCCCTTCAGCAACTTTCTGATTCTATAGAGCACAGTAGCAGATTCAATGTACTTAAAAAGTTGGGAGTAGAAGAGGATGATATTAATAAAATAATTTTAAAACAAATATCCATATATTTTGTAATTCCCATATTTATAGCTTTAATTGGCTTTGTAATATTTATATCTAATTATTATATTTTAAATTCTGATATAATTAATTCTTATATAGGTGATAAGGCCTTTGTAATTAACATTGTAATAGCCATGATTTTAATGATATTTATATATGTGTGCTATTATGCAGGTACTTATTACACATTCAAAAGAAATATAAAATCTAAAGAATATTAAAATATATAAAAAAGTCAGGTAGATAAAATTAATCTACCTGACTTTTTTTACATGTTAGGAGATTATAGTTCTATTTACGCTGTTGATAAGTTCTAGAATTAAGTTATATCAATTTAATTATCAAAATGATAATAAAAGTATTGAAATTAAAAATATAAAATGTTACAATTCAATTATCAAAATGATAATAAAAAATGGTGGGAGGAAGAAGATGAAATTAAAAAGAAAATTATTAGCACTAGGACTAGTGGGGACTATGGTTTTTGGTGTGGGATGTTCTGCATCACAGGAATCGTCTAGTAGTTCTAGCATAACAACAATGAATATAGCAGCAGGTGGAGACGCAGTTAATCTAAATCCACTTTATGCAAATGATAGAGTTTCACTAACAGTGATGAATGCTTTATACAACCCATTATATGTTGTAGATAAGAAGGGTGAGAAAACATTCTATCTAGCAGAGGATGTTAAAGTATCAGATGATTTTTTAACATATACAGTTAAATTGAAGTCTGGTTTGAAATGGCATGATAATGAAGCTTTAACAGCAGATGATTTAATATTTACTATGGAAAGTATATTAGATGAAAATCAAGCATCAATAAATAGAGGCAAATTTGTTATAGAAGATACAGCAGTAGAGGCAACTAAAATAGATGACACTACAGTAAAGTTTAAATTACCCGTAGTATCTACTTCATTTGAAACTATGCTAGGAAATATAAGAATAATACCTAAGCATATATATGAAGGAGAAAAAGATTTAGCTAAAAGTGAAAAGAATAATTCTCCAGTAGGTAACGGTGCATACAAATTTAAGGAATACAAAACTGGAGAGCTAATAACTTTAGAAAGATTTGATGATTATTATGGGGAAAAAGGAAATTTACAAACTATTACATATAGGGTAATAGCTGATTCCAACTCTGCTAATATGGCCCTTCAAAATGGAGAAATTAATGCTAAATATGTTCAACCAGATGAAATATCAGACATTGAAGGAAAAGATAATATTGAATTAATAGAATTTGATGAAGGCATGGTTGATAACCTTATATTTATGCAAAATATAAATGACACTTTAAAAGATAGTAAGGTAAGACAGGCTTTATCTTATGCTATAAATAAAGACGAAATAATTACAGCAGCATATAAATCAGAAGAATATGCAAATAAAGCTTATTCATTATTTGCATCAAACGCAATGTCTTACACTGATCATGTTGAAAAATATGAGCAAGACAAAGATAAATCTAAAAAGTTATTAAAAGAAGCTGGAGTAAGTGATCTAAAATTAAAATTAGCTTATTCTACTCACAAAACTCAACAAGAGAAAACAGCTTTAGTTATACAAAGTAACTTGAAAGATGTTGGAGTGGAAGTGGAATTAAAACCAATGGAGAAAAGTGCTTTCTATGGTGAATTATTTGATGGTAAAAAAGCAAGTTTTGATTTAGCCTTAAATGGTTATGTAATGGGAAGTGAGCCAGCAGAATATGCTTCATTATTTATAAGTGATGGAAGTGATAATATGTCTGGATATGCTAATAAAGAAATAGATAAGAAATTCAAAGAAGCTTTAAAAGAAACAGATAATGATAAAAGACATGCTTTATACAAAGAAATACAACAAATTTTAGCGAAAGATGCAGCACTTTACCCAATAAGCTACCCTAAATCAATAATAGCAGTGGATAAGAACTATGATACAACAGGAGCTAACTTAGCACCTGTATTTATGTTTAGAGATTTAAATGGTATAAAAGTTAAAAGCTAATATGATATGAAAAATAGCCCTATCTTTTGGGCTATTTTTTACAATGAAAATAGGAGAGCAATATGAAAATTAAAGTTATAAAAAGATTATATGGATTAATCCCCATGTTATTCTTTATATCATTAGTGTCATTTCTGTTAATGCAAATGGCTCCAGGGGATCCGTTACAAGTCTATATAACACCCCAAATGAATCCAGATGATATAGAAAGAATTAGAGTTAGTATGGGGCTGGATAAACCCATATTTATTCAGTATTTTAGGTGGCTAATAAATGCATTGCAAGGAAACTTAGGATACTCCTTAATTAGTCATAGACCAGTTATACAAGTGATTATGGAAAGACTTCCAAATACACTTTTAATAACAGTTACAGCCTTAGTATTATCAATATTGGTGGCAATACCTATTGGACTTGTGACAGGATATAAAAAAGATTCTACAATAGATAAATTATTAAACATTGTTTCATATATAGGAATATCAATACCAAGTTTTTGGTTTGCAATGATACTTATATATACATTTTCTTTAAAATTAGGTTTACTACCTAGTATTGGAATGAGAACAGCAGGAGTAGAAAATACTGTAGACTTACTAAAACATATGGTAATGCCTGTAATTATTCTTAGTTACTATAATATATGTGTGTTTACTAGATATATAAGATCGAGCACTATAAGTCAACTTAGGGAGGACTATGTGCTTACACAAAGGGCCTATGGTGCAACTACTAAAGATATATTATTTAAACATGTACTAAAAAACACCTTATTACCTGTAATAACAATATTTGCTATGTCTCTTCCACAACTTGTAACAGGAGCCTTTATAACAGAGACAATTTTTGGTTGGCCTGGAATGGGTCAGCTGGGCATAAACTCAATCTTTGGCTATGATTACCCTGTGGTTATGGGAATTACTATGTTTTCCTCTTTTATATTAATAATAGGTAATCTAATGGCAGATCTATTATACGAATTAATAGATCCAAGAATTAAAGGGTAATGGGAGGAGAATCACATGGTACAAAGATTAAAAAATAATTTTAAACACAATAAATTAGCACTATTAGCACTTACTGTAATAGGTGTATTATGTGTAGCGTGTATTTTAGCTTTTTTAAGTCCTTTTGATCCCAATAAGATAAATCCAGTGGGTGGACTTAAATCACCAGGGGGAAGTAATTTATTTGGAACAGATAATATGGGAAGAGACTATTTCACAAGAACTTTATATGGTGGAAGAATTTCATTGACTGTTGGATTTTTATCTATGTTAATTTCCACAGCTTTTGGAACAATTATAGGAACTATAAGTGGATATTTTGGTGGGAAAATAGATAGTTTTATAACTAGATTTATAGATATATTAATGTGTATACCAACATTTTTCTTAATTATAGTAATAAATTCATATTTAGGGTCAGGAATTCAAAATATAATTTTGGTAATTGGACTATTAGGTTGGATGAGCATAGCAAGGGTAGTTAGAGCAGAGACATTATCAGTAAAAGAAAGAGAGTATATATTATATGCGAAGTCTGTAGGACAAAGTCATTTTAATATAATTTTTAAGCATATAATACCAAGTATACTGCCTACTATAATTGTTACCTCTAGTATTAATATAGCCAGTGCCATACTTATGGAATCTTCTCTTAGTTTCTTAGGTCTTGGTGTTCAACAACCAAATGCATCTTGGGGGAGTATGTTAAAGGATGCCCAAGCTTACTTAGGACAAGCTCCTTATATGGCGATTTTCCCTGGTATGTTTATATTATTAACAGTATTAAGTTTTAATTTGATTGGAGATACACTAAGATCAACATTTGAAGCTAAGGCAAATGATAGGTAGGTGGCAGAAGTGAGTAATATATTGGAAGTGAAAAACTTAAAAACATCCTTCTTTACTCCAAAAGGAGAAGTAGAAGCTTTAAGAGATGTTAGTTTTAATATAGGAAGAAAAGAAATAGTTGGATTAGTTGGAGAAAGTGGAAGTGGGAAAAGTATAACTTCAAAATCCATAATGGGTTTAATAAGTCATCCAGGAAAAGTAGTAGGTGGAGAAATATTATTTGATGGAAAAGATTTAGCCAAGCTGGATGAAAAGGAAATGAGAAAGATAAGAGGAAATAAAATATCAATGGTTTTTCAAGATCCAATGACAGCTCTTAATCCTCTTATAAAAGTAGGAAAACAAATAAGTGAAGTTTTGATGAGACATGAAAAACTTAGGAAAAAAGAAGCTAGAGAAAAAGCCATAGACTTACTTACAATGGTAGGAATACCATCACCAGAGGTAAGAATTGATAATTATCCACATGAATTTAGTGGAGGTATGAGACAAAGAGTTTGTATAGCTATGGCAATGAGTTCATCACCAAGATTATTAATTGCAGATGAGCCAACTACAGCCTTAGATGTTACTATACAAGCACAAATTTTAAGACTAATTAAAAATTTAAATAAAGAAAATGAAAATTCAACAATACTAATAACTCATGACCTAGGAGTAGTTTATAACACTTGTGATAAAGTAATTGTAATGTATGGTGGACAAATCATGGAAACAGGCACAGTAAATGAAATATTTAAAAATGCAAAACATCCATATACAAAAGGTCTTTTAAAGTCCATACCAAAGGGTAAAACTTCTGAGAAAGAAAGATTGGTACCAATACAAGGCACACCACCTAACTTATTTAATATGCCAAGTGGATGTCCTTTTTATGACAGATGTGATGAAAGAAAAGAAGCTTGCAAAAAAGCTGTAGCCACAAGGGTATTAAGCAAAACACATGAGGTGAAATGTGTAAAAGTAAGTGAGGATGAGTAAAATGAACTTAATTGAAGTTAAGAATCTAAAAAAATATTTCGCACAAAATAATGGAATAATCAAAAAGAATATTAAAGAAGTTAAGGCTGTAGATGATGTAAGTTTTTATATAAAAAAGGGTGAAACCTTAGGTCTAGTTGGAGAAAGTGGTTGTGGAAAATCTACTTTAGGTAGAACTTTAATAAGACTTTATGATGTGACAGATGGGAAAATTTTATTTGATGGAGAAGATATAGGGAGTAAAAGTGAAAAGGAATTAAAATCTTTTAGAAAGAGAATTCAAACAATTTTCCAAGATCCTTATGCATCACTAAATCCAAATATGATGGTAAAAGATATTATTAAAGAACCACTTGATATACACACGGATTTATCAAACAAAGAAAAAGAAGAAGTAGTTTATGAAATGCTTGAAAAAGTAGGATTATCAAGAGATTGTGCTACAAAATATCCTCATGAGTTTAGTGGAGGACAAAGGCAAAGAATTGGTATAGCAAGAGCTTTATCAGTTAAACCTGATTTTGTTTTTTGTGATGAACCAATCTCAGCACTAGACGTTTCTATACAAGCTCAAGTTATAAATTTATTAGAAGATTTACAAAAGGAGTTTGGTGTGACCTATCTATTTATAGCTCATGACTTATCTATGGTTAGACATATATCAGATAGAGTATGTGTTATGTATTTGGGAAAAGTTGTGGAAATTGGAAACACTGAGGATATCTATGAAAATCCTAAACATCCATATACAAAAGCATTACTTAGTAGTATCCCTTCTATTTATGACAATAAAGAAGAAGAGATACTAGAAGGTGATGTGCCAAATCCATTAAATCCACCTTCAGGATGTAGATTTAGAACTAGATGTAAATTCTGCAAAGAAATATGTGAAAAAGAAGAACCAAAGGCAAAAGTATTTGGAGAAAATCAGATAGTATATTGCCATATGGTCTAAAATTTATAAAGGCATGGGTAGAATAAAAATCTACCCATGCCTTTACTTATTGGTTATGCTGTTATAAGTTTTATTTATATTATGTTTTAATTCATCCATAGAAATATCTTTTGTATTGCAGATACCTTCATATACATGGATAATCTCACTAGGCATACCATAAACTCCAGTAACCCACTCCAAAGCAGTTGGGCCATCAGTTTCTGCTAAAATACGATTTAGGGGAAGTAGCCTGGCAATATCTTGGGTTTTCTGTGAGGTATTTATATCTACGCTTAAAGTGAAATAAGATTTAGCATCTATAAATTTATTTAAGGTAGATAAATCTCCGCTATACCAGTGTATTATGGATTTTTCCAACATATTTTCTTCATGTAAAATATTATAAACTAACTCCTCTGCACCTTTAGTATGGATGTTTAAGAATTTATCATAAGCTTTAGCTTTTTTTACAAAATGTTTAAAAACTTCAATTTGAGGCTTATAAGTTGACTTATCTTCCGCCCAGTGAAAATCTAGACCAACTTCACCTATGATTTTGCTATCTTTTATGTAGTTATCATAGATGTCTAGGTTGGTAACCACATTAGTAACTTTCCAAGGATGTATACCAAAAGTAGGTATAATGTTAGAACATACTTTAGAAAAACCAAGATTTTTCTTGCAACTTTCTTCATCCATAGCACAGGAGATTATTTTTATATTGTTTTTATTTATATCATTATAAACCTTTTGTAATTCATCATCTTTGTAGAAATCTATATGACTATGAAAATCTATATACATTTATAAATAACCTAAGATTTCTTTCTTCAGTTTAGCTATGTTTTCCAGGTTATCTTTATTGTAGATGCGTTTGTCTACAATAACTTCTTTATTAATTACAGCAGGTTTATTTGATAAAATATAAATTCTGTCTGATAAAATTATTGCCTCGTCAATATCGTGAGTAATAAGCAATATGGTAGACTTAATTTCCTTCTTTATGTCCAGTAGCCAATTTTGCATGGAAGCTCTTGTAATGGAGTCTAATGCTCCAAAAGGCTCATCTAAAAGCATAATATCGCTGGAGTTAACGAAGGTTCTCATAAAGTTGACTCTTTGTCTCATTCCACCAGAAAGTTCATGAGGAAATTTATTTTCGTAACCTTCCAAACCAAAAGTGGAGAAGTAAGGCTTAACTGTTTCATGACTTTTTTTCTTTTTTTCACCTTTTAAGATTAAGGGAAGAGAAACATTGTCCATTATGTTTTTGTAAGGAAGTAGAAGGTCTTTTTGGTACATATAGCTGAAACGACCATGAATATCTACTTCACCAGAATCACTAGTTGTTAAGTTGGAAAGAATGTTGAAGATGGTACTTTTACCACAACCACTAGGACCTATGATGGATACAATCTCTTCGTCATAAACGTGTAAATCAATCTCTTTTAAAATAAGCTTATCTTTGTATTTTTTTGATAAATTACTAATAACAATCTTTTTATTAGTTTGGTAAGAATTCATTTGTATATGCATCACTTGCTTTCATATCCTTGTTTATTAATTTATATTCTTTCATGAAATCAGTGTAATTATTCCAAACACTATCTTTCATTTCACCCCATTTAGAAGCATCATCTATATATTTATCAGCTAAATACTTTTGACTTTCAATAGCTAAGTCTTCGTTTATTTCAGGAGCATGTTTTAATAATATTTTTGCACTTTCTTCCGGGCTTTTAACACAATCCTCGTATCCTTTGCTTGTTGCAGCTAAAAATTTCTTAGCAAGGTCTGGATTTTCATTTATTATTTTGTCACTAGTTATTAAAAGAGGAGTGTAGTAGTCTAATCTTTTGTCTAAATCCTTAGTAGCTACAAAGTTTATATCTTCCCCACGAAGTTTTGCTTCTACACCTGTCCAACCTTCAAAAATGTTGGCTATGTCTATGTCACCTTTAGTTGCTGTGAAGAAATCATCTTTTCCTATATCTACTATTTTGATTTTGCTAAAATCAGCACCGTTGTTAGTCATAATTGCATTTAAAGTAGCTTTTTCTGATTCTGATCCCCATCCACCGTAAGTTTTGTTTTCAAAATCTTTTACAGTTTTGATTTTTTTGTTTGCTGGAGATGCAAAGCCAGAAGTATTGTGTTGAATAATTGTAGCTATAGATTTTATTGGAAGTGGATCTTCACTAGTTTTTGCATAAGTAACATCTTCTTGATAACTTACACCAAAATCAGCTTTTCCTGTGGCAACTATAGTAGTAGCAGTACCATCAGATGGTTGAATTATTTCCACATCTAAACCTTGTTCTTTGTAATATCCTTTATCTAAAGCAACGTATAATCCTGTATGGTTAGTGTTTGGAGTCCAGTCAAGAACTACAGTAACCTTTTGTAAATCTGAGTTTCCTTCTTTTTTTTCAGTACTTTTCTTTGAGCAACCTGTCACCAAACCTATAGTAAGTAGTGCAGCCGTCATTAATGAAATGCTTTTTTTAAACTTCATCTTACTCTCCTTTGTACTTATGTTTTAATGTTATTTTCTTCAAAATATTTATACCCATTACAAATATTAAACTAAACATTATTACTAAAATTGTAGATGCAAATACTTTGTCCAAAGCATATGCACTCTTTGCTCTTACCATATAAACACCAAGTCCCACACTTCCACCAAGCCACTCTGCAACTGTTGCAGCAACAAAGGCATAAGTAGCAGAAATTTTTAAGCCTGTAAATAAGCTTTCCAAAGACATGGGCAGTTTTAAATGAATAAATGTATTTAGTTTGCTGGCATCCATAGTTTTGAACAAATTTATATAGTCTTTATCTATATTTTCCATACCATCCACAAAATTTATTAATATGGGGAAGAAACAAGTAGTCATTACCATGATTATTTTTGGTAATGAATCAAATCCAAACCATATTATAAGTAGTGGAGCTATAGTAATTGTTGGTATCATTTGAGATACTAGCATTATAGGATAGAAACACTTTTTTATAAATGGAACAAAGTCCATAAGAGTACCTATTGCTATTGCCAATAATATGGAATAAATAAATCCTAAAACAGATTCATTTAAAGTAACTAAAGCATGCATTTGTAAGTTTGCAAAATCTGTGCTAAAAACTTTTATTATTTTGCTTGGTGCAGGCATAATATATTGAGGTATATCATTACTTACCACAATAAACTGCCATAATAATAAAATACTTATGAATGTTATAAGTGGATAAATATAATTTTTAATCTTATCTGTGATTTCTAAGTTTGTTCTCAATTGTTAGGCCTCCAGCTTTTTCGTCAACCCTAGCAACTGTGATGACTCTTTCGCATCCTAGTTGAAAGGGTATTTTGTGCATTACTTTTATTAAGTCAAAAACTTCATCAAATTCCCCTTCAAATGTTGTACTCATGGCACCGATTTCATATTTAAGACCACTTTCCTTTACTTTTTCGATGCAAGCATCTACTACTTTGTACATTTCATCTTCACCTGTATAAGGTCTAAGAGGCATTACTGCCACGTCTGCTATAACCATTATTATTCCTCCTTTTTATAATTACATATACAAATACATAAAAAAATGCTATACCCGTAGGCATAGCATATACGATCAAATTTAATCCCTGACACTCTTTATGAGAAATAAAGTGTATATAGCTTTCCTACGCTGGTATTATCCAGATCAGGTACAAGGGTCGGCAAAACCTCTCAGCCAATAAAGGCACCCCTAGCAAATATTTACTTTTAAGTTCATTATAGTTTATTTAAAAAGATTGTCAACAGTCAATTTGAGGATAATACCATATAGCCGATTGTTATATAATATACAATATATATATATGTAGTAAATTAATATTATAACTGGGGGGTAAAATATGAATTTAACTTCAATGAATAATAAATATAATTCCATAAGAAATGTAGTCTATGGAAAAAACGGAGCAGTAGCAACATCAACACCAATTGCAGCTCAAGCAGGCTTAGAAATTTTGAAAAAAGGTGGCAATGCAGTAGATGCAGCCATAGCTACGGCTGCCTGTCTTACAGTTGTGGAACCTACAGGATGTGGAATTGGTGGAGACGCTTATGCACTAGTGTGGATCCAGAAGGATAAGAAACTTTATGGATTAAATTCCAGTGGATTTGCACCAGAGAAAATGAAGTTGGAAGAATATGCAGGAATGGACTCTATGCCTAAGTATGGATTTGGAGCAGTAACAGTTCCTGGAATACCTGCTGCATGGGGAGAACTTAGTAAAAAGTACGGAAAGTTAAGTTTGTTAGAATGTTTGGAAAGTGCCATAAACTATGCTAGAAATGGATATGCTGTGGGACAAACTGTATCAAATTTGTGGCAGAAAGTTTATGATGAATACGAAGAAAACTTGAAAGGTGAAGAGTATAAGTACTGGTTTGAAACTTTTGGGAAAATGGGAAGAGGGCCTAAGGCTGGAGAAATTTTTAAGTGTGAAGAAATGGCAGAAACTCTTGAAGAAATAGGAAGAAGTAACAGCGAAAGTTTTTATAGAGGAAGCTTGGCAGATAAAATAGATGAGTTCTCTAGAAAATACAATGGATTTATTAGAAAAAGTGATTTGGAGAAATTTTATCCTCAGTGGGTAAAGCCTCTTAGTACAGAGTACAAAGGGTACGATGTTTTTGAGATACCACCAAATGGCCATGGAATAACAGTGCTTATGGCTTTAAATATATTAAAAGGACTTAATCTACATAGGGATAAAGAACATGTAGATAATTATCATAAAATTATAGAAAGTTTAAAACTTGCCTTTGCTGATAGCAAAACTTATGTAACAGATATAAAAGAAATGAAAGTAAAAGTTGAAGAATTATTAAATGAAGATTATGCAAATAAAAGAAGAAGTTTAATAGGAGATAAGGCTGTTGAACCTATATGTGGAGATCCTTATTCACCAGGAACTGTATATTTGTGTAGTGGTGACAGTGAAGGAAACATGGTGTCCTATATACAAAGTAATTATACAGAGTTTGGGTCAGGGCTAGTAGTTCCAAACACAGGAATAACCCTACACAATAGAGGAAACAATTTTAGTCTAAATAAAAAGCACGTTAACGTGGTAAAACCATTTAAGAAACCATATCACACAATTATTCCAGGATTTTTATGTAAGGATAATGAAGCAGTAGGGGCTTTTGGAGTAATGGGGGCCTTTATGCAACCTCAGGGCCAGTTGCAAGTTCTTACTAATTTGATTGATTTTGATATGAATCCGCAAGAAGCTTTAGATGCCCCACGTTGGCAATGGATTAAAAACAAAGAGATTGAGGTTGAAAGTGATATTAATGAAGAAATTGTGAAAGGTCTTATGGAAAAAGGTCACCACATTACAGTAATGGAGGACTTTACAAATATGGGTAAGGGACAGATTATATTAAAAAATAATGAAAAGGGGTCTTATGTTTGTGCCACAGAAAAAAGATGCGATGGCCATGTTGCTGTGTGGTAGAGTTCTAATGGAAAATGTATTTGAAAAATCTATATATGACGTCAACTTATAACTTATTTCGATTTAACTTCCTTTAGTTACCATGATACAATTTGACTATACCTTAGGTAGCAAAAAATGTAAAAAAATGTATAGTGGAGGGGAAAATGAAAATCAAAAAGTTAATATCAATTATTTTAGTAGTTATGATGATGACTACTATGTTGGTAGGGTGTAGTAATACTAATACACAAGAGAAAAGCCAACCAAAGGAAGTAACAATCACAGATCATGCAGGTAGAGAAGTAAAAGTAACAGGCAATTATGAAAAAATAGTAAGTGGGTATTATATATCAACATCAATGTTAGTATCATTAGGTTTAAATGATAAGCTAGTAGGAATAGAATCTAAAGCTGAAAAAAGACCTTTATACAAATTAGCAGCTAAGGAATTATTGGAATTACCAAAGGTGGGAACAGCTAAAGATTTTGACTTAGAAGGATGTATAGCTCTTAAACCAGATTTAGTAATTTTACCTAAAAAATTAACAGAACAAGCAAAAACACTTTCAGATGCAGGAATAACAGTTATAGTTATTAATCCAGAAAATGAAAAACTATTAAAAGAATCAATAGAAATGGTAGCTACTGCTACTGGAACTACAGAAAAAGCTAAGAAATTATTATCATATTACGATGAACAATATGCCAAATTAGAAAAACTTACAAAAGATTCAAAAGAAAAACCAAGTGTTTATTTAGCAGGAACAAGCGATATATTAACTGTAGCATCTGGCAAAATGTATCAAAATAGCGTTATAGAAAAAGCTGGTGGAGTAAATGTGGCAAAAGATTTAGCTGATGACCAATGGGCAAAAATATCATATGAACAATTATTAAAATATAATCCAGATATGATAGTTATAATACCAGAAGCAGAATTTACAAAAGAAGATGTTTTAAAGGATCCACAATTGGCAAATCTTAATGCAGTAAAAAATAAGGCTGTATATGAAATGCCAAGTGATTTTGAAGCTTGGGATTCTCCAGTACCATCATGTGTATTAGGTTCAATGTGGTTAGCAAGTATAATAGATGAAGAAGGATATTCATTTGATGATTTCAAAAATGATGCAGCTAGTTTCTACAAAGAATTCTACAACGTAGATATTGATAAAGAATTGGTTACAAAATAATTTTGCATATGAAGCATAAGTCTAGAAAAATATTTATTGGAAGTATAATCATATTAATATTCACATTTATTATATCTTTAACAGTAGGAAAATACTCAATTAGTATAAATGAAATAGTAAATATAATAAGTGGTGGAAGTGTTGATGAAATGTCCATAAAAGTTTTCTTAAACTTGAGATTACCTAGAATAATTATGGCTTTGTTGGCAGGTATAGGACTTAGTATGTCTGGTTCCATATATCAAACAATATTTAAAAATGCATTGGCAGCGCCAGATCTAATCGGAGTTTCATCTGGTGCCAATGCTGGTGCAGCCATAGCAATAGTATGCTTCCAAGGAGGCATACTTGCTTCTATATTTAGCTCCTTTGCGGGAGGGTTAATAGCTGTATTAGCAGTTATAGGTTTGTCACGTTTAATAAAACAACGAAACTCAGCAACGTATATCCTAGCTGGTATTGCAATTAAAGCAATGGCAGACGCCACAATAATGACAATGAAATACTTTGCAGATCCAGAAAAACAACTGGCAACCATAGATTATTGGACTATGGGGAGTTTTTCTAATATTACTTCCTCCAAGTTACAGTGGGTATTGCCAGTGTTTTTAATAGGATTAATAGGAATAATTTTATTAAGATGGCAAATAAACTTATTATCTTTGGATGATGATGAAGCGAAAATGCTAGGTGTAAGAGTAGGATTTGTACGTTGTCTAGTATTACTAAATTCCACATTACTAGTTGCATCTACAGTCTGTGTTACGGGAGTAATCAGCTTTATAGGTTTAGTATCTCCACATATTGCTAGAATGCTATTGAAAAAGAGCGATTTTAGCACATGTATTTTAAGTGGAATTATTGGAGGAATTATTTTATTATTTGCTGATTGCTTAGCAAGAAGTTTGGCAGGTAGTGAAATTCCAATAAGTATACTAACATCAGCCATAGGTGTTCCATTCTTAGTATATTTACTTTATAAGCAGGGACGATGATATGAAAGAAACATTATTTGAAATTAAAAATTTACGAGTTTCCTATGGAGAAGAGGAAATTGTAAAAGGAGTTAATTTAAATTTAAAAAGCAATAGACTAACAGCTCTTCTTGGTTTAAATGGAACGGGAAAAACAACCATGTTAAAAGCTATTTGTGGTTTGATATCTTCAAAATCAGATAAATGTCATGCTCTTGGTGTGGACGTGAGAAGTTTAAATGAAAAGAAGAGAGCTACATATATTAGCTATGTGCCTCAAAGAAGTAATTTTACTTATAATATATCAACATTAGATGTGGTGTCCATGGGATTTAATCCACATCTAAAATTTATGCAATCACCATCTTCGAAACAAAAACAATACGCTAAGAAAGTATTAGGAACTTTAGGATTGGAAGAAAAAGCAGAAAGCGATTATCTTACACTTAGTGGAGGTCAGCAACAACTAGCCATATTAGCTAGAGCTATTGTGCAAAATGCACCTATAATGTTTTTTGATGAACCAGATAGTGCCTTGGATTTTCCAAATCATCATTTAATTTTAAATAGAATTCGTGAAGTTATAGAAAACAACAATGCATGTGGCTTAATTACACTTCATGATCCAAACTATGCACTAACATATTGTGATGAAATTTTATTATTAAAAGATGGAACTATTATAGAAGCCATAGAATGCAAAAAAGAATCCAAGGAAGATATAAAAAGAAAGTTGTCTGTAATTTATGAGGACATAGATATTATAGAATATAAAAATCGTTATTACGTAGTAAAAGAGGTATAGGATGGAAAAAATATTAGTTGTTGATTTAACAACAAAAGCAGTGACTTCACAAGATTATAATGTAAAATCCTATGGTCACTATGGTCGTGGATTAGCATTAGATCTAATAAAAAAAACAGTACCATCAGAAGCAGGAAGATACTCACCGGAAAATGCTATAGCCTTTGTTCCAGGCTTATTTACAGGATGTAAGGTGGCAAGCTCATGTAGGTTGATGGTAATGACTAAAAAAGATAAAAATGAGGGTATTCAACTTAGTAATACTACGGGGAATTTGCCACAAAAGATGGGGTCTTTATCTATAGCTGCATTGGTAGTAAAAGGTGAGTCGAAGGATAGAAATGCTATTTTACATATAAGTGATAAATGTGTAGAAATACTAAATATGCCAGAGTTAGAAAATACAAAAACTTCTTTTATGATGAAAAAGTTAAAAGAAAAGTTTGGTGCAAATGCTGGAATTATTGCAGTGGGTAAAACTGCTGATATGCAAATGTCTCTTAGTACTTTTGTGTGCACCTATCCAGATGGAGAGCCAGAGTACCATTGTCCAAGAAGTGGATTTGGGGATGTTTTTGGAAGCAAAGGACTTCGTGGAATAGTAGTAACAGGGAAAAGGTCTCTTCATAGAGAATGTAGTGAGGAAGAAAAGTTCCTAAGTACAGGCAAAGATTTTGCAAAGCTAATAATAAATAATGAAATTTGTGGTGGAGCATTACCAGCCTATGGTTCTGTAACATTAATAAGATTGCTAAAAGATAAAGAAAAAGTACTTGCTAGTATGAAGGAAAGAGAAGTAAATAAGAAAAAAACTAAGAAAGAGAATACTTGCAAAACTAATAAAAAAGTTAATTTTTGTTGTGCACCTATGTGTGTAATTGGATGTTTAAATAGACACTCTATGAATGATGGCCAAGTGTATTCTTCACCAGATGAGAGTGAAGTCCATGAAGCTCTAAAATCATCCTATGGAATAGATGACTATGAATATACAAAAACATTAAGAAATAAAGCTTATGAATTAGGAATAGTCGGTACAGAGTTTGTAACTGCAAGCAAAATGTATTTTGAAGCAACAGGACTACCTTGGGGCAAAGAGGAAATACTACATCTTCTAGATGAAATTGACAAGGGCACAGTTATAGGACGAGTAGTAGCTTCTCGTACGTATGGAATAAGCAAGTTATTTTCAGAAAAGAAAAATTTAGTTTCCTTCTTAGACAGAAAAGCTATTGACGATGAAGAGGATTTTAAGGTATCTATAAATAAATTTAGTGATGAATTAAATAATATTTCAGATATGGACTTATTATATGCTCAAATATTCGTCCTTGAAAATCTAGGGTTTTGCATATTCTCATCCTTTGCAACTGTAAATAGTGAGGAAGCTTTTGAACTTATGGCGAAATTATTTACCTATAGAACAGGAATTGATATTACCCCTGTCGAACTAATTAATTATGCAAGAAATTGTATGAAAATAGAGATGGAGTATGAAAGAGGAAACTCAACAAATAGGATACAGAAAAATATACCTCCATTTACTAAAGTGTTGTACAGATATTTTGCTAGATAACATAATAATAATTTTACCTAATAAAATTTATAAATTGTATCTCTTTAAAAAACATATTGATAGAAATAATCAATATGTTTTTTTCTGCTAAAAATAATTATTTACTTAATTGGTTCTTATGATAAAATATATTAGCTACAAGTAAAAAACTAATGATAGGAGAGACAATATGAGATCAAGATTTGAAGGTGGACTTCTAGGACTTATAGGAGTTAATATATTAGCATGGGCTATAACATTCTTTACACTTGGAATAGCTACACCTTGGGCTATGTGTATAAAATATAGATGGGAAGCTAAACATACAGTAATTGAAGGAAGAAGACTTAGATTTATAGGTAGCGGAGGAAGTTTATTTTTACACTACATAAAATGGTTAATACTGACTATTATTACTTTAGGAATATATGGATTCTGGCTTTATATAAAAATGTTACAATGGAAAACAGAAAATACTGTTTTTGAAGATTAATATGAATGATTTAAGGGTATTACAGTTGTAATGCCCTTTTTAATTATAAGGAAATTGTATTATTTATTTAATTGTAGAAATACAGCAAAAAATAAGATATAATATTACGAAATTATATAATTATGAATGTGAATCTTGTCATTTAAAAAGAGCTCCAGAGTTCACAGTAAAATGTATAGGCAAGATGTATTCCATAGGAGGATAATATTATGATAGCAAGCCGTGGAAAGTTAGATGAAATATTGAAATACAATGAAAAATTTGTGAAAGACGAAGAATATAAACAATATGAAACATCCAGTAGACCTGATAAAAAAGTTGTAATACTATCATGTATGGACACTAGATTGACAGATTTGTTGCCAAAGTCCATGAATCTTAGAAATGGAGATGCAAAAATAGTGAAAAATGCTGGAGCAGCAATAATGCATCCATTTGGAAGTATTATGAGAAGTATAGTAGTAGCTATATACGAATTTGATGTGGAAGAAGTATTGGTAGTAGGCCACCATGGATGTGGTATGTGTAATTTAGATACAGATGATTTATTAAATAAAGTATTAGATAGAGGTATACCTAGTGAAACTATAGACACCCTTTCAAATGCAGGAATAAATGTAAAGGGATGGCTGCACGGGTTTGAATCAGTTGAACAGTCTATGGAAGATAGTGTTAGTCTTATAAAAAATCATCCTCTAGTACCAAATGACATTATTATACATGGATTAGTAATTTCTCCTGAGACAGGTAAAATAGATGTGGTAGTAGATGGATACAACAATAAATAATCAAAAAAGGCTCTTAGGAGCCTTTTTTACTTACTGGTAAAAGCTACATTATGAATATTAAAAATTATATGCTATTATTGTATAGTTAATTTAGACATAAGGGGGGAATTTGACGGATTATGGAAAATGATATTAAGCTGTCTAATATAGTTGAAAAACATGAAGAATCAACTAAAACAAGATTATATGTACCAATTAAATATAAATTCATTATAAGTTTAGTCATAAGTATATTATGGGTGATTTTCTCCTATTATGTGTCTAAACAATGGATTTTGGACTTATCTGAGGTAACGTCCTCAGTTTTTTTAGCAGTATTTATTATAGCAGGAATAGCCTATATTCCAGGATTTATGAATGCATTTTTAGTATCCAGCTTGCTTTTAGATAAACAGCCTAAGTTTAAAGTAACTTATCCTGAAGATGAGGTAACTATTTTGGTGGCTGCCTACAATGAAGAGGCGGGTATTTTTAACACATTGAAATATATAAAAGAGCAAGAATACAAGGGGAAAATTCATACCATAGTAATAAACAACAATTCCAATGATAACACATGTGCCCAAGTGGAAAGAGCAAAGAAAGAGATGAACATGGATATTTTACTCCTACATGAAAATACTCCAGGAAAGTTCAACGCCCTAAATCATGGACTAAAATATGTAAAAACTAAGTATGTGATCACACTAGATGCAGATACTCTTATTCATAATAAGGCAGTAAATTACTTGATTTCTAGAGCTAACTCAGCACCAGATGATGTTTGCGCCGTTGCAGGTTCCATGTTAGTGAGAAATAGTAGAGAAAATTTATTAGCAAAGATACAAGAATGGGATTATTTTTTAAGTATTGCATCTATTAAAAGGATGCAAGGTTTGTACCAAGGTACACTAGTTGCCCAAGGGGCATTTTCATTATACAAAACATCTGTAGTGCAAAATGTAGGTGGCTGGTCTGATGCAATTGGAGAAGATATTGTGTTAACTTGGAAAATATTAAAGCAAGGTTATAGGGTTTATTTTGAACCTCATGCAGTGGCATTTACAGACGTTCCTACAAAACTATCTCACTTTGCAAAGCAACGTTCTCGTTGGGCAAGGGGTATGATAGAGGGGTTGAGAGAAGTAAAACCATGGCAACAACCTTCTATATATTATAAATTTTTGACAGGCATAGATTTGTTTATACCATATATGGATCTTAGCTATACATTCTTCTGGATACCAGGAGTAATATTAGCAGTATTCTTCCAAAAATACTATATAGTAGGACCGATGATGTTATTGGTATTTCCTCTAACACTGGTAAGTTTTTATATTTTATATTATTACCAAGCTCACGTTGTATTTAAAAACTTAAATCTTAAAGTAAGAAAAAACACTCTAGGATTTTTTATATTTATACTTTGCTACCAAATAGTAATGTCACCTGTTTCTTTATATGGTTATGTTCAGGAGCTAATAGGTGCAAAAAGAGTGTGGAAGTAGGATAGAGTTTAGAATATTTTTAAGGTCGTCACATTTTGTGATGGCCTTTTTAAGTTTAAAAAACATAAAAAATGTAGAAAGATAGTAGAAAAAAATATATTAATTAATCATAAAAACTTAAAATACTATATTAATAATGTAAATTTTTCATTTGTTTTAAAAAATATGCATGAGATATTCCCTGGGAAAAACTCGATTTATATTTTTGAAACACTATGTAACGCTATGTAACATTTTTGAAACACTATGTAACGCTAATGAAACACCATGTAACGCTATGTAACATTTTTGAAACACCATGTAACGCTATGTAACAAAAATGAAACGCTAGAGATAGAGATAGAGATAGATAAAGAGATAGATAAAGAAATAGATAAAGAAATAGATAAAGAAATAGATAAAGATTTTAGCTAAAAAAGATTTTCTAGGTAAGTATGTGATTAATTTAAAAAAACTATGAAATATTACTAGACTTTTTGGAAAAGTAGATTATAATTAACTTAAAAATATGATTTAAATTTGGATAATTATTCCAAAGCGCAGTTAATCATGGAAAAGGCTGATTAGTTGTTTTTCCAACTAGAGGAGCACCGAATATGTTGCCCAACAAAAATAAACCCAAAGGATGTGATGAATTGTATTGTGTTGTTCAAGAGCGTGAGAGAAAAACTTTCAGCAAAGGGAAGAGCAAGGGATTAGTAGTGAACGCTTGTAAAATCAATAACCAGGAATTTTACTCCTACACTCATTCCGATGAAAAATTTCAACGATCTGTGAAAACAGCATACAAAGTCACGTTGCACAGCAGCTACAGAGAAAACAACAAGGTGAAAAAAAGGCAATATAGCATTTGCACTATTGGGTATTACGATTTCGTAGATTATGGGTACTACGATTTTGTGGAGGATAGATTAAATGAGCTATCCCAAGAACTAAACATGACAAGTGAGGAAATTTATAGCTTGGTATGTTGCAAATTAAACCCTCTACAAGAAAAAATAAACCAGGAATACAAGGATACTGAGGAGTATAAGTGTTCTGTGGAGGTGGAGGAAATTTTGCAAAGGTATAGACAAGCTAAGGCAGAGTTTGAAGATAAATACGGAGTAGGCAATTTTGATTATTGCTACGATGTATTTCTAAATTTGAGAAATGCAGAAAACCTAAAGAAAATAAAGCAGATCTATGAAGAGCAAGATTACTTCACAGGTAGTTACCAAAGAAAAAATCATAGTAACTACAAAGACAATTCTAACAAAAGTAGCTACCAAGAAAAACAGGGTAGTAACTACGAATACAGTTCTAGGGAAAACTCCCATTACGGTGAAGATGATAAGAAAATATTGAAAAAAATATATAAGACTTTGGCTAGAAATTTTCATCCTGATAAAAATGATAATAGTGATGAAAGTGTTAGAGCTATGCAGATAATTAATGATTTGAAGGAGTTATGGCAATTATAGTTTAAGACTGAGGTGTTAGTTTGGCAAAGTGTTTAGAATAGATGTGAAGCTATATATGGGGATATTGATGGATTTTGGTATAGATAATATTATATATTTTTTTAGATGGGTATTTTTAAGGCCGTTACATTTTTGTTACGGCCTTTTTTACGTGAATAAATTGATAAATTTGGTGGTTAAAAAAGAAGTATATTTCCTGAAAATATCGACATCAAATGACAAATAATCTGTGGAATTTATGATATATTGTTTATTGCAAATTTAATGTATGAAATATGAAGGATTTCCAAAATATTGTTGTTAAGAAGTTTGACTGGGAGAACTATATTTACAAGTGTGTGTTGGGTGCTCAGTATGTGAAGGACAATACAACTTGTGATGAGGACAGAAATAGATATTATGATCTGATTGTTGAGAATCTTTATGTTTATAATTATATAATCAAGTATGAGATTTTTAGAAATGATAAGTTTCTAATTAATGTGATGGATATTATTGATGATAGAGATTTGGCGAAGGTGCTGAAGGCGAAGATTAAGGACAGACCTGATCTAGGTAAGGATGAGACATAGTAGAAGGGTGCTGTTTGAGTTTAATAAGGTTAAGGATGAGCTGAAGGAGTTGTTTATGGAGTGTGTAGTAGTTTAAAATTATTTGTATCAATACGATTATACTTAATAATCTCAATAAATAAAAAAGTATATAACAATAAAGATAGGTATAATTAAGTAAATAAATAGTTATCTTGTTTTATAATATATTATACTTAAAATGAGAAGTAAGATGAATTTTATAATATATTTGAATAGATAAAATAAATTTAGTTAAGGAGAAGTATAGTGGAAGAAGAAATAGTTAACCCTTATGTAGGTAATTTTATAAAATCATTAAGGGATATAGGTTATAATTTTGAAATAGCAGTCGCTGATATTGTTGACAATAGTATAACTGCAAAAGCAACTAATATTGAGATTTACACAGTGGCTAAACCTAATTTAATGTTTAGTATGTTGGATAATGGGATAGGAATGTCTGATAAAGAGTTAGTGGAAGCTATGAGATTAGCAAGTAAAGATCCAAGTAAAGAAAGAGAAAAAAATGATTTAGGAAGATTTGGACTTGGATTAAAAACAGCATCCTTTTCACAGTGCAAAAAGTTAACTGTGATATCTAAAAAATATGGTCAACTAGCAGTAGCTAGGTGGGATTTAAATTACTTAGAAGATAAAAATCAATGGTTATTAATAAAACCTAGTTTAGATGAAATTAAAGATATTAAATTATTAGATAAATTGAACACTTATGAAAATGGAACTCTTGTTATATGGGAAGATATTGATAGATATGAGCAAGATAGTTTTTCGGAGATAATAGATAGACTTAGAAAACACTTATCACTAGTATTTCATAGGTATTTAGAAGGATCATTAAGAGGGAAAAAATTAAAGATCATTGTAAATAATAGTGAACTAGTACCATTTAACCCTTTTAATATTAATCATTCAGCAACCCAGGAATTATCTATAGAAAAAATAAAAATGTATGATAAAACGATAAGTGTGCAACCGTTTATATTGCCACATCATTCAAAAGTTTCTCAACAAGAGTATGAAAGGTATGCAACAGAAGAAGGTTATACAAAATCTCAAGGATTTTATTTATATAGAGAAAATAGGCTTTTGATTTATGGAACTTGGTGGGGATTACATCGTATAAAAGATGCTCATAAGTTAGTAAGAATAAAGGTGGATATATCTAATGATCAGGATTTACTGTGGGGAATAGATATAAAAAAATCTACAGCTAATCCATGTCATGAAATTAAAGGTGACTTGAAAAGAATAATTAAGCAAATTACAGAGAAAGGGTCAAGACCATATACAGGTAGAGGTAAAAAAATAATAGATAAGACAACAATTAGATTTTGGAATCTAGTACCAAATGGAAATAATATATGGTTTGGATTAAATAAAGAACATCCTATTTTACAAAATCTAATATCACAGCTAGACAATAAGCAAAAGGAAGTATTAGATGTATATTTGAAAGGAATACAATCATATTTGCCTTTAGATGCAATACAAGCTCAATTGCAGGAAAATCCTCATAAGGTTAATCAAGGAGTTGATATAGAGGATGAAGAGTTAATCACAATAATATGTAGGTTAAGAGAGTCTGGTATAGATGAATCATATATAGAAGAATTACTGAAAACAGAATTGTTTAAAAATAAAGGGGAATTATTTTATGCAAAAAATGAATAGTTATGATGTTATCAAAGAGCATATAAGAACTAAATTAGAAAAAATTGAAGGTTCATTGGAACATGATAAAATTGAGAATGAAATTAGTAATATTAAGATACTAGTTAATACTCTTGAACCGTATCAACTAGAGTTGTTTTTTTCTATTGAAAATATATCAAAGTTAGAAGATAGTGATTGGAAAATGATGAAAAGAGAGCTAGAATTAGAATTTAACGTCACGATGAGCTCAGGAATACTAATTCAAAGCAAAGAGCAACAAAATAGAGATAGTAGATGGTGGACTGAAAGAGAAAAGTTAATGGAAGATTACTATTGGAATAGATATAAAAAGTACATGAGAAAAGATCTTCCTCCAAATGTTATAAAGGCTATAGATGTAGATACTGATAAAATAATGGATAATTTAGAAGATCCTAAGAGAGAACAATTTTCTAGACATGGGATGGTTGTAGGTCATGTACAATCTGGCAAAACTGGAAATTACGCTGCTTTAATATGTAAAGCAGCTGATGCAGGATATAAATTTATTGTAGTAATAGCAGGGGGGATAAACAATCTAAGGGATCAAACGCAAGAAAGACTTAATGAAGCATTTATAGGTATAGATAGTGGAGAACTTGTTGGTGTAGGTAAATTTTCAGGAACTGAAAGAAGTAAAATTCCAAGGAGTTTGACTACTAAAACAGGGGATTTTAACAAAAGAGATGCAGATAAAAATGCACAAGGAACTAACTTTGATAATAGTAAAAGTCCTATAGTATTAGTAATTAAGAAAAATACTTCAACATTAAAAAATGTAGTTGAATGGCTGTCTAAAATATATAACAATGGAGTATCAAAACATGCAATGTTATTAATTGATGATGAGTCAGACTATGCATCTATAAATACAAAAAAGCCAGAAGAAGATCCTACAGTTATAAATAAAAGAATTAGAGAATTATTAAGTTTATTTGAAAAAAGTGCGTATGTAGCATATACAGCCACACCATATGCCAATATATTTATAGATCATAAGATAGAAGATGAAAGAGGTAAAGATCTATTTCCTAAAGATTTTATATATGCATTAAAAGCCCCAGATAACTATTTTGGAGCAAAGAAAATATTTTTAGATACAGACTTTAAGCATATAGTTACAATACCTGAACCGTACAATATTAAACTTAATCATAAGAAAACTCTGAAGTTAAATAAATTACCAGATACACTTAAGGATGCTATAAGATTATTTTTAATAAATATAGGAATAAGAAATTTAAGAAACCAGGGTAATAAACATAATAGTATGCTAATTCATGCAAGTAGATTTACTGCTGTTCATCAAGATATAGGATCACATGTCGAAGATTATCTATCGTACTTAAGAAAAGATATACTAGCATATGGACTGCTTAGTAATCCAGAAAAACAGAGTGAAAATATAAGAGACATAAAGAATACTTTTGATAAGCACTATAAAGATTTAAAATATAAATTTGAAACAAACTCTAAAGAGATAAAAGTTGAATGGAAAGATGTAATAAAAAGTATTAGTGAGTTAGTTAATACGGTTGTTATTAGAGAGGTTCATCAAGAGAGAACTGTAGAATTAGAATATAGAGATGACCAACCAACTAATGCAATAGTTATAGGCGGAACTAGTTTAGCAAGAGGGTATACTATAGAAGGTCTGAGTGTGAGTTACTTTTTAAGAAATACTATTTTTTATGACACATTAATGCAAATGGGGCGTTGGTTTGGATATAGACCTGGATATGAAGATTTATGTAAGATATATATGACAGAGAATATGAGGGATAATTTTAAATATATAATTGAAGCTACAGAAGATCTATTTGAAACTTTTGATATTATGGCAAAACGCAAAAAAACACCAGAGGATTTTGGATTGGCAGTTCAACAACATCCAGATAGTGGACTACAGGTTACTGCAAGAAATAAACAACGAAATACAAAAGAAATATGCTATAACATGAAGCTAGATGGACACCTAAAAGAAACAGAGAAAATAATATCTAATATAGATATAAATATAGATAATATAGAGCTTATAAAAGAATTAGTATCAATTGCTAGTGACATAAGATCTAATGAAAGTGAATTGAAAAACTCTTATCTATGGAAAAATATAGATAAAAATATGGTTAAAGAATTTATCGATAAATTCCAAATATATGAGTCATCTAACGATGATATATTTGGAATAAAGTCAAGGATGCCGATAAACTTCATAAAGAAATATATAGATGAAGTAGATGAAAAATGGGATATAGCATTATATTCTACTAAAGAAAAAGAAAAAGCTAAAATTTATATAAATGATAAAGTAGTATATAAACAGAAAAGAAAAGTACAAGTTAAAGATAATGGGAGATGCTATGAAGTTGGACACAGACAGGTATCATCAGGAACATCAGAATCCATTTCATTATCAGATGTTGAATGTAAAGGAATTGAAAGAAAAGATCGTAAGGCTGTGAGAAATAGGTTAAAAAGACCTCTATTAATGCTACATATATTAGATGCAAATATAGAAGGTAGTGAAGAAACTGTAGAACTTGCAGCGTTTGGAATAAGTTTTCCAGGAGGAATAACAAGTACAGGTAAAACAGTATCATTAAAAATTAATACTGTTTATATAGAAAAGTTATTAAAAGGAGAGGATTACGATGACTAAAGCATTCAATCCTTGGATAAATATGAATATAAATTCCCAGAGGCGTATTGATAAAAATCTAAACTATGATTTTTTTTGGATAAGAGATATAGAAGGTAAATATGGATTTTTTATAGATAGTACAAAAATTTTACAGGATGATAAAATAGATATAAGTCTTAAGGGAATAAGTATAAAAAAAGTGAGTATAGACGCTAATAATAGTAGGCTATATTTAATATTAAATGATAATACTGAATATGAAATATTCCTTACTCTTTGTCAGGATTTAATAAATACAGCAAATAAATATGATAATAACCAAGAGATAATAGAAGCTGTAGAGAATAGATTAAGAAGATGGCAGCAGCTTCTTAAGAGTAATAACTATAGTGGGTTGACTTTAGAACGACAAATGGGTTTATTTTCAGAACTTATATTCTTGAAAAATAAGGTAGCTAGTGAAATAGGAATAAAAGATGCAATAATATCATGGGTTGGACCTGATTTTGATAAGCAAGACTTTTCAATAGAATCAGCCACAATAGAAGTTAAGTCATATAAAACAACAAAGGGAGAAATTATTTATATTTCATCACTACAGCAACTACAAAGTCCTAAAAATCCTTTATATTTAGCTACATATGGGTTAACTATTAGTGAGAGAGGTCTTTCTATATTAGATATTATTGAAAGTATAGAAAATCAAATAAGTGATGACTGGATTTTAGATCAATTTAAAATAAAGCTATTTGAATATGGTTATATAGAAGGTGTGTCAAATAAAAATAGATTATATAAATTTTTAATTAATAAAGAAAGTATATACGAAGTATCAGCGAAATTTCCGAAAATAGAAAAAAATAATATTTCTAATAAGATTATTTCTGTAAAATATGGGATTGATCTTTCTGAATGTAAGGAATTCCAAGTTGACTTCGATAGTATATTTGAGGCTGGAGGAGCTATATGATTGAGCTAAATGAATTTCATAAAGATTTTATGCAGTCTATTTTTATAGAAGCAGAATCTAGGGGACTAATGAAATCTCAGGCATTTTTTGAAAATATATGTGAAGAGCTAGTTAATATAGGTGATCTAACTAACAACTATACTTTTGCAGAGTATAGGAAAACAGGTATGGAAGCTTATGGCTATGATTATGATGAAGAGAGAAAAATATTATCTATACTAGTTCATAATTTCTTCCAAGAAGATGAGATACAGACATTAACGAAAAGTGATATTAATAAAAAGTATAACAGGATAAAAACTTTTTATAAAAAAAGTATAACAGGGTTATATGAAGACTTAGAAGAAACATCAGAGGCCCATTCTATGGCATACAATATATTTAAATATAAGTATGACAATAAGATTGATAAAGTAAGATTTATAATATTAACAGATGGAAAAATATCTAGTAGATTCGAGGATATAAGTTCTGAATCTATAGATGATATTAAAGCAGAATATAGAATAGTTGATATTGATTATATATATAAAATATATTTATCGCAATATAGTAACAGTGGTTTTAAAATCAATGTAAATTTACCTTGTTTAGAGATTCCCACAAAATCAGACGAGTATGAAGCTTATTTAACAGTTATAGGTGGACAAGATCTAGTTGATATTTATGATGAGCATGGTCAAAAGCTATTTGAACAAAATGTTAGAACCTTTTTACAGTTTAAAGGCGCTGTAAATAAAGGGATAAAAAATACTATAGAATATAAATCAGACATGTTTTTTGCGTATAATAATGGAATTACAGCAACAGCTAGTTCTATAGAAAGGAATAGCGAAGGTGAAATAGTTTTAATTAATGATTTCCAGATAGTTAATGGTGGACAAACTACATCAGCTATTTATGCAGCAAGTAAAAATTCTAAATTAGATGTATCGAATGTATCTGTACCTATGAAGTTATCAGTTGTTAAAGATAAGGACAAACAAAATGATTTTGTATCTAAGGTTTCAGAATATGCAAATACTCAGAATAAAGTAAATAAATCAGACTTCTTTTCGAATAGTCCATTCCATAAAGAAATGAAGGATTATTCGAAGCGTATATGGGCGCCTGTATGTGATGGATCGCAGAAAAGGACTCGTTGGTTCTATGAAAGAGTAAGAGGAGAATACTTAAATGAACAAGCATATTTAACTAAAGCAAAAAAGAAACAGTATCAGATGGAATACCCTAAGAAACAATTGATAGATAAGACATTCTTATCAAAAAGTGAAAATGCATGGTTGCAAAATCCTCATATTGTTTGTAAAGGAGCTCAGTATAGTTTTTCTCATTTTGCTGATCAAATAACTAATAATTTAGAAAAAGATAACTTATGTATAACAGAAAGTTACTTTATAGATGCAGTATCAAGAATTATCTTATTCAAAGAGGTTGAAAAGCTTGTGTCAAAAGCAACTTGGTACGATGGTGGATTCAGAGCTCAAACTGTAGCATATTCAATATCATATTTGTCTTACATAATAGAAAAGAAAAATAAGTTTTTAAACTTTAATGTAATATGGGAAAATCAATCATTACCAACTGAACTCGTTGATTCAATTAATGTAATAATAGAAGCTATATACAAGGAAATAACAAATCCGCCAACAGGATATGCAAATATAGCACAATGGGCAAAACAAAAGCTATGTTGGGATAGTATAAAAGAATTAAACTTAGGAGTTATAATAGATCCCAAACTTTTAATAGATAAAGAAGCTGAAAAATATAATAAAAAAGAAGAACAAAAAATAAAAAAGATAGATGATGGTATTCAGACACAGATGAAAGTATGTGAAATAGATATTGAAATATGGAAAGAATTATATTCTTATTATAAAGATAATATGAAAGATTATAACCTATCTATGACTAAACTAGATATATTAAAGAAAATGAGTATAGGGAAATTAGCTGTTCCATCTGAAAAGCAAAGTAAAATTTTATATGATTTATATTTAAGAGCAGAAGAAGATGGGGTAAAGGTTACAGTATAATAATTAAAAACATATAAATTTAATTTATAAAAATAAGTTTAAGGGGATAGATGTGGATCAGAAACTAAGATTTGAAAATTGGATGAAAGAAAATGGATTAAAACGTAAGAGTATACAAAATTATATTACTGGAATATCAACAATAATTAATACATTACAAATAGATATATATAAATATACAACAAGAGAAGATGTAGATGACTTACTAAATATGTGCTTTGATAAGAATAATATAAAGGGAAAACAGTTAGACGAGTTAAATAAAAGAGGACATAGTATGTATAGCTCAGCTTTAAAGAAATATATAAAATTTGTAAAAGATAATCAAGAATATATAAAAGAAGAACAAGAAATATATAGATCTAAGATAACATTAAATGATACGGATTCAAGTAATATAGCTAATAGATCATTTACTAAAAATAGTTATAAGTTAAACTGTAATAAGTTAGATATAAATAAACTTAAAGACAGGTATATAAGACATAATATTATTGTAAAGAAATTATCAAATATATTAGAACGCCATGGTTTTGAAATAAAGGAAGGCAATATAGATTGTCTAGCTGTAAAAGATAAAAATGCGGTAATAATAGAAGCTAAGAGCTTAGATAACAACTATAGTGATGAGATTAAACAGGTTAGACAAGCATACAGTCAATTAGACTATTATGAAGAATTTGCATTAGGTAAATATAAAGAATATAATATAACTAAGATTGCTATATTTGAAAGAAAAATTTCAGATGAGCATATATATTTTATGGAAAATAGAAATAAACTAGTTTTATGGATAGACAATGATAAAATAGATGGATCTAAAATAAGTACTACATTAATAAAAAATTTAAATATAGAGATATAAAAAGAAGCTATCAATTTGATAGCTTCTTTATTATATGTATTAGGTATAGTAACCTACTAACTTTACAAATAACTAGGGTGAGATAGTAAATAAACTTTTAATATGGTTAATAAAAGAGGAAAAAATTGATTTGTATAATATATGTAGTAAAGAAAAATGTAAGGATTAACATTCTAATAAAGGAAAACATGTTATTTGGAAAAGTTAAATATAGAATAGTTGTTAAAAAAATAACTTTGTTAAAAATGCAGCAATGTTTGTTTTAGTGTGGTATAATAAAAAATGATATAGAATTTTATATTCGGACAAACTTTAATTAAAGGCATAAAAACGCATAGCAATAAGGGAGGATATACAATTTATGACTTACAATAAAGAAGTTATAAATACCACAAATTATACTGTAGCAAGTTTCTTTGGTGGAGTTGGTGGTATAGACTTAGGATTTGAACAAGCTAACAAGTTTAGTTCTGTTTACATTAATGAATTTGATAAAAATGCACAGGAAACAATATCAATTAATTTTCCTAATGTTAAATTAGATAGAAGAGACATACATGAAGTTAAGGCTGAGGAAGTACCAAGTACGGACATAATAGTAGGTGGATTTCCGTGCCAAGCTTTTTCAATAGCAGGATATAGGAAGGGATTTGATGATGAGAGAGGAGATTTATTCTTTGAATTATTAAGAATTATAACTCATCACAATCCTAAAGTTATATTTATAGAGAATGTTAAAAATATGGTTACACATGGAGAAGGAAATACATTTAAAGTAATTAGAGAAGCTTTAACTTTAAATAATTACTTTATAAAATGGAAAGTTATGAATGGAAAAGATCATGGGAATATACCTCAAAATAGAGAACGTATATATATAGTTGGGTTCCTTGATAAAACTGCTTTTGATAACTTTGAATTTCCTAAAGAGATAGAATTAACTAATGGATTAGATACTGTAATAGATTTTAATGCAAAAGTAGAAGATAGATATTACTACAAAGATGGTATACAAAATTTCTACGATAAACTTGAAGAGACTATTACATCTCAAAATTCAGTGTATCAATGGAGAAGACAATACGTAAGAGAAAATAAAAGTGGGGTAGTTCCTACTTTAACAGCTAATATGGGAACTGGAGGTCATAATGTACCTCTTATTTTATCTGATTATGGAATAAGAAAATTAACTCCAAGGGAAACTTTTAATGTTCAAGGATTTCCAAAAGATTTTAAGTTGCCAGAAATTTCAAATGGTCAATTGTATAAGCAAGCAGGTAATAGTGTTGTAGTTCCTGTTATAAAACGTATAGCTGAAAATATAGCAAATGCATTAGATAAAGCTACATTAAAAGATGAAGTATGTGCAACTATAGATACAGATATGGTGAAAGCTGAATATAAGGAATGTGTTGCTACAGAATCAGATAAGCATGCACTTATATATGTAGATATGAAGAGTAGATATGAAGGTGAAAGTTTTGTTCAATCTTATTTTGAGGAAGAAAGTGAAGTTAATAAATTTGTTGAAAATAATGAATTATCTATAATATCAGATGAAGAGTATTTGAAAATAGTAAAGAAACATGTAGTTAAAAAGTTTTATTCACTACAATCTAAATAGTAATAGTTTAGGGACAAAAGTTTATTCTTTTGTCCTTTATTTTAATTGTAGTTATAAACTGTCAATATATAATGTTTATGATAATATATATAATAAATACATAGGGGGAAGTATAATGGCCAATATTATTTGGAATAAGTTTTCTGAAAAAGAAAAAAAAGAATACATAGAGTTTTTAAAAATATTTGGAGCACTTAGTGGTTTATTTAAAGATAATCAAGAAGGAGCAAATGCACGTAAACCATATTTATATTATAGAAATCACGAGCAACTTTTTGCTAGGGTATTTGACGTAGAAGATTTAACTAGAAAAGATAGTGCTTTCGATGCACTTGGTGCATGGAAAAATTATAGAGTAGGAATCGGCCTTAAAACATGGATTCATACTAAAGATAAAACATATCAAAAGGTGGCCGAATTTAATAAGTTGGCACCAGAGGTTTTAGCACCTCTTATAAAAAATGGGAAATCATATGAAGTTATTCGTAAGGTTTCAGAATTAAGAAATGAACGTATAATGCTTGATAAAAGATTATACAAAACAGACAGAGATGTATATCATTATGTGACACGTGATAATGATGTGATGAATATAATTGAAACACCTTATGAGTTGATAGATATAGAGAGCCTTGAACTTATAAGTGATGGAAAAACTTATACTTTTAAAGATAAATTACACAATTATAAGTTTTATACAAGTAAAAGTGTTTTACTTGAAGAGTTTGATGCCTCCAATGGAGAGATAATAGAACAAATTCCTATAGAGCAGTTTGATGATCCATTTGAGCTTATTAGGATGATAAACTTATCTAATGAAAACTTTAAAGTTGCTGACGAAGGAGATGCTTATGAGGTGTCTCATGAAGAAATAATTTTACCACTTTACCAAGATAAAAAAGAAGGACCTTTTGTTTCAGATTGTTCAGGCGTGAATATAAGACATGGAAAATCTAAGAATAAAGGAAGTAATACACCACGACCAGAATATGAAATTGAAGTTAGAATTAGTATATGGGTACATCATATTTTTCCTAGATTCTTTGGAATTAATGCTTTAAATGATAATGATGTTAAAGATAAGGATTTAAATGATTTTGATTTGATTTTGCCAGATGGAAGAGTGCTACGAGGTAGAGTAAAGCAAGAAAATGGTAAAAGTTTACAAACTAATCCGCAAGGGGCACTTGGAGAATGGATACTTAAAGATGTATTGGGGCTTGAAAATAGAGAAGTTGTAACTATGGAGTATTTAGATAGTCTAGGTATTGATAGTTTAAGAATAATTAAACTAGATGATAAACATTTTAAAATAACTGTTGCTGAAACAGGAGCGTATGAGAGATTTAAATTAGATAATAGAGCTAAAATGAATGATGTAGGACTTAATGGAAGACAGCTCCCATATTTTAGACCAGAGTTAGTTCAAGAACTAGAATTATTAGATAAATAATATATAGAATTTTATATTAAAATTAGCTAAAAATAGAAGAAGTTTGGAAACTGTAGGTAAGTTTGTTTTAGACAAATTTACCTACAGTCTCCAAAGAACAGAAATTATAATCTACCAAGTTTTCTTCAAAACGATATTATCCTCAAACCCACCAGACTTAACCCTCTTCTCAGATATCCTATTCAAAATATCATCCTCGCTATACCCATACTTCCGACCAATAGCAAAAAGAACCTCAACAACATCAGCAATCTCCTCAAGATTCTTATCCTCTAAAAGCTCATCAACTTCCTCCTGAAGTTTCTTATACAAATACTCCAAAGCAACCTCATCACTTACAACCTCAACCTCACAGTGATTACCACTATTTTCAATAATCTCAGGAATCCTATCTCTAACTAATTTATCGTAAATTTTCATATCAAACCTCCAAATATAATCATAAGTAAAATTATAAAACCACATAGAGAGAATGTCAAAATATGATAAACTATATCATATAAGAAAAAATAAAGGGGACAAGTAATGAGGTTAAATTTCAACTGTGTAACAGGTCACGACGACCATTTATATAAAAGAATACAACAAAGCTTTCACACGGCCACTTCCATAGATATAATAGTATCCTTTCTTATGGAATCTGGTGTGAAACTTATACAAAAGGATTTGGAAGCAATTAAAGATAAAAATATTCCCATCAGAATTCTTGCAGGGAACTATTTAAATATAACTCAACCTTCTGCACTGTATTTATTAAAAGATATTTTAGGGGATAAGGTGGATTTAAGATTTTACAATGACACGAAGAGGAGTTTTCACCCAAAGGCATACATATTTGAAAACAATGAAGATGGAGAAATTTTTATTGGATCATCTAATTTATCTAAATCAGCTCTAACTAGTGGCATTGAGTGGAATTATAGGATAGACAAGAAAAACAGTGAAGAGGATTACAACTATTTTAAGATGATGTTTGAAGATCTATTTTTAAATGAATCTATAATAGTAAATGATGAAGAATTAGAAAGATACTCAAAAACTTGGAAAAGACCAAAGGTATTTGCTCAAATAGAAGATAAGAAAGAGAAAATAAACTACTCCTATGATGAAGACAGCAACATTACTAGTTTGTTTGAGCCAAGGGGAGCTCAAATAGAAGCACTTTATGAACTGAAGAAAACTAGAGAAGAAGGCAACGACAAAGCACTAGTAGTGGCTGCAACAGGAATAGGAAAAACTTATCTGGCAGCCTTTGATAGTAGGGAGTTTAAAAGAGTTTTATTTATAGCTCATAGAGAAGAAATACTAAAACAAGCTTATGAAAGTTTTAAAAATGTTAGAATAGATAAATTTTGTAAGAATGAAGATGTGGTTACCTCGAATTTTGACATGGTAACTACAGTTAAAAATAAATATGATGTAGTTACTAAAGTTGCAGAAGGGGTAACTACAACTAAAACAAATTATAATGAAGACGGATATAATATGGGATTTTTTATGAATTCCACAAAAGATAGGGACAAAGATATAGTATTTGCATCTGTACAAAGTTTGGGAAAAGAAAATTATCTAAATGATGAGTATTTCTCTAGAAATTATTTCGACTATATTGTAGTAGATGAGTTTCATCATGCTGTATCTAAGAACTACCAAAATATAATAAACTACTTCACGCCTAAATTTATGCTAGGATTAACAGCCACACCAGACAGACTAGACAATAATGATGTATTTAGTGTATGTGACTACAACACTGTTTATGAGGCCACATTAAAAACAGCCATAGATAAAGGCTGGCTAGTGCCTTTCAGATATTATGGAATTTATGATGAAAGTGTAGATTATGATGAAGTGGAGTTTAAAAATGGAAAATACAATGAAAAGCAATTAGAAAACGCTTTAAGCATAAATAAAAGGGCAGAGTTAATTTTAAATCATTATAAAAAATACAAGTCTTCCAGCGCCTTAGGATTTTGCACAAGTAAGACTCATGCTGAATTTATGGCAAAATATTTTAATGAACAGGGAATAAGTGCTTGTGCTGTTTATAGTGGCAGTGAAGGCGAATACAACGAGGAGAGAAACGTAGCTCTTAGTAAATTGAGAAATGAAGAAATAAAAGTTATCTTCTCTGTAGATATGTTCAACGAAGGTTTGGATGTTAAAAGTATCGATATGGTCATGTTTCTAAGACCTACAGAATCACCAACGGTATTTTTGCAGCAACTAGGTAGAGGTCTTAGAAAAGATAAAAACAAAAAATATCTAAATGTTTTAGACTTTATAGGAAATTATAAAAAAGCAAATTTAGTACCATATTTACTTACTGGAGTAAGTAAGAAGATAACTAAAACTACTGGATTTATACCAAATGAAGAGGATTATCCAGAAGATTGTTTTATAGATTTTGATTTTAGATTAGTTGATATTTTTGAAAAAATGAACAAAGCCAATGAAAAGTTGGAAGATTTTATTGTAGCTGAGTATTTTAAAATAAAAGAAGACTTAGGTCATATACCTTCCAGAGTAGAGATGTTTACTTATATGGATGATGACTTATACAACAATATGAAGAAGAAATCAAAGATAAATATATTTAAGGATTATACTAAGTTTTTAAATGATAACAATGAGGATAAAAGCTGTTTAATAGATACCTTTGCCCATGAATTTATTAGATTTATAGAAAATACTAGTATGAGCAAAACTTATAAAATTCCTGTTATTTTAGCATTTTACAATAATGGTGAAATGAAGTTGGAAATAGATGATGATGACTTGTACAGAAGTTTTGACAGCTTTTATAATAAGGGATCAAACAAGGTAGATATGTTGAAAGATAAGTCTACTGCTAAGTTTAAGACTTGGGGGAAAAAGGAATATGTATATCTTGCTAGGAAAAATCCAGTCCACTTCTTGTGTAAGAGTAGTAGTGAATTCTTCACTATAAAAGGAGATAAGATTTGCTTAAATGAGGGGCTGAGAGAATATTTAAGTAAGGATGAGTTTGTGAAGAATGTGAAAGATGCCATAGACTTTAGAACTAAAGAGTATTACAAAAACAGATTTAACAATAAATAATATGGGCATAAATGAGGAGAATTTAATATGCAACCAGTTAATTTTAAAGAAATAGCATTTGAACCCATTACCATATGTGGAATAGAAGGACTATTTACTAGCCTAAGAGTTGACAAATCCACAATACCAGAAGGGTACAATAAATACTCCATAAGACACAGTGACGAAGGAGACCAATGGTTTTGCACATTAGAAAAATTCGTGTGGGCAAATCATTGTGGTGATTTTATAACAAAAGAAGATATACATATCAACGACTGTATTTATATAGAAGAGAATTACAGTTTTAAATAACATCATAATAATTTTCAAATAAGTTCCCATATGATATAGTGGTTGATAAGATGCTTCAAAATAAAATATACAAGGGTGTATCAAAAAAGATACCACCCTAAAATCATATTTTACAATACAAATAACAAGAAAAAATGTATTTTACCATACAATTGAAATTAAAAACACAATAAGGAGTTGGAATTATTTTATATACAGAAAAGGATTTGAGCATATCTAGAAGACAGATATCAAAAACACTAGCAAAAGAATTTTATGATGACACACTATACACTTACATACTGCCAAATGACAAAACAAGATTAAAAGCACTGGAAGAATTTTTTTATTGCTACACAAATATGTACCCAACAGGAACCATAGTATCACCATCAAAAGATGCCCAGGCCATAGGATACATATTCTACAATAAGCACAATATAAAAAAATCAACCCAACTATATAACTTAATAAAATACTCAACAAAGCTTATATCAATGACCAAGCACATATCAATGAAGGAATTTATAAGATTTGGAAAAGCCATATACAACAATTCATCCGCATGGATAGATGAATTTGTAAAAGGTGAATTTATACATATAGACCTAATAGTTGTGGATGAAAAACATAGAAATAAAGGACTAGCTAAAAAAATAATAACAAGTGTTTTTGAAGAGGCAGACAAAGAAAATATAGTGGTCACATTGGAAACACAAAATCCTCAGAATGTTCATATATACAAACATTTTGGTTTTGAAGTAGTAAAGAAGCAGCAATATGAAAAGTTAACACAATATTGCATGATAAGAAAGCCTAATAATAAGGAGTAAATCCAACACCAGATACTAGATTAAATAATATGGTGGTGTCAATAGAGCTAATATGTAAAAATGTAAAACAAAAAAGATGGCAATGCCATCTTTTAATAACATAATTCATACTTGGGGAAAGTAGAATACTATGTAAGTTGTAATTCTTATGATAAAACAAAGCTACCTTTTTCTAAGGGTTAAAAAACAAAAAAGTCAGAAGGTGTAAGCCTTCTGACTTTTTTATATTTTCATAATATAATTATTATTTATAATTAAATAGTAGTACACTTTAATATAATTGTAAAGCGTCTTATTGAAAGTAAGTTAAATTATTTTAATGCTTTGACTTTATAAGATTTTCCACAATAGGCACATCAGCAGGAGCCCATACTAAGGAATTTAGATTTTCTTTTTTAAGATAAACCAGCTTAGAATGTTCTCTAGCCACAGGAGTACCTTTTACTAATTTACACTTAATTCCTATAAGATTTACTATAACTTTTTCATATTCATGAGTATTCTCGTCAAACTCATCAACAGCTTCTACTGTACAGCTTAACTCTTCCTTTATTTCTCTTTCTATAGCTTCAAATAAAGATTCTCCTTTTTCAACTTTTCCACCAGGAAACTCCCATTGGTTGGGAAGAGTCATTTCTGGAGATCTAAGAGCGCATAATATTTCATTATTTTCGTTTTCTATTATGGCAGCAACCACTTTAATTGTCTTTTTCAAAATATCACCTCATACAATAAGATACCATAAATGATGCAAATTTAAAGTATTTTTGTAGTTTATTGTTTTGAAAATCATGGGAAAACTAATTGTCAGAAATGATTAATATACTGAACGAAAAAAGATGGCAATGCCATCTTTTAATAACATAATTCATACTTGGGGAAAGTAGAATATTATGTCAGTTGTAATTCTTATGATAAAACAAAGCTACTTTTTTCTAAGGGTTAAAAATAGAAAGTCAGAAGGTGTAAGCCTTCTGACTTTTTTATATTTTCATAATATAAATATCATTCATAATTAAATAGTAAGATATATTATTAAAATTGTAAAGTATTTTTCAAAAAATAAGTTAAATTATTTAAATCATATTTTTCACCACTGGATTAGAGCTTCTTATAGCACTTTTTTCTATATTAGGAGTGTCTTTTCTTACAATATATCACAAGATTCAGCGCCACAAGCAATAAATCTTATTTCTTTATCTATAGGATAAGATTTTAATATTTTAGCCAATTCTAATAACATAGATGTGCCAGATGCATTATCGTTAGGGTCTGGAGCATAAGGTACACTATCATAATGAGCTGTAACATAAACTATTTCAGGGTTTTTAACTTTTTTAGGTTTTCTAGTTGCAATTATATTTTGTGAATTTGATTTGTAATCTCCTAAAGTAGGGTTTATGTTTCCATTTGTATTATTATACATTGTTGAAAAGTAAAAATTTTAATCTTAATCTATTATAAAAAATGAGTGATGTAGTCACTTAATAAAATAAGGCTTCTATTTATATTTTTTCATAATAGAGATATTATAATATTGTGGTAAAATATTTATAAAACTTATTGAAAACAGCAAATTAAGGGGGCAAAATAAATTGGAAAAACTAGATATTATAGATAAAGTAAATTACAAAAAAATGATGGAACACAGAAATAGCTTAACTGGTTTTGCAAAAGATATAGGTATAAAAATAACAGCAATCTCAAAAGGTTATGCTAAAGGAGAAATTGATATAAATAAAAGTCACTTAAATCCTGGAAATTCTGTTCATGGAGGATGTATTTTTACTTTGGCAGATACGGTGGGAGGAACTGCAGCATGGTCTAGAGGTAACTACGTGGTAACTACTTCCAGTAATATTACTTATTTAAACCCTGCCATAGAATCAAAAAAGCTAATAGCTATTGCCAAGGAGATTAAATTTGGCAAGAAGGTTCTAGTTTATGAGGTGGATATATGGGATGACAGTGAAAGGCTAATTGCCAAAGTTACTAATTCTTATTACAATATAGAAAAAAAATTAGATTTATAGTACAAATAAGTATTAATTAGAAATGAAAAGAGTGTATTAAAAAATAATACACTCTTTTATTATTCCAAAAAGTGACAATAATATAAAAAAATCAGATACAAATATAGATAATTACTTACAAATTCTGTATAATTAACTTAATTATTGTTAGGGAAAAGGAATATATTATGGAGGAATAGTGAATGGAAGATTTTAGGAGTAAATATACGGATATCCAGCTTGTAGAAAAAGACGAATTGGCTGAAGTATATGTGGCCATAAATAATGAAACACAGCAAAAAGTACGTATAAAAGTTCTAAGAAAAGAAAGCAATCATAAAAGATACATAAAAGATATAACAGAAAAAATAAATATGTTAAAAGATTTAAAACATGAAAACCTAATAGGAATAAATGGCATATTTAGTTTTGTAGAAAGAAATTATATTTATTACTATATAGAAACAGAGTATTTCAAAAGTAGAAGCATATGGAATAAAGTAGTATTTAGCAAGCTGACTTATAGAGAAAGTCTAAATATAATAAAGCAAATAGCAGAAGGATTAAAGGAGTTTCATCATAAATCATTAAGTCATGAAAATCTAGACACAGAGAACATTTTCATAGATTCACAAGGTCTTGTAAAAGTTGATGTGCTATCATATTTAGAGCAAAAATACGATGAGTCAGGAGAACTTATTGATGAAGATGACTTTGATGCTGGAAAAGAAGAAGATATTTATTCTATAGGTATTATTTTATACACGTTAATAACTAAGGATGTTGATTTTAGTTCAAGAAGGTTAAAGAAAAAAATTAAAGATGAAGAAATATTTAGTATTATATATAGTGCAACCACAGATAAAGCAGACTATATGTATGAAAACTTAAATGAGCTTATATTAGATGTAAGTTCTTATCTAGAAAGCCTACCAATGGATGTTGAAAAAACATTAGACGAAATTGATTCAGATGTAGAAGAAGAAAATGTACAAGAAGAGAGTGTGCAAGAGTATGATTCTAAATTAAAGAAAAGAAGACTAATTAAGAGAGTATGTGCTTGTGCAGCTGTGTTTCTACTTTTAGTAACAGGTGTAAAAGGCATAGAATTACTTAACAAGAACAAAAAAGAAAGTGTTAAAATTAAACCAACTACAGAGGTAGTAAAAGAAGAGCCAGTTAAAGAGGAACCTGTAGAGCCAGAAGAAAATACAGAAGTTGAAGAAGTTGATGTAGCAACTGATGCAGCAGACATTCAATCTAATGATGAAGATACATACCAAAATGATTATTATTCAGATGAAAATACTAATAATAGTAACAATGTAAATAACAATTACAACAATAATCATAATAGCAGTAGCAAGAACAACAATAATCATAATAATAATAATACTGGAAACAATAATGGTGGTAATAGTAGTGGTAGTGGTAATAATACAGTAGTACCACCATCTGAGGAAAATAATGGGGAATCTTCTAAACCAGAAGAAGGTAACTCAAATACTGGAGGAGAAGAAAAACCAAAACCTGACCCTAACCCAGAAGAAGGTAACGGTGGGGAAAGTGGCGGTAATGAATCAGACTCAGAAATAAATAGTGGAGTAGAATAAATTGATAAAATATTTACTGGAAATATTAAATAGAAAAAGTAAGGAGGAATTAAATTGAGTTGTATATTTTGTGAAATAGAAGATTATGTACTGGAAAATGACCTTGCTTATGCTATTTTCGATAAATTTCCAGCAACACCAGGTCATATGTTAGTAATACCAAAGCGCCACGTTGCAAATTTTTTTGATATAACAAAGCAAGAAAGAGAAGCTATCTTTGACTTAGTAGATAAAGGCAAAGAATTGCTAGATGAAAAATATAGTCCCGATGGATATAATGTGGGAGTCAATGTAAATGAAGCTGGTGGTCAAACAGTTTTTCATGTTCATATACATTTAATGCCTAGATTTACTGGAGATGTGGTAGACCCAACAGGTGGAGTAAGAGGTGCTATACCTAAATATATGAAATATAGTAAATAATAAAAGATTGAACAAAATAAAAAGGATCACTTCATTATTGAAGTAATCCTTTTTTATATTTAAAAAATATAAATATGGTAATATAAAAAAATTTATAATAAAGTATATATATTACAAAACTTTTTAAATTATATAAAACGTCTAATATATGAGAGGTGAACAAATGAAATGAAATTACTAAGCTTAGTAGAAAGAAAAAAAGAAAAACAAGTAAGGAAATATATAGTTGAAAACAAAGAATCTTTGTATAGATTTGCTCACACATATGTAAAAAATGAAGATGATGCACTGGATATAGTGCATGATGCTGTCTGCAAATCATTGGTTAATATAAACACTCTCAAAAACATAGATAGCATTAAACCTTGGATTTATCAAATAGTATCGAACTGTGCAATAGATTATATTAGAAAAAATAAAAAATATATGGCAATAAGTTATGAGATACAAGACGAAGATGCAATAGGGTATGATACATATGAAGATATAGACTTACAAGAGGCCTTGGAGAGATTACCTGAAAAGTACAGGCTTGTCATCGTGCTAAGATATTTTGAAGATATGAAAATAGGAGATATAGCTGAGATACTAAATGAAAATGAAAACACCATAAAAACAAGACTTTATAAAGGGTTATCAAAATTGAAAATAGATCTCGTTGAAGAGAAGGAGTGAAAGTTTTGAAAAAAGATAAAAAGATAGAAGTTTTGAAGAAAAACTATAATGACATAGAAATACCAGACAAACTGAATGATGTAGTAAATAATGCATTAAATACAAATAAAAATAAAAGAGGTAAGATTGCTATGTGGTCTACTGTGGCTGCATCAATATGTGTAATAATTGGAGCTGTTAATTTAAGTCCGGCCTTTGCAAATACTCTAGAGAATATACCTGTAATAGGAAATGTAATAAAAATTATAAATTTCAAGAATTATAGAATAAATAAAAATGGATATGATGTGTCTATTGATGTACCTAAGATAGAAGGATTAAAAGATAAGGAATTAGAATATAAGCTTAACAAAGAATTCGAAGCTGAAGGCAAAAAATTATATGATGAGTATTTAAATGAAGTAAAAGATTTAGAAGAACTAGGGGTAGAAGGCAGAAAATATGGAGAATCTTGGTACGAAGTAATAAATGAAAATGATGATGTTTTATCATTAGTAATTTATAATTACTACGCACAAGGTTCATCTAACACAACTAGAAAATTTTATAATATAGACAAGAAAAATCAAACAGTTTTGACATTGGAAGGAATGTTTAAAGGAAGTGACTATGTAGATGTTATAAGTAAAAATATTATAAGTCAAATGAGAGAAAGAACTAAAAAGAATCCAGAAGATGTATATTGGATTGATGGAGAAATAGACTACTTTACAAAAATAAATAAAGATCAAGGTTTTTATATAAATGATCAAAATGAAATAGTTATATGTTTTGACAAATACGAAGTTGCCCCAGGATCATCTGGTTTAGTAGAATTTACTATACCTAAAGATGTTACTAAGAAACTTATGAAATAGATTTATATGAAAATTTACAAAAGTCAAAAACCTAAAAGGGCAGAAATGCCCTTTTTTTATGGACACATTTATTAAGAAAACTTAATAAATTGTGGATAACTCCTACACCTGGCATTTTAAAAAGTTTTAGAAAAAAATAAAATTTTTTATATCAAATTTGTAACAAAAAACTTATTGAATAGTAATACCTAAGGGGTATATACTTAGTATGTCGACAAATTGTTACGTAAAAACACTAAAAGCGATAAAGTATGGCTTGGGATTAATAGAGGTAGGAGTTGAGAGTTATGAGGAATAGAAGAATAAACAAAAAAAAGGCATTGGTAGTCTTAGTAGCAGGATTAACTGTATTCGGAGTATTAAATAGAACATTGGCATATGTGGATAATCAAAGACAAATTAAAGCAGAAGAAGCAAGAATAGCAGAAGAAAAAAGAAAAGAAGAAGAAGAAAAGAAAAAATATGTAGTTGGAGTTAGTCATGAAGGTGAAAAATACTCTTACGATGCAAAGAAAGTATCAGAAAAATTAAGTAAGTATGATTATACTAATGATGGTAAAAAAATAGTATTTTTAACTTTTGATGATGGCACATCTAAAACTAACACACCAAAAGTATTAGATACTTTAAAGAATGAAGATGTAAAAGCAACATTCTTCTTAACTGGACAAAACATAGAAAATGGTGGACAAGAAGCCAAAGATCTTGTAAAAAGAGAATTTGATGAAGGTCACGCTATAGGAAACCATTCATATACTCATGATGTTAAAAAGTTATACCCAGGTAGAACTTTAGATATGGAAGCATTTAAAGAAGATTTTGATAAAAATGATAAGCTATTACAAGATATATTAGGTAAGTACTTCTCAACAAGAGTAATAAGATGCCCAGGGGGATATATGTCTTGGAAGGGTATGGAACCTTTAGATAAATATTTGGACGAAAATAATATGATATCTATTGACTGGTCATCTTTAAATGCAGATGCTGAAGGAAAAAGAAAAAATTCTCAAGAGCTACTTGATTATGCTATTAAAACTTCAAAAGGAAAAGAAATGGTAGTTTTATTAATGCATGACACTTATGGAAAAGAAGAAACAGCTAAAGCTTTACCAGATATAATAAAATACTTCAAAGATAATGGATACGAGTTCAGAACTTTATCATAAAAATGTATTTGAAGGATCCTGTAGATAGATTTAAACAAATCGATCTACAGGATTTTTTATTGTATATAGTAATTACGTAACAAAGTATGTATGAATTAATAGAAATAAAAAATTTATAACTTTGAGTAGGAAGAAAAAACCATACTGTATACAATTGTGCTACTATTAACTTAAATATTTTAGTTATTGTAAAAATTCACATTCTACAAAGGGGGATAATACAAATGGAAATAAAATTAAGAAAAGTTGGTATAATTGGTGTTGGTCATGTTGGAGCTCATGTGGCTTTTTCACTAGTAACTCAAGGACTAGTAGATGAACTTGTCTTAGTGGATAGTAATAAACAAAAAGCTATTAGTGAAAAACATGATTTACTAGATGCTACAACATATCTACCACATAGAATAAATGTAATTGCAGGGGAATATGAAGATTTAGCAGACTGCGACATAATAGTAAATAGTGTGGGAAAAATTTCAGAGTCTCGAGATAGATTAGATGAACTTCAACAAAGTGTAGATATGGTTGATTCATATATTAATAAAGTGATGAATGCTGGATTTAATGGCATAATAATAAATATTACAAATCCTTGTGATATAATAGCTTATCATATACAAAAGGTTACAGGCCTTCCTCACAATCAAGTTTTTGGAACAGGAACAGGTCTTGATAGCTCTAGATTTAGAAATGTGATGGCTCAGTGTACAGGAGTAGACCATAAGTCTATTGTAGGATACTCTTTAGGTGAGCATGGAGACTCTCAGATGATTCCTTGGTCAGCTGTAAATTTTGGTGGAAAACCACTAAGTGAATTGGAAAAAGAAAGACCAGAAACTTTTGGAAGTTTAGATAAAAAAGATATAACATACAAAACAATAAAAGGTGGATGGTTTACTTATGAAGGTAAGAAGTGTACAGAGTTTGGCATAGCATCCACAGCAGCTAGATTTATAAAAGGAATTTATCATGATGAAAAATTTGTAACAACAGCATCAACATTACTAGAAGGTCAGCACGGTGAAGAAGGATTATACATAAGTATTCCAGTAGTTATAGGAAAAAATGGAGTGGAAGATAAATATGAACTTAATTTAACAGAAGAAGAGTTAAAACAGTTCAAACATTCTTGTAGTGTAGTAAAGGAAAATATGTCTAAAATAAAATAGGTAAAAAAGCCTTCACTGAAATTCATTCATTGAAGGTTTTTTACTGGGGCAATTTAATTTTCATGAAACAGGTTGCATTTATTTGAAATAAAGGTAATATATACCTATAGATTAGTGAGACGGAGGATGAAAATGATAAATAAAAAATACAAAAGGCACATAGTTACTTTTTTAGCTGGGACTATGATAAGTAGTTTTTTATGTGGAACAATAATTGATGCAAAAGAAATAAGCAACACAAAAGTATCCCTACAAAAATCTACTGTAAAAGTAATTGATAGAGGAAAAGCAACCATAGATGGAGTTAGTGTAAGAAGTAAAAATTCAGCTAGTGGAAAATACTTAGGTAGCCTTCGTACTGGTGATAAGGTGGAAATAGTAGAGAAAACTAATAATGGCTGGTACAAAATCAAATACAAAAACTCTTATGCATATGTGGGTAAAAGTTTTATAAAACTTAGTAATACAAAAACTGTAGATAATGTATTAAATACAGGAACAGTTTATAATGCTAAAAAATTGACAGTAAGAGAAAGTTGCTCAACAAGTTCAAAAGTTTTAGGATATTTACCAAAAGATACAAAGGTGAATATTGTAAGAGCCACTTCAACAAATTGGTACAAAATAAAATATAAAAACTCTTATGCTTATGTAAAAGGAAGTTACATAAAACTTACCCCAAGTATTAAAGTTATTAGTAGAGGAACTATTAACGCCACATCTGTAAATGTGAGAAAAAGTGCTTCTACATCATCTACTAAATTGGGAAGCTTAAATAAAGGATCTAGAGTCCAAATAATAAAAAAACAATCAAATGGATGGTACAAAATTAGATATAAAGATTCAGATGCTTATGTTAGTAGTAACTATGTAAAGTTAAGTAATTCTAATTCAACTAATAGAAAGAATTTAAATGACTTTTTATTTGTTGGAGATTCATTTACTGCAAGAATGGAAAAAACTATAAAAGGTAGAAATGAAATGGTTTATGTTCATGCCCAAGGAGGAAGTAGGCCATCCTATTGGTTAGACAAAGTAGATGAAATGCCTGATAAAAATAGTACTGATAGTGTATCTTTATTAATAGGAGTAAATTGAGTGACTGTTTCCACAAATATAGTAGATACAAAAGCCCTTATAAATCAACTTGTTGCAAAATATCCAGACAAAACTATATATGTACAAAAAGTATTTCCTGTGGGTAAAAACTTTACAGAAAATAGCCCAACAAGTCACAACAAAGCTATTAATGAGTATAATAAACAACTTAAAGACTTTTGCTCAACAAAATCAAATGTTAAGCTGATAAATGCTACAAAAGGTTTTGTTGATAGTAAAGGATATCTTATTAGTACTTCTGATGGATTGCATATAGATAGTTCTAAAGAAGTAAAATTCTACAATAATATTTTTAGTGCTATAAAAAGCGCAGAGAAAAATTAAATAAGAAATTAAGAGAGATGCTTTCGTAGAAATTATGACTAAAGCATCTTTTTTCATTATGATGAAATTAAAAAAATAATTAATACTATGCAAATAAGATAGTCACTTATTTTCACAAAATTCATCAAAAAATTTTCGTGATATATTAAGTAAATATTTGACAAACTGTCAGAATGTTTTTACAATATAAATATAAATACTTAGTTTAGTCAATAAACTAAATCATAAGAATGGGTAATATTTTATAGTAAGATCTATAAAATAACTATTTTAAGGGAGAATGATATGAGTATAGAAAAAATGCAATTTGGCTCAACTAATGTTGGGGATAGCGTTTTCACATTTCGATTGAAAAATAGTAATAGTATGGAAGCCGTAGTTACTAATTATGGAGCTACATTAACAAGCCTTACTATTTCCAAGAACAATGAAAAAATAGACATGGTTCTTGGATACGATGATTTAAAAAATTATATTTCAAATCCAAAATTTTTTGGTTCGACTATTGGACCTAATTGTAATCGTATAAATAATGCATGCTTTATTTTAAATGATATAGAGTATAACTTAGAACAAAATGATAATAACAATAATTTACATAGCGGCGGTAAAGGATTTCACAATGTTGTGTGGAATTATTATATGAATGAAAAAGAAAATTATGTTGAATTTACTCATTTTAACTCGGATAGAGCTCAAGGTTTTCCGGGGAACTTAGTGGTAAAGGTTAGATATACTTTAACTGAAGACAATGAATTGAAATTATCTTATGAAGTAGTAAGTGATAAAGATACTGTTGTGAATTTAACTAATCACAGTTATTTCAATTTGTCAGGACATAAGAGCAAAGATGCAACTAATCAACAACTATGGATAAAATCTAAATACTTTACACCAGTAAAAGATAGTAAAGCCATACCAACAGGTGAAATTAAATCAGTAATAGGGACACCGATGGATTTCACAATTCCTAAAAAAATAAATTCTCACATTAATGAAAATTATAATCAACTACTATTTTGTGGTGGATATGACCATAACTTTGTAATAGATAAGAAAGAAGACGGAATAGAAAAAATAGCAGAACTTTATGATGAAACTACAAATATTGCTATGGAAGTATATTCAGATAGTGAAGGGGTACAGTTTTATGCAGGAAACTTTATTTCTGGAGGGCCTACAGGAAAAGACAATACAGTATATGAAGACAGATGCGGCATTTGTTTAGAAACTCAATATTTCCCAGATTCAATTAATAATGAAAATTTCAAATCTCCTATTTTGAAAGCAGGAGATAAGTATAAAAGTACCACTATTTATAAATTTATAAACAAATAAATAAGTATAAAATAGGTTGTTTTAATAAGGAAAAGATATTTTAAATTAGTTATTAATCAAATTAAATAACCTATTATTATAAAATATTAAAAAATTTAGGGGGAAAGCACTGATGAAAAAAATTTTTGGGAAAATATTAGCATTATCAATGAGTGTGATGCTAGTATTATCACTAACTGCATGTTCTAGTTCTGGTTCAGGATCTGGAGACAAAAAAGAAGGTGGAAAAATAGGTGTCGCTATGCCTACAAAAGATTTACAACGTTGGAACCAAGATGGTGAAAACATGAAAAAAGAATTAGAAGAAGCAGGATATGAGGTAGATTTACAGTATGCAAATAATGATATAGCTACTCAAGTTTCACAAATTGAAAATATGATAACTGGTGGATGCAAACTTTTAGTTATAGCATCTATAGATGGTGGTTCTTTAAGTACAGTTTTACAAGAAGCTAAAAATGAAGAAATACCTGTTATAGCATATGATCGTTTAATAATGGATACAGATGCAGTATCTTACTATGCTACCTTTGATAACCACAAAGTTGGCCAAATACAAGGTCAGTATATAGTTGATACTTTAAAATTAGATAAAGAAAAAGGACCTTTTAACTTAGAATTATTCACTGGTTCTTCTGATGATAACAACTGCCGCTTCTTCTTTGGTGGAGCTATGGAGGTATTACAAAAATACATAGATGAGGGAAAATTAGTTGTTCAATCTAAACAAACAAAATTAGAAGAAGTTGCTACTCCAAACTGGTCAACTGAAGAAGCTCAAAAGAGAATGGATAACATATTAACAGCTAACTACACAGGAAATAAAAAAGTAGACGTTGTATTATCTTCTAATGACTCTGTTGCAAATGGTATAACAAATGCTTTAAAAGCTGCTGGATATACAAAAGATAACTTCCCTGTATTAACAGGACAAGACTGTGATATAACTTCTGTTAAAAATATATTAAAGGGAACTCAATCAATGTCAGTATTCAAAGATACTCGTAAATTAGCAACTCAAGTTGTTAAAATGGTTGGACAAATAATGTCAGGTGAAAAAGTAGACGTAAATGATGAAAAATCATATGACAATGGAAAAGGTGTAGTACCAACTTACTTATGTGAGCCAGTATTCGCAGATAAAGAAAACTATAAAGAGTTATTAATAGACTCAGGATACTACACTGAAGATCAATTAAAATAGAATTGGCTTTGCTGTAGATAAAGCTAGGATTAAAAATTATTCATAAAGCAGATAATTTTTAATTTATTACTATAGGACAAATAAAATAGGGTAGATATAAGAGATTATATTTACCCTTCTAAGTTAAAGGGGAGAGGTAATTGGCTGAAATAATATTAGAAATGAGGAATATTACCAAGGAATTTCCTGGAGTTAAAGCTTTAGATAATGTAAACCTTCAAGTTGAGGAAGGAGAAATTCATGCTTTAGTTGGAGAAAATGGAGCTGGTAAATCTACTCTAATGAATGTACTAAGTGGTGTGTACCCTTATGGTAGTTATACGGGAGATATAGTTTACAAAGGTGAAGTTTGTAATTTTAAAGAAATAAAAGATAGTGAGAAAAAAGGTATAGTAATTATACATCAAGAACTAGCGTTAGTACCCTATATGAGTATAGGAGAAAACATATTTTTAGGGAATGAACAAGGCAAAAAAATGGCAATAGATTGGAATAAAACTTATTCCGATGCAGAAGGATTATTGGAAGTTGTAGGACTTCAAGAATCTTCACAAACTTTAATAAAAGATATAGGTGTAGGAAAGCAACAGTTAGTTGAAATAGCAAAAGCTTTATCAAAGAGTGTTAAACTTCTTATATTAGATGAACCGACAGCATCATTAAATGAACAAGAATCACAAAAATTACTAGATTTATTATTGGAATTTAAGAAAAAAGGAATGACTTCCATAATAATCTCACATAAATTGAATGAAATATCTTATGTTGCCGACAAAATAACAATTATTCGTGATGGATCCACTATAGAAACTTTGGATAAAAAAGCAGATGATTTTAGCGAAGAAAGAATAATTAAAGGAATGGTCGGTAGAGATTTAACTAATAGATTCCCAGTAAGAGAAAATATTCCAATTGGAGATGTTTGTTTTCAGGTGAAAGACTGGAACGTATACCATGAACAATTCTCGGGGCGTAAAGTAGTAGATAATGTTTCTATAAGTGTACGTAAAGGTGAGGTTGTAGGAATATCAGGGCTTATGGGAGCTGGCAGAACAGAACTTGCAATGAGTGTTTTTGGAAAAAGTTATGGCACAAATATTAGTGGACAAATTTTTATTAATGGAAAAGAAGTTAAATTAAATACTGTAAAAGATGCTATTTATAACCAATTAGCATATGTGTCAGAAGATAGAAAGGGAAATGGACTAATATTATCAAATCCTATTAGAGTTAATACAACTATGGCAAGAATGGATAAAATTAGTAATCACAATGTTATAAATAAAGATGAAGAGGTTAAAGTAGCTGAAGAATATAAACAAAAGCTAAAAACAAAGTGCACCTCTATAGAACAAAACGTAGGTAATCTTAGTGGAGGAAATCAACAAAAAGTATTATTAAGTAAGTGGATGTTTGCAGAGCCAGATATTCTAATACTTGATGAACCAACTCGTGGTATAGATGTAGGAGCAAAATACGAAATTTACTGTATAATAAATAAATTAGCTGCAGCAGGAAAGTCAGTAATTATGATTTCGTCTGAATTACCAGAGATACTAGGAATGAGTGACCGTATTTATGTTATGAATGAAGGTAAAATTGTGGGAGAGCTTAACAAAGAAGAAGCAGACCAAGAAATTATAATGTCATGTATTTTGAAATCAAGTCAAGGAGCGTAGAGTTATGGAAAAAGCAAAAGAATTTAATAGTATGGACAAACTGAAAGTTTTTATGAAAAAAAATACCATGCTGATAGCTTTGGTTATAGTTACGTTGTTTTTCCAATTTAAAACTGGTGGAACACTTCTAGCACCAAGAAACGTTACAAACTTAATATCTCAAAATGGTTATGTTGTTATACTTGCTGTTGGGATGTTAATGTGTATATTAACAGGTGGTAACATAGACTTATCTGTTGGTTCTATAGTAGCCTTAGTTGGAGCATTGGCAGGAACATTAATAGTAACTAAAGGTATGAATGTATATTTAGCCATTGCTATATGTTTAGCAGTAGGTATATTGATAGGTATATGGCAAGGATTTTGGATTGCATATGTTAGAATACCGGCTTTCATAGTAACACTATCAGGTATGTTACTTTGGAGAGGTGTAGCCTTAATGATATTAGGTGGATTAACTATTTCACCATTCCCAGAAAAATATTTAAATTTATTTAATAGTTATATACCAGATCCTTTTGGTGGTCAGATCAACATTATGTGTATGATAGTAGCTATAGTAGTTTGTGTTGTCTTAGTATGTACTGAACTTGTAAGTAGGAAAAATAGAAGTAAAAAAGGTTATAATACAGGAAGTATGGCACAACTTTTAACTAAATTAGTAGTAATTTGTGCATTAATAGTATTTGCAGGATACAAGTTAGCAAATCATAAAGGTATACCAACTATACTAGTATTATTAGCAGCAGTAGTACTTATTTACTCATATTATACATCAAGAACTGTTAATGGTAGATACTTATATGCAGTTGGTGGAAATGAAAAAGCTGCAAAATTAAGTGGTATAGATACAAATAAAGTATTATTTAAATCTTATGTAAATATGGCATTTTTAAGTGCAGTGGCGGCTTTAATGTGTGTTGCTCGTTTCAACTCTTCTGCACCTACAGCAGGTATGAACTATGAATTAGATGCAATAGGAGCTTGTTTTATAGGTGGAGCATCAGCTTATGGTGGAACAGGAACAGTTGGAGGAGCAGTAATAGGTGCCATATTTATGGGTGTATTAAATAATGGTATGTCAATAATGGGTATAGATGCAAATATGCAAAAAGCAGTAAAAGGTTTAGTTTTACTTGCAGCAGTAGCATTTGATGTTATATCTAAGAAAAGAAAAGAATCTAAGTAGACAAAATTGGCTATGCTCATAGTGCCAACGAGTTATCTTTGCTCCGCGGCAGATAACTACGTTGCTTAAATAAAAAAGCAAATATGAAGTTAATCATATTTGCTACTTAGAGCTAAGTTATTAATTTTAAGGAAGTTTTTACTAATAATGTAAACGCCACCTAATAAAATAGAATTATTTTGAAGTGTTGTTGGAACTATGTTTATATACTTAGACATACGGCTGTTCATACTATTTTTTATCTTTTCTATTATGTTAGGAAGATAAGTAGTTACGGCACTGTTTATGATAATAATATGAGGGTTGAAAGTATTTAAAATATTATTTACAGCTATAGACATATAATCAATAAAAGATTTAATAACTTGATTAGCTTCTATGTCTCCATATAAATAATCTGAAATTAGAACATCAATATCTTTTATCTCTGAATCTTTTAGTTGAGAGTAATGTCGAAGAAGAGATGTTTCAGATACATATTGCTCTAAGCAACCATTATTACCACATGGACAAGGTTTTCCGTTTGGGACCACAATAGAATGACCAAACTCACCAGCAAAACCATTATAACCTGTATAAAGTTTATTATCTATAATTATACCAAGACCAACTCCCGTATGTATACTTATATTTACTATATTGGAATAATCATTGAAGAAAGCTTTTTCACCTATAACAGATAGATTAGCTTCATTTTCTATATACACAGGAATATTAAAAGTATTGTTTAGATCAGAAGCTATATCTAGCCCAGTCAAATTGTAATAAGGTGTAAATATAATTTCATTATTAAAGGTAATACCATGAATACCAACAGTGATTCCAACAACACCGTATTTTGAATCAGGAACTAAAGTTATAATATGTTTTATTATGGCTTTAAGTTTTTCTAAAAGTGTTTCAGAATCCAAATTATTTTTATAATGAGAAGAGTAAATTTTCTCACCTTTTAAATCTGAAAGGTACACAGCAATATACTCTGCGTTTAAATCTATGGAAATAGCATAAGCACATTTTTGATTGAAGCATAAAAGTATAGGCTTACGACCTACGTGAGTATCTTTACTTCCAATTTCAACTACTAAAGAATGGTCAATCAAATCTTGTACAATTGCAGAAATAGTGGCTTTAGTCAAATTCAGCTTCTTAGAAAGATCTGCACGAGATATGGGACCATAGTTTAAAATAGATTCAAGTATAAGATTGTTATTAATATTTCTAATTAATTCTTGACTTGCAGCAGGCATGTTAATCTCCTTTTACTAAATATAATGTTTAATATTATTTTAGCACATAAAGAAGATATATAGGATTAATTAGAAAATAGCAAGTAAAGGGGAAAAAAGGTTTAAATATCTCATAAAAAAGTATTATATTTTAAAATATTATTTAATTAGTTCAATCAATAAACAAATGGAGGAATGTTAATTATGAGTACAATAGTGGAAACAAAAACATATTTCAAAGGAATTGAAAAAGTAAATTATGAAGGGGCAACAAGCAAAAATCCTTTAGCTTTCAAATACTATAATCCAGACGAAGTGGTGATGGGTAAAACAATGAAAGAACACTGTAGATTTGCTATGAGTTATTGGCATACATTAACATATATGGGAAATGACCCATTTGGTGGAGCAACTATGCACAGACCTTGGGATCAAAGAGAAGATGCTATGGAAAAAGCAAAAGAAAGAGTGCATGCATCCTTTGAATTTATGGAAAAAATGCAGATACCATTCTTCTGCTTCCACGATGTGGACGTAGCTCCAAGAGGAAAAACTTTAGCAGAAACTAATGCTAACCTTGATGAAATAGTTGAAGTAATAAAAGAAGAAATGAAAAGAACAGGAATCAAATGTTTATGGGGAACTACAAACGCATTTGGCGATGATAAATTTGTTCATGGAGCTGGAACTTCTTGCAATGCAACAGTATTTGCTTATGCAGCAGCTCAAATCAAAAAAGCTATGGATGTAACAAAGGAATTAGGAGGAGTTAACTATGTATTCTGGGGTGGAAGAGAAGGATATGAAACACTTCTAAACACTGATACTGGATTAGAACTTGATAACTTAGCAAGACTTTTACAAATGGCAGTAGATTATAAGAAAGAAATAGGATTCGAAGGACAATTATTAATAGAACCAAAGCCAAAAGAGCCAACTAAACATCAATATGATTTTGATGCTGCAACAGTTTTAGCATTCTTAAGAAAATATAACTTACAAAATGACTTTAAATTAAATATAGAAGCTAACCATGCTACACTTGCAGGTCACACATTCCAACATGAATTAAATCAATGTAGAATAAATGGAGTATTAGGAAGTGTTGATGCTAACCAAGGAGACTTAATGTTAGGATGGGATACAGACCAATTCCCAACAAACATATATGATACTACATTAGCTATGTATGAAATATTATTAGACGGAGGATTTGACAAAGGTGGATTAAACTTTGACTCTAAAGTTCGTAGAGCTTCTTTTGAAGAATCTGATTTATTCTATTCTTATATAGCAGGTATGGATGCTTTTGCTAGAGGGTTAAAAGTTGCAGCTAGACTAATAGAAGATAGAGTGTTTGAAGATTTCAAAGAAAGAAGATATGCTTCTTATAAAGAAGGTTTAGGAAAAGATATAATAGATGGAAAAGTTGGATTTAAAGAATTGGAAGCTTATGCTCTAGAAAATGGAGTAACTCCAAATGTTTCAGGAAGACAAGAATTATTGGAAAGTAGACTAAATCAATATATAATGGAAACTAAATAGTAAAGTATTTTAAAGGTTGTAATAAATATGGCTTCTGCTTTCTTTACTACAACCTTTTTTATTTATTAGGAAATTAGGGAAAATTAAGTAATATAAATTTAGAATGTAAAACTTTAGAAAATAATGTGCAGGGGGATGCTTATGTATTATATAGGTATAGATTTGGGAACTTCAGCAGTAAAATTACTTTTAATGGATGGTAGTGGCAAAATATGCAATATTGTATCAAAAGAATATCCGCTATATTTTCCAAGGCCAGGATGGTCTGAACAAAATCCAGAAGATTGGTATGCACAAACTATAGCAGGCTTAAAAGAATTAATAAAAGATATAGATAAAAACCAGGTAGGTGCAATCAGCTTTGGTGGCCAAATGCATGGGCTTGTTATTTTAGATGAAAATGATGATGTAATAAGACCAGCTCTTCTTTGGAACGATGGAAGAACAAAAGAAGAATGTGACTATTTAAATGAAGTAATAGGTAAAGAAACTTTGTCAAAATATACAGCAAACATATCTTTCACAGGATTTACTGCACCTAAAATATTATGGGTAAAAAATAAAGAACCACAAAACTTTGCAAAAATTAAAAAGATAATGTTACCTAAGGATTACATAGCTTACAAATTAAGTGGTGTTCATTGCACAGATGTGTCAGATGCTTCAGGAATGTTAATATTTGATGTAAAAAATAGATGTTGGTCAAAAGAAATGATAGACATTTGTAGAATAAAAGAAGAGCAGTTAGCAAAAGTTTATGAAAGCTATGAAGTTGTGGGAAATGTAACTGATGAAATAGCTAAAGAGCTAGAAATACCAAATACAGTAAAAATTGTGGCAGGAGCTGGGGACAATGCAGCAGCAGCCATAGGTACAGGTACTGTGGGAGATGGTAGATGTAATATATCTCTTGGGACATCAGGAACTATATTTATATCTTCTAAAAACTTTGGGGTAGATTCAAATAATGCTCTACATTCTTTTGATCATGCTGATGGCAATTATCATTTGATGGGATGTATGTTAAGTGCAGCCTCTTGTAATAAATGGTGGAGTGAAGAAGTTTTAAATACAAAAGATTATGCTAAAGAACAAGAATATATTACTAAACTGGGAGAAAACAATGTTTACTTCTTACCATATTTAATGGGTGAAAGATCTCCTCACAATAATCCAAATGCTAGAGGAACATTTATAGGAATGAGTATGGATACTTCTAGAAGTGATATGACTCAAGCAGTTTTGGAAGGTGTTGCCTTTGCTCTTAGGGATTCATTAGAAGTGGCAAAATCACTAGGTATAAATATAGAAAGAACAAAAATCTGTGGTGGTGGAGCAAAGAGTCCATTATGGAAGAAGATTATTTCAAACGTACTTAATTTAAAAGTGGATATGATAGAAAGTGAAGAAGGTCCAGCGTTAGGTGGGGCCATACTTGCAGCTGTAGCTTGTAATGAGTTTGAAAGTATTGAAGATGCAGTTAATAAATTAGTAAAAGTAACAGAGACTATAGAACCAGAAAAAGAATTAGTGGAAAAATATGAAGATAGATATAATAAGTTTAAAAAAATCTATCCAACAGTTAAAAATCTATACGATGAATTAATATAAAAAATAAGGATGATGATAATTTTTAATTATCATCATTATTTTTTTGTTTTCACACAAAATTAATGATAGGTAAAACCTATAATAGTCATAAGAACTTACGATGTATAAATATCCTTTTTAATGTGAAAATAGGGGGTATGCTATGGTATAATTTACTAATTGAAGTAAACTGGACTATAAAAGGGAGTGAACGCAATGAATAATTTAAACAAAGAGTTATTAGCTGAAATAGCTGATTTTAGATCAATGGGTCACAGATTTGAAAGAAAAGAAATATCTGCCCTAGAATTTAAGGGTACTTCAGGTGGAATGGGTGTATATGCACATCGTGGTGGAGAAGAGTTCATGATAAGACTTAGAATACCATCTGGAATATTAAACGTTGAGCAACTAAAATTAATTTATAAATTTGCCAGTGAAAGAAACTTAGATAGTGTACATACTACTACACGTCAAGCTGTTCAATTACATGGCTTAAGTATGGACGAAGTTTGCGATATAATGGAAGAAGCACTTCAAAACAACATATATACAAGAGGTGGAGGAGGAAACTTCCCAAGAAATGTTTCTATTTCACCCCTAAGTGGAGTTGATAAAGAAGAAGCTTTTGATGTAAGCCAATATGCTAAAGCAGTAAACGAGCATTTTATGAAAAAAATAACTACTTACAAATTACCTAGAAAGTTAAAAGTATCTTTTTCAAGTAGTGAAAGTGATAGAGGTAATGCTCAAATAGCAGATTTAGGATTTATAGCTACTAAAAAGGATGACAAAGAATTTTTCAAAGTTTATTTAACAGGTGGACTTGGAAAAAATCCTCTTAAATCAGCTGAATTTGGAGAGTTAATAAGACCAGAAGATGTTTTATATCATGTAGAAGCTATTACTAATTTATTTATTGAGCAAGGGGATTACTCAAATAAAAATAAAGCTCGTACTAGATATATACAAGCAAGAATGGGTGAAGAAGCATTAATAGAGTGTTATAAAAAACATTTAGCTCAAGTTATGGAAAAAGAAAATCTAGATTTAATTGTAAATAAAAAAGAATACAACAAAAAGGGTATAAAAACTAATTTAGTTCATCCTAGATTAATAGAACAAAAACAAGAAGGACTATATACAGTTTATTTCCATCCAATTGGAGGAATCTTAAAATTAGATACTTTAAAATACATAATCCACAATATAGAAAATGTAGAAGACGTTGAAATAAGATTATCAATGAGTGAAGGTATATATATAAGAAACTTAAATGGAATTGAAGCAAAAGAATTAATAGAAGGTACTCAAAACTTAGGAGGAGAAACTCTATTAGCTCAAAGTACAGCATGTATAGGTGTACCAACATGCCAAATGGGTATTGGTCATAGTCAATACTTACTAAATGAAATATTAGAGTATTTTAAATCAAAAGGTTTAGAAAAAGATATATTACCATCAATTCGTATTTCTGGATGTAACAATTCATGTGGAACACACCAAATAGGAACTCTTGGTTTTGCTGGTAAGAAAAAAAGAGTTAATGATGTCTCAAAAGAAGCATTTGAACTTCATATGGATGGAAGACATGGAAAAGATGGAGCAGTTTTAGGTAAAAAAGTTGGAGATATAATAAGAGAAGATATTCCTAAGTTTTTATATGATTTAGCTTTGGAAATAGATAATTCAAAAACAACATATGAAGAATTTATAAAAAATAATAGAGAAGATCTAGATAAAATAATAAATAAATATTTAGCATAGTACTAAGAGAGTGTAAAGTAATTTACACTCTTTTTTCATAAAATCCTTGACTTAGAAATTCAAAGGATTACTAAGTCAAGGTAATCGACAAGATGGATAAATAAAAACATATACGACAAATTTAGTCACATTATCTATTATTTTGTAGTATATATAAATAGGCTACTAAAAAATAAGGTGATATATTGTGGCAAATAAAAATTGCAATAGAAAAAATCTCCTGATTAAAGAATTTAAACATGATTGGGATGAACTAAATATATCCTTTAAATCACTAATTATGGTGGGAATAGTATTATTTTTAGTGGTAGTATTAATTGCCTTTTTCAGTGATGGAGGTAATGGAATTAAAAATTCCTTGGAAGTAGCATTTCGATCAACTTTAGCCTCCGTATTTGGATTTCTCTTAAGCTCTAATATTAAGTTTAATAAAAAAGAGAAAAAAATAAAAATTGAAGAGATAAAAGGTGAACTAAACAAGCTAGAACAAGAACTAGATAATTTAGATGAAGATTTAGGAAAAGAAAATACACAATGTGAATTAGAACCATATTACAGTTATAAAGATATTAATCTAGTTCAAATAACTATAGCACTGGGAATATCTATAATATGTATATCTGTTTTAAGTATTTTAATGCTAACTAATAATTTAGAAAATATGCAAACTATATCTCAAATTAGAGATTTGATGTGTAGTTCAATTGGATTTTTAATAGGTGAATCTGGTAAAAAGTAGATATACATTATCATATATTTTTTTTATAAAAGCCCGACTAAGTAGATAATATAAATAATCTATTTAGCCGGGTTTTAATTTTTATATAAATTTACCTTGACTTGGAGTCTACTCCAAGGGTTATCATAAAATTAAAATAGTGAAATTTTATAAAGTGATAAAATAAATAATTAAAGTTATGAAAAAAATTATAAAATATGTAAATTATAAGAATATGAAAGGAACATGCTTATGACAATTACAGAAGTAAGTAAAAAATATGGATTATCAGCAGATACACTAAGATATTACGAAAGAGTGGGGCTAATACCAACAGTAAATAGAAATAAAAGTGGTATAAGAGATTATACTCAGGAAGATTGCAACTGGGTTGAGTTTATAAAATGTATGAGAGGAGCAGGACTTCCAATAGAAGTTTTAATAGATTATGTTACTATGTTTCAGCAAGGGGATTCAACTGTTGATGAGAGAAAAGCATTACTAATAGACCAACGTAGAGCTTTAGCTGAAAAAATAGAAGAAATGAACAAAACCTTAGAACGTTTAGATTACAAAATTGATTTATATGAAAAAGGTTTAATAATGAGTGAAAAAGAATTAAGAGAAAAAAATCAATAATTTAAAGAGCCTAGCTACTAAGTATCTAGGCTCTTTCCATATGTTTATTTTTAAAGGCATATTTTGAATTGTATAGAACTTAAATGAATACTATTTATAATACGGATAATAAAAAATAAGCAATTGGAGGTAGTATAATGAAAACTAAAAAACTAGGATTTGGTCTTATGCGTTTGCCACTTATTGATAAGGATGACCAGGGAAGCATTGATATGGTCAAATTTACTTCTATGATAGATGAATATATGAAAAATGGATTTACTTATTTTGATACAGCATATCCTTATCATAATGGAAATAGTGAAATAGCATTTAGGGAGGCAGTAGTAAAAAGATATCCAAGGAATGCTTATACTATTACAGATAAATTACCAATGTTTATGATAAATGAAAAGTCTCAGATCTCTAAAATATTTAATGAGCAGTTGATAAAATGTGGAGTAGAATATTTTGATTACTACTGGTTACATGGAATAGGAGACCAAACATATTTATTATCAGAAGAAATGGGTGCTTTTGAATTTATTAAAGAAAAAAAATCAGAAGGAAAAATTAAACACATTGGTTTTTCCTTTCATGATAGCGCTGAAGTACTTGATAAAATACTTAGGAATCATCCAGAAATGGAATATGTACAATTACAAATTAACTATATAGATTGGGAAGACGATATTGTTCAATCAAGAAAATGTTATGAAGTGGCGAAAAAACACAATAAGCCTGTAATTGTTATGGAGCCAATTAAAGGAGGCTCTTTAGCTAATATTTCACCAGAGGCAGAGAAACTATTTAAGGAAGAGAATAGTCAACTTTCCACAGCATCTTGGGCAATAAGATATGCAGCATCCCTTGATAATGTAATGGTTGTATTAAGTGGAATGAGTAATAAAGAACAACTCCAAGATAATATAAGTTATATGAAAGAATTTCAACCATTGAGTGAAAGGGAGAAAAAAATTATTGAAAAAGCAGGTGCTATAATAAAGTCAAGTATAGCAATTCCTTGTACATCATGTCATTACTGTACAGAAAATTGTCCTAAAAATGTTGCAATACCTGAATGTTTTTCAATATATAATAATCTTAAAAGATTTGGATCATTACAACTTAACTTTTCACTGGTGTGCTATGAAAACTTAAAGGAAAAACATAGAGATGCATCACAGTGTATAGAATGCAAACAATGCGAAAATGTTTGCCCACAACATCTTCCAATAACAACATATTTAAAAGAAATTGCCAATGAATTAAAATTTAATGAATAAAAAAGTGGAAAAAAATCTAAAAAAATTATAAAATGGCAATATAGATTAACAAACTAGGGGGAAGACAATGAGTAATAAATTGTATTTAGAATGTTACAGTGGAATTAGTGGAGATATGACAGTTGCAGCCTTATTGGATTTGGGGGCTAGTGAAGAAGTTTTAAATAAAGCTTTGAAAAGTTTACCAGTTAAAGGTTTTAAAACAGAAATAAGTAGAGTAATAAAAAGTGGATTAGACGCTTGCGACTTTAACGTAATATTAGATGATAAACATGAAAACCATGATCATGATATGAACTACCTTTATGGTGAGAATGACCACAGTCATGACCATGACCATCACCATGAACATGAACAAGATCATCATCATAGTCATGAAGAGGAACATTCTCATGAACACAATGATCACCATCATGAACATCGTGGATTATCAGATGTAATTTCTATTATTGAAAAAGCTGATATTACAAATAATGCAAAACAAATTGCAGTGAAGATTTTTAATATATTAGGAAAAGCAGAAGCAGCAGCTCATGGAGTTAGCATAGATGAAGTACATTTTCATGAGGTTGGGGCAGTGGATTCTATAGTAGATATAATAGCTGTTGCAGTGTGTTTAGATAATTTAGAAATAGAAGAAGTAGTTGTACCAGTACTATACGAAGGATGTGGGTTTATTCGTTGCCAACATGGGGTAATACCAGTTCCAGTGCCAGCAGTTTCTAAAATTGTAGCAAATAATAATCTAAAACTTCGTCTTACAAATATAGAAGCAGAATTAGTAACACCTACAGGTGCAGCTATTGTGGCAGCTATTAAAACTGAAGATAAGCTTCCAAAAGAATTTTCTATTAAAAAAATAGGTTTAGGAGCAGGTAAAAGAACATACGAAAGACCAAGTATATTAAGAGCCATGCTTATAGAAGATGAAAGTGAATATAAGGACTTTATTGTAAAATTAGAAAGTAATATAGATGATTGTTCAGGAGAAGCTTTAGGATATGTAATGGAACGTTTATATAAAGCAGGAGCTAGAGATGTTCATTATATGCCAGTATTTATGAAAAAAAATCGTCCTGCTTATCAATTAAATGTTGTTTGTAAGGAAGAAGATGTACCTAAATTAGAAGATATTATCTTTGAAGAAACTACAACTATTGGAATTAGAAAACAAAGAATGGAAAGAAGTATTTTAAAAAGAGAAATTAAAAAAGTTCAAACTTCACTAGGAGAAGTAGCAGTAAAAATTTGTAACCTATCTAGAGGAAAAAGAATTTATCCAGAGTATGACAGTGTAATAGAACTATGCAAAAAACATAATAAGCCTTATCAAGATGTATACCAAGTTATAGTAAAAGAATGTATCGATGAATTAAATTAATATTTGTTAAAAAAGACTTTGAAACATATTAAAAGATGTTTTCAGAGTCTTTTTTATATATGAAAATACAAATTTAGATTAATATATAATAGGGTATAATAATTTTTGTATTATAGTAATAATATTGAGAAAAATAAGTTATGAAAGGATAAATGAAAAATAAGGAGATATATTTATAATGAAAGAATATTACTGCCCACATTGTAAAAGCAAACTAGAAGTTTTAGACGGATGAGGAAGTATAAGCTATTATTGCCAGGAGTGCAATATGATCATATCTAGGAAAAAGATTTTAACAAAAGAAGAGATTTGTGAGGAAGAAAATAAGTGATATAAAACAACTTATACAAATAAAGGTATTTATAAACATTTATAGAATAATATGTCTAAAGAACTTATTTGAGCCTTGTGGTGGCCTGAATTAGCAACGAAATTGCCTCGTTGGCTATATAAATTGTAGCTGTCTCAAGTTAAGTTAATTTTCTATAGATGGAGGAAAATAATAGTGGAAATTAAAATAAAGTATACAAATAAAGAACTAGATTTCACTTCAAAAAAAGAATATATAAAAGAAAATATATTGATACCCTACGGACAATTAGCAGCTAAAAAGGCATCTACTCCAATATCTATGTCAGATTCCTCAACACTTATGGATTTAGAGAGTGAAATGTGCTTAAAAATATTAAACACTTGGGAAATTAATAAATATAATTTAGATGCAAAGCAGATTTTAAGTGAAAATATTTTATTGAACAGAGAAAAATTTATTTATAAAATGCTTCTTGGAAAAATATTAAGATTAATACCTGGAGGCGTTACTATTATATCTATAGGTATTAATAATTCTATTGCAAGGAGATTTACACAAGCTTTAGGCTATGCAGTATCAGAATTGTGTTCATCTTACATCAACTTAGCAGTAAATGGAGAACATGTTGAACCAGTAGAGATTTTCACAAAAGAAGCATTAGAAGATTTAATAGAAAGCTACTTAATAGAATATAATAAAACTGTATTAAACTAGAGAAATGTAAAGTAGAAGATAAAATAATTATCTTCTACTTTTTTTAGTATTAAGAAAAAGATAATAAAATTATTACAACTATATTGCAAAACAAGGTAGATTGGAGTATATTATAATTATAGTAGGTTGTAATACAAGTTACCTCACTATCTTGTACTACAACATAGGAGGTATAAAATGAATTCAACACAAATGTTAAAGGGCATTTTAGAAGGATGTTTGCTGGCTGTTATATCAGAAGAAGAAGTATATGGATATGAAATGACCCAAAAATTAGAGTTATATGGATTCAATATGGTTAGTGAAGGAAGTATATATCCATTATTAATAAGAATGAAAAAAGAAGGGTTAGTTACAACAACTACTAAATCATCAGAAAGTGGTCCAAAGAGAAAGTACTACTCTTTAACAGATAAAGGTAGGGAGCAGTTAGATGATTTTATGGTAATATGGCAAGGCATATCTACTAGTGTAAATAAATTGTTGGAAGGAAAGTAAGGAGGAGTAGTTTATGAGCAAAAATTATAATTACACAATATCTAAAGAAGGGGAAGAATTCATATTAAATTTAAATATGTATTTAATAAGTACAGGAAAAAGTGAAAATGAGATTAAAGAGTTTATCGCTGAAGCAGAAGAGCATTTAATGCTTGGAGAGCAAGAAGGGAAAAGCATAGAAGATATTTTCGGTAATTCACCTGAAGAATATGCAAAATCTGTGGCTGAGGAACTATCTTTTAGTAAAAAAGAATTAATAGAAGCAGTCTTAATGCTTATTTTAGGTTTTGGAACATGGATATTTTTAAGTGGAATAAAAAATGGCATAGTTACTATGTCAATTATGGAAGCAATATTAACCCCTTTAGACTATATAGTTATGACTATTTTATTAGTGGTTCTAGCTAGAAAATTTGCATTTAAGGATAAAAAATTTACTATAGGAATATTTGTTTTGTTTTTCATGAATATAGTAACTTTTGTTATTATAGGACTAATAGGAAGAAACATGGAACAATCTATAGTTATTAATAAATCAATAGTAAGTATAATGATTGGTGTTTTATTTATAGCATGTTTTGTTGTATCAAAAAAAATAGATACATGGTATTTAATGATGCCGTTTTTAATGTACATTCCTTCAATAATAGAAAGTTTTACAAATATTAGCTTTGGAAAGAATCTTTTAGTTCCTATTATTCCATACTTACTATGTATTGCTTTATGTATATTTGAATCAAGAAGAATAACAAAGTCAAATGGTTAGACATTGAAAAATAAAAAATCTTAAGCTGTTTATAGCTTAAGATTCTTTTATTTGTAAAAATATCCATATTTTCAACTAAAGGTGCTGAACCTATGGCAGAAATTGTAACAAATATAGTAGAATATTTATATTCAGTAGCGTATCCGTTTAGATATCCAGCTGCAAGTACTATTAACATTCTTGTACAAAAATAAAGGTAGATATATTTGAGATTATTAATTTCTTGTCTTATTATTCTCTTTAATTAATGAGATTTTAAATATTAATAAATTAAATGTAAATAATAAGTATAAGTTGATAATAATAACAAAAAGCTTTTTAGCATTTTGGCATAGAAATAAATTATAATATGTATTTATAAAATACGCAAGTTATGTTAAAATGAAGAGATTAGACAAAGAAATCGTACTGATAGTAATAATAGGAGGCACGAAATGAATAATAACGTAACGATAAAAGATGTTGCGAAACTGGCTGGTGTATCCATATCAACAGTTTCAAGAGTTATAAATGATTCGAAACCAGTAACGGACGAAGTTAAACAAAGGGTTTTAGAAGTAATTAAAGAAACAGGTTATGTACCTAATCCTCTTGCTAGGAGTTTAGTTACTAAAAAAAGTAAATTAATAGGAGTCATAGTTCCAGAAGTATCAGACTCTTTTGTTAATGAAATATTGAACGGAATAGAAGCGGTTGCTAAGATGTATGACTACGATATACTTTTAGTTAATACTTATTCAGATAAAGAGCAAGAACTAGATAGTATAAGACTACTTAAAACTAAGCAAGTTGAAGGTATAGTTATGCTATCTTGGATATTAGATGAAGAGCATGTAAACTTTATGAAAGAAAGTCGTATTCCTGCAGTATACATAAGTAAAACAGCAAGAGATTATGACATTTACACTGTAAGTACAAGTAACGAAAAAGCTACTTACGACATGACTAAGTATCTAATTGAAAATAATCACAAAGACATAGCATTAATCATGACTAGTAAGGAAGATACTATACTAGAAATTGAAAGAAGAAGAGGTTATGAAGCTGCTCTAAAAGATAACGATATATCAGTTAGAGATGAACTAATCAGATATGGAAATACTGATTATGAGGGCGGATATAACTCAATGAAAGAGCTTATAGATGAAAAAATAATACCATCGGCAGTTTTTGTTACAGGTGATGAAGCAGCTGTTGGAGCAATAAATGCAATCTTTGATTCAGGTTACAGTGTTCCGGAAGATATTTCTGTAGCTGGATTTAACGATACAAAACTTGCAAAAATATATAGACCGAAATTGACAACAGTTTATCAACCATTATTCGATATGGGAGCAGTTTCAATAAGAGCTTTAATTAAAATAATAAATGGTGAATCTGTAGAAGAAAAGAAAATAGAATTACCATACCAAATTATGGAAAGAGAATCTGTTATAAAAAAATAAAAATTAAATATTAAAACTCAAGGGTGTATTTTTTTGATACATCCTTTTTATATGTAAATTTCAACCTTTAATCATATGTTTGACAAAATAAAATGTGGATTTCTAGAAGGAGATTAGCTAAATGGGAGAAGTATATTTTTCTATATATTTTAATTTATATTTTAAATAAAAACATTATGGTAACATATGGAAGGATACTCCTCGGAATATGTAGAATATTTAGAATAAATATTTTTTAACAATTTTTAGTATGTAGTATAAACAATAAAATTTAATTACAGGTTTTGGGGAGGTTTATATGAAAAAAATAATAATCGATGGTAATAGTCTTACATTAGATGATTTAGTGAATGTTGCTAGATACAATTTTCCTGTAGAAATAAGTAGAGAGGCTCTAGAAAAAGTGAAAACTTCTAGACAAATAGTTGACGACATAGTAGATGCAGGCCGAATATCTTATGGAATAACTACTGGATTTGGTAAGTTTTCTGACGTGGCAATATCAAAAGATGAGTGCAGACAATTACAAACTAATCTTATAATGTCTCATTCGTGTGGTGTGGGAAACCCCTTAAGTGAAGAAATCGTAAGAGCTATGATGCTACTTAGAGCAAATGCATTATCTAAGGGATATTCGGGAGCAAGATGTGAAACCTTAGAAGTATTAACTTCTATGATAAACAAAGGAGTTCATCCAATAGTTCCAGAAAAAGGGTCACTTGGCTCATCAGGAGATTTGGCTCCACTGTCTCATATGGTACTTACTATGTTAGGCCTTGGTGAAGCAATTTATGAAGGTAAAAGAATGGAATCCAAAGATGCTATGGAAAAAGCAGGAATAAAACCTCTTGAATACTTAGGTGCAAAAGAAGGTTTAGCATTAATAAACGGAACTCAATGTATGACTGCAGTTGGTGCAATAACTATTCATGATGCACTAAATTTAATGAAAACTGCTGATATATCTTTATGCTTAACAATGGAAGCATTAAATGGTATAACTTGTGCCATGGATGAAAGAGTTAATTTAGTCAGACCTCACAAAGGACAATTTAATACTGCAAAAAATGTGTTAACTATGGTGGAAGGAAGCGAAATGGTTACTAAGCAAGGGCAACTTAGAACTCAAGATGCATATTCTCTAAGATGTTCGCCACAAATCCATGGAGCTAGCAAAGATGCCTTAGAATATGTAAAAAATAAATTAGAAATAGAAATGAACTCAGTTACAGACAATCCAATAATATTCCCAGGAGAAGATCAAAAAATAATTTCTGGAGGTAATTTTCATGGGCAACCAATGGCTTTAAGCTTTGATTTCCTTGGAATTGCTTTGGCAGAAATGGCAAATATAGCAGAAAGAAGATTAGAAAAAATGGTAAATCCAGCTTTAAGTTATGGTTTACCAGCATTTTTAGTTAATCATGGTGGTTTAAACTCTGGATTTATGATAGTTCAGTATTCTGCCGCATCACTTGTTTCAGAAAATAAAGTTTTAGCTCATCCAGCAAGTGTAGACTCTATTCCTTCTTCTGCAAATCAAGAAGATCATGTTTCTATGGGAACAATAGCAGCTAGAAAAGCTAGAGATATTATGGATAATGTGAGAAAAGTTATTGCTATGGAAATATTAACAAGTGTTCAAGCAATAGACTTAAGAGGTAAGAAAAAATTAGGAGTAGGTACAGAGGCTGCTTACAATATTGTGAGAGAGCATACTCCATTTATAGATAAAGATAGAATAATGTACAAAGATATAAATATTTGTGAAGACCTTATAAAAGAAAATTTGCTAGTTGAAGCTGTTGAAGAAGCTTTAGAACAAGAAATATTATTATTTGAAGATATAGAAACAAAGGGACAGCTATCAGAAAATATATAGTTTTATAAAAAATAAATTATATATTTATTCTGATTAAAAATAAACTTTTAAAGGGGAAATCGAAATGGAAAAGACTTTGAATTTTAATAATGAAGAGATAAAAAATGCTATGACAATCAAATTAACTGACATACCTAAAGAAATACCCACATTTGAAAAAGGAATAAGAAGAGCTCCAAGAAGAGAAGCAAAATTAAGCAATGCTGATATAAAATTAGCTTTAAAAAATGCTTTAAGATATATACCAGAAGAGTATCATGAAAATTTAGCGCCAGAGTTTTTAGATGAATTAATGACTTATGGAAGAATCTATGGTTATAGATTTAGACCAGAAGAAAGGATTTATGGAAAGCAAATAGATGAGTATAAAGGAAAATGTACAGATGGAAAAGCTTTTCAAGTTATGATAGATAACAACTTAGACTTTGATGTGGCACTTTATCCTTATGAACTTGTAACTTATGGAGAAACAGGTCAAGTATTTCAAAACTGGATGCAATATCAACTTGTAAAAAAATACTTAGAAGTTTTAACGCAGGATCAAACTTTAGTTATACAATCTGGTCATCCTGTGGGACTTTTCAAATCTAAACCAGATGCACCTAGAGTTATACTTACAAACTCACTTATGATAGGTATGTTCGATAATTTAGATGATTGGAAAAGAGCAACTGCCATAGGTGTGGCAAACTATGGTCAAATGACTGCTGGTGGATGGATGTATATAGGACCACAAGGTATAGTTCATGGAACTTACTCAACTGTATTAAATGCAGGAAGACTAAAACTTGGTATACCTCAAGATGAAGATTTGAAGGGAAGATTATTTGTTACTTCAGGTCTTGGAGGAATGAGTGGTGCCCAAGGTAAAGCTGTAGAAATAGCAGGCGGTGTTGGAATAGTTGCAGAAGTTGATATTTCTAGAATAAAAACTAGATTTGATCAAGGGTGGGTAAGTGAAGTAAGTAATTCACCAGAAGATGCTTTTAAACTTGCTAAGGAAAAAATGGATGCAAAAGAACCTTGCGCTATAGCTTTTCATGGTAATATAGTTGATTTGCTTGAATATGCAGTAGATGAAAATATTCATATAGATTTATTGTCAGACCAAACCTCTTGTCATGCAGTTTATGATGGTGGTTATTGTCCTGTTGGAATGACTTTTGAACAAAGAACAGAATTACTAGCCCATGACCCGCAAAAATTTGCTCATTTAGTAGATGAAACATTAAGAAAACACTTTGAACTAATTAAGATATTACATGATAGAGGAGTTTACTTCTTTGATTATGGTAACAGTTTTATGAAAGCAGTTTATGATGCTGGATGCAAAGAGATTTCTAAAAATGGTGTAGACGAAAAAGACGGATTTATATTCCCATCTTATGTTGAAGATATTTTAGGTCCTCAATTATTTGATTTTGGATATGGTCCATTTAGATGGGTTTGTTTAAGTGGTAAGCATGAAGATTTAGTTAAAACTGATGAAGCAGCTATGAGTTGTATAGATCCACAAAGGAGATACCAAGATAGAGATAACTGGATATGGATAAGAGATGCAGTTAAAAACAATCTTGTTGTGGGAACACAAGCAAGAATATTATATCAAGACGCTATGGGTAGAACAAATATAGCTCTTAAGTTTAACGATATGGTAAGACGTGGAGAAATAGGACCAGTTATGATGGGTAGAGATCATCATGATGTATCAGGGACAGACTCTCCATTTAGAGAAACTTCCAACATAAAAGATGGAAGTAATATAATGGCTGATATGGCTACTCACTGCTTTGCAGGAAACTGTGCTAGAGGAATGAGTTTGGTAGCTCTTCACAATGGTGGAGGAGTAGGAATTGGAAAATCTATAAATGGTGGTTTTGGTATGGTTCTTGATGGATCTCAGAGAGTTGATGATATACTAAGAACTTCTATGCCTTGGGATGTTATGAGTGGTGTTGCTAGACGTGCTTGGGCTAGAAATGAAAACTCTATAACTACAGTTATAGAATACAATAAAATGTGTGAAGGAAAAGACCATTTAACACTTCCATTTATAGCAGATGATGAAATGATCGAGGATTTAGTTGGAGATAAAATATTTGAATAATAATTTTATCCACTGAAGATATAAATCTTACTTAAAATTAATTAGGTTTATAAGACAAAGTCTGTGCAGTTTATTACTAGAAGTATAGACTTTGTTTATAAATATACAAAATATTAACTAAAATAATTATCGTAAATAGGGGGAAAAAAATATGGCAATAGTACAATGCGTACCAAATTTTAGTGAAGGTGTAGACTTAGAAAAAATAGAAAAAATAGTAAGCCCATTAAGAGGTGTTCCAGGGGTTAAACTATTAAACTATGAAGCAGACAAAGACTATAATAGAGTAGTAGTTACTGTAATAGGTGAGCCACAAGCTGTAAAAAAAGCAGTTTTTGAAGCAATCGGTGTGGCATCAGAAGTTATAGATATGAACAATCATAAGGGACAACACTCTAGATTTGGAGCTTGTGATGTTTGTCCATTTATTCCTATAAAAGGGATGACTATGGAGGATGCAGTTGCTCTTTCAAAAGAATTAGGTGAAATGGTAGGACAATCTTACAATATACCAGTATTTCTTTATGAAGCTTCTGCAACAAAACCTGAAAGAGAAAATTTAGCAGTTGTTAGAAAAGGAGAGTACGAAGGTTTAGATGAAAAATTAAAAGATACAGCTTGGGAGCCAGACTTTGGACCTGCAAAAAAACACCCAACTGCTGGTGCCATAGCAATAGGAGCTAGAAAACCTCTTATAGCATATAATATAAACCTAGATACACCAAATATAGAAATAGCAAGTAAGATTGCAAAAACTATAAGACACTCTAGTGGTGGATACAGATATATAAAAGCAGGACCAGTAGAAGTTCCTGAAAGAAATATAACTCAAGTTACTATGAACTTAACTGATTATAGTAAAACTGCCATATATAGGGCTTTCGAAGCTGTAAAAATGGAAGCTAGAAGATATGGTGTAAATGTTACAGGAAGTGAAATAGTAGGACTTTGCCCAATGGAAGCTCTAATAGATACAGCAGCCTATTATTTAGGTCTGGAAAACTTCTCTTTAGACAAAGTACTATAATCAAGTTAAATGGAGTAGATTAAAATGAAAATGGATTTAATTATAAAAAATATAGGAAAATTAGTTACTATGGAAGGTTCATTCTTGCCTAAAGCAGGAAAGGAAATGAATGAACTAACAATATTGGAAGATGCTTATATTGCAGTAGTTGAGGGTAAAATTTTCAAAGTGGGAACTGGTGAAGATTATAAAGCCTTAGTAGGAGAAAATACTATAATAGATGATGCAAGTGGAATGCTTGTGACTCCTGGTCTTGTTGACTCTCACACTCATTTAGTTCATGGAGGTTCTAGAGAAAATGAATTTTCAAAAAAACTAAATGGTATACCTTATATTCAAATTTTACAAGAGGGTGGAGGAATTCTAAGTACAGTAGACTCTACAAAGAAAGCTACCTTTGATGAATTATATAAAAAAGCAAAAAAAAGTTTAGATAGAATGTTAGAGTTTGGCGTAACTACTGTGGAAGAAAAGAGTGGATATGGTCTAGAACTTGAAACAGAAGTTAAGCAACTTCAAGTGGCCCATAAATTAGACAAAGACCACCCTGTAGATTTAGTACATACGTTTTTAGGAGCACATGCAGTGCCAGTGGAATATAAGTCAAACAGTGAAGCATATATTAAATTATTGGTGGAAGAAATTATGCCAAAAGTTAAAGAACTGGATTTAGCTGAATTTTGCGATGTATTTTGTGAAGAAGGAGTATTTTCAGTACAAGAAAGTGATTACATACTTAGCAAAGCAAAGGAAATGGGCTATAAATTAAAGATTCATGCTGATGAAATTGTTCCTATAGGTGGAGCAGAACTTGCTGCTAAGCTTGGGTGCATATCAGCAGATCATTTAATGGCTGCCAGTGAGCAAGGTCTAAAAGACATGGCAGAGAAGGGTGTTATAGCAAATATTCTTCCAGGAACATCATTTAATCTAAATAAACCTTCTGCTAATGGTAGAAAAATGATTGATTTAAATGTTCCAATAAGCTTATCAAGTGATTATAATCCAGGAAGTTGTCCAAGTGAAAACTTACAACTTGTAATGCAACTTGGATGCTTAAATTTAAAAATGACGCCAAATGAAGTATTAACAGCAGTAACAATAAATGCAGCTCACTGTGTAGATAGAGCAACAGAAATAGGTTCTATTGAAGTAGGTAAAAAAGCTGATATTGCTGTATTTGATGCACCAAATGTGGAATATTTAATGTACCACTTTGGAATAAACCATATAGATAGGGTTTATAAAGAAGGAAGACTTGTGGTTAAAAACAAGCATGTAGTTTATTAAAACATTTCCAAAAGCACGAGCATGGAAATTTTTCAGGGGGATGTATATGAAATTAATAGATATGACAGTTACAAACTTTACAAATGAAGTAGATTCAAATTCGCCAGCACCAGGTGGTGGTTCAGTGGCTGCTCTTGCTTCTGATATAGGTATTGGTCTTTCTAGAATGATGGCTCACCTAAGCTTTGGGAAAAAGAAATACGAAGCTTTAGATCAGGCAGTGAAAGAAGAATTTGAAGTTAAGTTTAATAAATTGGGAAAAATAAGGGAAGAAATGAGTAAACTTATAGATGAAGATACTCAGTCTTTCAATGAGTTTATGAAAGCTTTAAAAATGCCAAAGGATACTTTTAAACAAATAACAGAAAGACAACAGGCTATGGCTGATGCAACATTATACTCTATAAAAGTTCCATATAAGACAGCTTCATTGTCACTAGAGGCAATGAAGGAGTTAGAATTTTTAGTAGACAATGGAAACCAAAATGCCATTACTGACATTGGTGTGGGAACATTGATGCTTTGTACAGGGCTTGAGGGCGCCATATTAAATGTCAAAGTTAACCTTATGGGCTTAGAAAATAAAGAACTTGCCAAAAAATATGCTGATAGTTGTGCAGAAATGTTAAAGCAAGGAAAAGAAATAAGAGATAAAATACTAGATAAGATACACGGTACAATAGAATAATATATAAAACCCATCCTTCAATTTAGGGATATAAGATGTAACTAATAATCTAATGGAATAAATAAAAAATCCAACAATATAAATATTGTTGGATTTTTCTATTTATTGATAAATTGGGTTTGTCAATAAAAGTGTGTAAGTAGTTTTTATTTTATAAGTCAGGTAGATAAAATTAATCTACCTGATTTTTTAATACTGATATTTTTTAACTCTTTCTTTTAAATTCTCATCCATATCTAATTGATTTCTGACAAGAGCCCAATTTGAAATTGGACGATTATTCCACTTTTTATAAAGTTCAGTTATCCTAAGATAAAGTAATTTAAGTAGT
>NZ_JAHZMO010000079.1 GCF_020748185.1 Terrisporobacter petrolearius | reverse complement strand
TGTGGTTATTATAGCAAAGAGGATACACCTGTTCCCATTCCGAACACAGAAGTTAAGCTCTTGAGCGGCGATGGTACTTGGGGGGCGACCCCCTGGGAGAGTAGCACGTAGCCACGTAATCTTTTTTTACTAATTTATATATTAGTGAAAGGATACAAAAAGATAGACTTGTAAGTCTGTCTATTTTTAATATATAAACAAAAATAAATGTTTCACGAGAAACGAATCACTAAAATATGTGAAATGGTAAAAAATTCAATTGAATAAATGAGTTGAATTATAATAAAACTTATGATAGTATTAATGTGTTATATGTTTAGGAGGTATCATGGAGAAATCGTTATACATGGAAGAAGCCTTAAAAGAGGCATATAAGGCATATAATAAGGGTGAAACTCCAATAGGAGCAGTTATAGTTAAGAATGATAAGATTATAGCTAGAGCACATAACCGTACAGAAGAATTAAAAGATAGTACAGCTCATGCTGAAATGCTGGCTATAAAACAAGCTTCTGAAGTGTTAGGTGGATGGAGACTTATAAATTGTGACTTGTATGTTACTATGGAACCGTGTATAATGTGTAGTGGAGCAATAATTAATTCTAGAATAAAGAATATAATTATTGGAGCTAAACATATAAAGAATTTAAAAATGGAAAAACAACACGAGTTTAAAATGGATTATTATAAAGATAATAATATTGAAGTAACCTTTGGTATACTAAAAGACGAGTGTTCGCATATTTTGCAAGAATTTTTCAAGACTCTTAGAAATAAACATTAAGGAGAGATGGTCGAGGGGTCGAAGGCGCTCGCCTGGAAAGTGAGTATGCGGTAAAACGTATCGTGGGTTCAAATCCCACTCTCTCCGCCAACAAATAAATATGGTTGTAATTTTGCTGTACTAGATGGGGAGGTAGCGGTGCCCTGTAACCTGCAATCCGCTATAGCAGGATTGAATTCCATCTAGAGGTTTTTATTTTGTAGAGCTGCCCAGAATAAGTGGTGTTGATGCTTAGGTCCTGTGCAATGTAAGCTCATGAACCCCGTCAGATCCGGAAGGAAGCAGCGGTAAGTGATTCCTTGCATGTGACATAGGAGTGCCTAGGTTGAGCTAACTGTTTTGGTAACGTCTGTGAAGTATTAATCAATAGATGGTGTACAGCATTTATATATAAATATAATAATCCCTTTAACAGGGATTTTTTTGTACATAAAAATAATTAACAAATATTTTTATTTATTATAAAATATATGATATAAATGTATTTGGATTGGAAAAAATTATAGATAGATTTCTTTATAAAGTAAAAATAGTTTTGAAGGAGATGTAAATATGCATAAAGCGTTGTATAGAGTATATAGGCCCAAAACATTTGAGGATGTAGTTGGACAAGAGCATATAGTAAAAACTTTAAAAAATCAGATAAGAAATAGTAATATAGGTCATGCATATTTATTTTCTGGAACTAGAGGTACTGGTAAAACATCTACAGCTAAAATATTTGCTAGAGCAGTTAATTGTTTGAACTCTAATGATGAAGAACCTTGTAATGAGTGTGAAATATGTGTAGATACATTAAATGATAATATCATGGATATAGTAGAAATAGATGCGGCATCAAATAATAGTGTAGATGATATAAGAGAATTAAGGGAAAGTGTAAAATATACTCCTTCAAAAGCAAAATATAAAGTTTATATTATAGATGAGGTTCACATGTTATCTCAAGGAGCCTTTAATGCCTTATTAAAAACTTTAGAAGAACCACCATCATATGTGATTTTTATATTGGCTACAACGGAGCCACATAAAATACCAGCAACTATACTATCAAGATGTCAAAGATTTGATTTTAAAAGAGTGTCATCAAAAGATATTGCAAATAGAATGGCTTATATATGTGAAAAAGAAAATATTCAAGCAGAGGAAAAAGCGCTAAGTTTAATAGCGAGAAATTCACAAGGTGCTCTAAGAGATGCTTTAAGTATACTTGATCAATGTATGTCATTTGGGAATGAAATAATAGAATATAACGATGTAATAGAATTATTAGGGACTGTTAATATTGACGAGTTATTTGAATTAACTCAAGCTATTATAGATGAAAATACTAAAAAAACACTTCAAATCTTAAATGAATTTATTATTTGGGGAAAAGATATAAGAAATTTGATTAACGATTTAATAGATCAATTTAGAAATTTAATGGTTTGCAAAGTATCTAAAGATCTTGATGAAATTATATCATTGCCTGAAGAAAACATAGAAAAATTAAAGGAACAAGCTAAAACTATTAATATAAATGATTTGATAAGAATATTAAATATATTATCGGAGACACAAGATTCAATGAAATCATCTTCAAATACAAGAATATTAGCCGAAGTTACTATGATGAAAATAGCACAACCTATGTTTGATGAAAGTAAAGAAGCATTAATTAAAAGAATTGAAAATTTAGAACGAATAGTAGAAAGTGGAAATATAAAAATAGTAGCAGTTCAAAACGAATCTAAATCAAGTTTAAATAATATAAATGAAAAACTTAATAATCAAGAAGAAGAACAAGATATAATATACGAAGAAGTAAAGAGTGAAGATGTAAAATTAGTGGAATCATCATGGAAAAAAATAATTGGAAAAATAAAAGATGATAAAAAACCAAGTATATATGCTCTTCTAAAAGAGGTTAGCAGTTTCTATGTAAAAGAAAATGCTTTATTTATAATATTTAATGATAATTTTTCTTTTGCTAGATCTAGGCTTAGCTCAGAAGAAACCATAAAATATGTGGAACAAGTTATAAGAGAAGTATTGAATAGGAGTTTTCATCTTAAAATATACCTAAAATCTGAAATCGCTAGTATGAACTTAGAAGAAACAAACGTTAAAAGTGATGAAGGTGAAGAAATACTTAAAGAAATAGTGAATGAAAATATATTAGAAGTAAAAGACAGTATTGAAAAATAATATAATAAATGATAAAAATTATATTGTGATATAAAATAAATTAGAAGTTTAAGGAGGAAGTATATAAGATGGCTAAAAAAGGATTTGGTGGAATGCCAGGAAACATGAATAACATATTAAAGCAAGCTCAAAAAATGCAAGAAAACATGCAAAAAATGCAAGAAGAGTTAGAATCAAAGGAAGTTGAGGCCTCAGTAGGTGGTGGAGCTGTTACTGTTAAAGTTAATGGTAAAAAGGAAGTTATAGATATAGCTATAAAACCAGAAGTAGCAGACCCAGACGATATAGAAATGTTACAAGATTTAGTATTAAGTGCAGTTAATGAGGCATTAAGAAAAGTTGATGACATGCAACAAAGTCAAATGGGTAAGGTTACTGGAGGAATGAATATTCCAGGACTATTCTAGTAGGTGATAAGTATGCAAATTTATACAGAGCCTATTAATAGGCTTATAGAGGAGTTTTCTAAACTACCAGGAGTAGGAAGAAAAACAGCACAAAGACTAGCTTTCCATGTTATAAATATGAATAACAATGATGTAGAATCTTTGTCAAAAGCTATATTAGATGCAAAAAGGCAAATAAAATATTGTTCAGTTTGTTGTAATATATCAGATCAAGAAATTTGTAGCATGTGCTCTAATAAAAACAGAGATGCTGGTGTTATATGTGTAGTAGAAGATCCTAGAGATGTTGTTGCTATGGAGAGAACTAAGGAGTTCAAAGGTCAATATCATGTACTCCATGGAGTAATATCTCCTATGGATGGTATAGGACCAGACATGATAAGGATTAGAGAATTAATTACTAGATTAGCAAATCAAGATGTAAAAGAACTAATAATGGCCACTAACCCAACTATAGAAGGTGAAGCTACGGCTATGTACATATCAAGGCTTGTTAAACCTATGGGAATAAAGGTTACAAGAATAGCACATGGTTTACCTGTAGGTGGAGATTTAGAATATGCAGATGAAGTAACTATCTCAAAGGCATTAGAAGGTAGGAGAGAAATATAAAAACCAAGGGTATACCCTTGGTTTTTATTTATATTAGAATTTAAATAGTTATTAAAATTAATTTATTGACAAATGTAATTTGTATTATATAATTATAGTAATTATTAAAAAATTTTATAGGGGTGTAGTATGAAAACGACTATGAACTTAGAAGAACATAATGCAATGAAAGAAAAGAGAGAAAAAAAAATTAGGTCCAAGGATAAATCGAAAAACATTGATAGAGATTCGGTGGAAAATAAAAAGAGCAAAAAATCTCTCAATAAAAATAGCAATAGTGGAGCATTTAGAAATAACTATAAAAACTATCAATATGACTATGAAGAGGATTTTTACGAGCCATATTAGGAAAATAAAAGCGTATGAAAATTTTAATTTTCATACGCTTATTTTAATCTCTAGATAATATATCAAAAGCCAATTTAGCAATATCTTGTGAAGCATTAAGTTTTTTTATAGCTCTTATATTTTCTTTAGTCATTTCCATTCTTTTTGGATTATCAATAAGGACTTTTAATAATACGCTTAAAGTGTATTTTTTAGAAGTTCTTAGTGAAGCTCCACAGTTAGATAGGAAGTCTAAATTTTCTTCCTCCTGACCAGGAATAAAATAAGGAACAATCATAGGAACCTCTTTTAATAAAGATTCAGTAGTAGTAAGCCCTCCTGGTTTAGAAACTAATATATCTACAGAGGCTAGTAAATCATTCATTTTGTCTGTAAATCCAAGTACACATATTTTTTTATTAATTTTATCTTCATCCGCAGCTAAGCTTTTTTCTAATTTTTCCTTTAGAGACTTGTTTCTTCCAGTTATAACAATGATTTGAAAATCTCTATCTACAGAAATTAATTCAGCTAGTGTGTCTTTTATACTGCCTGCACCAAAACTGCCACCCATTAAAAGAACTGTAAATTTATTTGGATCTAAATTAAGTTCTGATAACACAATTTCCCTATCTCTATGTGATAAAAATGATTTTTCAACAGGTATACCATATGGTTTGATTTTATCCTTATCAATACCATCCTCAATTAATAGCTCTTTTACATATTCATGACCTGCAATATAATAACTAATCTCATTTTGTATATATGCGGAATGAGTTGTGTAATCAGTTAATACAGTTACAAGGGGCGGAATATCTAAATTTCTATAATATTTATGTACATTTTCAGTAAAAGTACTTGATTCTGAAGTAGTATAAAATTGAGAATGTTTCTTTAAAGTACTAAGTGCTATCATAGGAAAAGGATGGGTACCTATAATTAAATCGGGTTTTTTATTTTCTACTAATTTTTTTAATTTTCTGGATATTAAAGAAGTTAGGGGGTTATCTTTAAATTCGTTTTTAGACACTAGGCTACTTTCGGTTAATTTATAAACACCACCCCAAGCTTTAGGTGTATATTTAGCCGATTTTTCATATCCTCTGGAAATTAGCTTATCCATAGTTCCGTTAACTATTTTTAAACTATCTATGATTTCACAATCAATAGTGATGCCGTTAATTGATTTGTTAGTTAATTCTTCTTTTATAGCTCTCGCGGCTCTATTGTGGCCACCGCCAGTGGAAGCTGACATTATTAAAACTTTCTTCTGCATGAAAAAATCCTCCTATAAATTTTAGAGTTGTATTGCATTGTAAAAAAAAATTATGTAATATAAAAAGTAATTTATTATAATAGTTAAATAAATAATAAAGTTAATAATAATCTAATACAATATTGACAAAAAAACAAGATAATAAACATTTTAAGGAGATAGTAAATGAAAAAAGTAGAGATTTATACTAGTGATACATGTATACAATGTAAAAAGGCAAAAGAGTATTTACAAAACAATAATATAGAATTTATAGAGTATAATATATCTTCAAATGAAGAATTTAGACGTGAATTAATAAAAAAAGGATATTTATCTGTTCCGATTATAGTAGTAGATAACCAGGATATATTAGGGTTTGATGTTAATAGAATTAAGCAATTAACAGGAATTTAAATGTATATGACAGGCAGATTAAAAAATAAAAGTATAAAAAAATAAAAAGAGTAAACACTAAAGGTAGTAAAAAAGTGAAAAAAGTTTTTAAAAAGTATTGACTCTTAATTAATAGGATGATATAGTATTACTTGTCCTTGAGACAGGGATAAAAGGTCAACAAAAAACTTCTTAAAAAAGTAGTTGACAAAGAAAAACAGCTTTGGTAAAATAAAGAAGCTGAAACAAGCAAAGAACTTTGAAAATTAAACAGTAGGTTAACAATAAATTAATTCTTTAAGAATTAAAC
>NZ_JAHZMO010000078.1 GCF_020748185.1 Terrisporobacter petrolearius | reverse complement strand
CCCATCTTTGAACCTGAGTTTTATCTTTTATATCTAAAGAACGAGCAACACTAACTGCACTCATACCTTGATTTATATACATATCTACAGCTTTCAATTTTACTTCTTTATTATATTTATTATATTTATTATATTTATTATATTTTTTAGACATAGAACCCCCCCCTTATTGTAGTTACATTTAGCATCATTATACGATGCCTTTTTTTATGTGTCTACTATAAGGGGATTATACTAGTACTCACTGCTTTTTTATAATTTATTTTTAGTGATGATGCTCTACATTAATTCTATAAGAATTCATTACACCTTTGAAAAGGTGGGGGACTGTAGGAGGAGTCCAAGTTATAGCGTTGGCACCAGCCTTTATAGTTTCTCTAATAGTATCATCAGTAGGTCCACCTGTTGCCATAATAGGAAACCTTGGATATTTTTTCTGATTTTTGCAACTAATTTAGGAGTATCTTTTGATGCAGAAACATTTAATATACTAGCTCCTGAATGTACTCTTGCATCTATATCACAATCTTCACTTATGATACTAACAACTACAGGAATATCTAGTGCATCAGATAGACTTTTTAGCGTTTCATTGGAGGTGGGAGCATTTACAACGACTCCTATAGCACCTTGTATTTCAGCATTTGTGCCAAGCATAACAGAACGAAGACCATTTGTCAGTCCGCCTCCTACTCCTGTAAAAACGGGAACATCAGAAACTAAAAGTAAGGCTTGAGTAATTATCGGCTGAGGTGTAAATGGATATACTGCTAAAATAGCATCTGCATTTACATTTCTTATAATAGCTAAATCTGTTGTATATACTAAAGATTTAATTCTTTTTCCAAAGACATTAATCCCACTACATTCTCTAATAACTTCTGGCACACGAAGAAAAGATTTTCGAAGAGTTCCATCAATTGCTGTTGGCATCTCTTTCATATAATAAACCTCCAATTCAAAAAAGGGTATTTAAATAAAAATATAATTTCTTTTTTTATATTTCCAAGGAGGTTAATTTATATGTAGATTAAGGTTAGTTAATAATTATTATAATTAAAATACAAATTGTTTGACATATAATGAATTACTGCTTGGTTTAACTTTAATGGATGAAGATTTTATTAAGTTATTTAAATTTTTAATAATACTATAAAAATAGTTTGACGATAAACTATTTATTAGGTATAATTGGTCTGTCGAAGCAACTAATCGAAGAGGCATTACATTCAGATATTTTATATATATTATTCTAAAAATGAAGAGTTGTCTCATATAGGGGGTATGGGTTTATAGAGAAATTGAAAAGAATACTCTTTTATATACAAGTGGTAGATCTGGTGCTAATATACTATGTGGTAATGCATTAGTAAATTTACTAAATTTGTTGATAAAAATTAAGTTTTTTTAAATATTATAATTAAGACATAAAAGGAGAAATAAAATGGCAAACTTAGATATGATTTACAATCGTAAAAGTGTGAGAAAGTTTAAAGATGTTGAAGTACCAAGAGAAGACATATTAAAAATGTTAGAGGCAGCAATTGAAGCGCCATCACCAAAACATCAACAAAACTGGAACTTTGTTGTAATAACTAGTAAAGAATTAATAAATAAAATGGCTGAAATAGTAGCTAAAAGTCATGAAAAAATTGGGGAAATAGCTAAAACTGAAAAAGATAGAAAAATACATATGAGTGTACTAAAATACTATACTTCATTTAAAAATGCTCCAGCAGTTGTAATGGTTTATTCAAAACCTTACGATATGATAGAGTACAAAATATTAAAAGAAAATGGCGCTACAAAGGAAGTACTAGATGTTTTAGTATCTCCTCAATCAGCAGCACAAGCAATAGGTGCAGCAGTGGAAAATTTCTTGTTAGCAGCAACAGAAATGGGTTATGGAAGTTGCTATATGACAGGACCTACTCATGCTAAGGCAGAGTTAGAAAAATTAATAGGATTTGAAAAGCCTAATTACGAATTAATGTCCATGATATCTGTTGGTATAGCAGAGGATAATACTCCTGCAAAATTACCTCGCAAACCACTTCAGGAAGTAGTTACTTTTATAGATTAAGAGAAAAATTAGATTAAAAAACTGTAGGGACTATAGGTCCATACAGTTTTTTTAATCTAATTTATTGGCATCTTTGAAGTTTGTACTAAGTTTTTTTAGTAATCTTAAGAATTCTTTTTTCTCTTCTTCTGTGAAATTATTATATGCAGTTTGTCTAACTTGAGAAGATATATGATTAAAACTATCTTCTATATTTCTTGCATTTTGAGTTAATTTTATATAAGTTACTCTTTTATCAGAGATAGATTTTTCTTTTTCTATATATCCTAAGCTTATTAATTTATTTACTAAAGCAGTTACGGTTGATTTATCTTTTCCGATTTTATTTGAAATCTCCTTCATAGTTAAAGATTTATCACTTTCAAAGAGTGCAGTAAGTATATTACCATGACTAGGTATTAAATCATCCAAATTATTTTTCTTTAGTTTATTATCTATAAATTTTATCATTTCTGCTTTTGTTCTACTTATAAAATATATAATATATTTATCTTTCATAATTACCTCCTTAAAATAAGAGTGAAGTTTTTAAATCTAACTTATTTTATAATATCATATATTAAAAAAAAATAAACATAATTTTAAACATATATAAATGATTAAGCTGTTTGCTATTTGTGCAAAATTAAAAAAACTTTAGATGAAATTGTAATATTTGTAGAATAATAAAAAACAGTAGCTTTGCACTTAGCAAATCTACTGTTTTTTATTATTCTTCTTCAGCATTAATATTATATTTTTTTACTTTTCTATAAAGGGTTGCTATCCCAATGTTTAATGCCTTTGCCACTTGTTTCATTTCCTGCGTATTATTTCCATATTTTTTTATGGCTTTTTCGATTTCTTCTTTTTCTAACTCTTCAACAGTTCTAATTTCTTCTTTGTATAATTCATCTAATTTGTAAGAAATTAAGTTGGACATACTACTGATAAACTCACATAATTCTTGATCCTTAGATAAAATTTTATTTTTTTGTTTCTCTGTGAAAGCTGCTATACCAAGTATTCCTATATTATTATTGCCAAGCTTTATTGGTGTGCAAATATCAGCTAATTCTTTACAGTCTTTGCTATGAATACAATTTTTACAACTATCTTCTATCTCTCGATTTATAATGTAAGGTTCTCCAGATATTAATACATTAGAATAAGCAGATTTATCAGAGATTTTTTCATCAATTTTATCTTTGAAAATACCTGTGCCAGCTATTCTTACTAAATCTTTTGATACTACTGTAACATCTACATCAAGTACAGTTGAAATATTTTGGCAAACGCTTTGTATATAATTTTTTATATCGATTAATTTCAAAATTCAACCTCCCAACATAATTTATTCTAAAAAATGTGGTTTACTTAAGTATATCATATTATTATTGTTAATTTTTATCAATTTTAATATTTTAAAACAGGTAAAATTTTGAAAAGTAAAAAAAATTATCAAATTGATAATATAATACTTGTGTTATCAATTTGATAGTGCTACAATAATATTATCATTTTGATAATTAAAAATTGGGAGGAATAATAATGATATATAAAGATGGTTTGGAGTTAATAGGGAATACGCCTATTATATCTTTAGATAAAATAGGATATGAAAATGTATATGTTAAATTAGAAAAATATAATCCAGGTGGAAGCATAAAAGATAGAATTGCACTCTCCATGATTGAAGGAGCTGAGAATAGAGGGTTATTAAAAGAAGGTAGTGTATTGGTGGAGGCTACAAGTGGAAATACAGGTATAGGTCTTGCTATGGCAGGAAACTTAAAAGGCTATAAGGTTATAATAATAATGCCAGAAACTATGAGTATAGAAAGAAGGCAACTTGTAAAAGCTTTTGGAGCAGAATTAATATTAACACAAGGGCCTAAAGGTATGAATGGATCTATTGAAAAATTGGAAGAACTATTAAAAGAAAATGATAACTATATAAATCTTGGTCAATTTGAAAATGAAGATAATCCAAAAGTTCACTATGAAAAAACCGGGCCAGAAATATACGCAGAAGTTCCAGATATAAATCTTATTATTGCAGGAATAGGTTCAGGTGGAACAATAAGTGGAGTAGGGAAATTCTTAAAAGAGAAAAATGAAAGTATAGAAGTAATAGGGATAGAACCTTTAGCATCACCACTTATTACAGGGAAAAAAGCAGGTCCTCACAAAATTCAAGGAATAGGTGCAAACTTTATACCTAAAAATTACGATGAAAATATAGTGGATGAAGTACTTACAGTAAGTGATGAAGATGCTTTTGATATGGTTAGATTACTTGCCAATAAATTAGGTATTTTAGTAGGAATATCTTCTGGGGCAAATGTATTCGGTGCTATAGAAATTTCTAAAAAATATCCTAATAAAAAAATAGTTACTATTGCACCTGACGGTGTAGATAAATATATGTCCATGGGGATTTTTTAGAGGGGTGAGATTATGTTATTTGAGCATACAAGAGCAGATATAAATTTTATACTAGAAAATGATCCAGCTGCTAGAAGTAAAATAGAAGTATTTTTACTATATCCTTCTGTACACTCTCTTATAATGTATAGAATATCCCACTTCTTTTATACTAAAAAAAGATTTTTTCTTGCTAGAGCAATATCTCAGCTGAGTAGATTTTTTACTGGTATAGAAATTCACCCAGGAGCAAAAATAGGTATGGGAACACTTATAGACCATGGAAGTGGAGTTGTTATAGGAGAAACAACCATAATTGGAGATAGAGTAACTATATATCAAGGAGCTACTATAGGTGCCACAGGAAATGAAAAAGAATTTAAAAGACATCCTACCTTAGGTGATGATATTGTAGTTGGTTCAGGAGCAAAAATATTAGGCCCAGTTAATATAGGTGATCATTGTAAAATTGGAGCAAATTCAGTTGTTTTAAGAGATATGCCATCCAATAGTACAGCTGTAGGAATACCTGCAAAAATCAAATATAACACAAGTGATGTGAATAAAGAAGATATAGACAACGTTATATATTTTATATAAATAAGAGAGGTGAACACCTCTTTTTTTTATGCAAATAATAAAGTGTCGAAATGTTTTTGTGGTAATTTATGTAAAATATGTTATTATTAATATTATAAACACTGTTCATAATATGTACAGTGTTTATAATATTAATAAAGTTTACAAGGAGGACTAATGGGAGTAGAAGAAAGACGTAAGATGGAAAAAGAAAAAATAAAAAAAGAGATACATAAAGCAGCTAGTGAAATAATAATAGATGAAGGATACTCCAAATTATCCATTAGAAAAATAGCAAGTAAAATAGATTATTCTCCTTCTTTGATATACAACTATTATGAAAATAAAGCAGATATAGTATTATCAATATGGCAAGAAAAATCATCAATAATAATTCATACTATGAGTAACTTAAAATTCAATGATTCTAATGAAGAAACTAATATTAAAAAATTATTTAAAACATATATTAATTTAATTTTAGAAAGCCCTGAAGAATATAGAGCAATAATGTTAAATAATATTGATATAATTAAAAAAGCAAATTTTGATTTTACAGAAGAAGAAAAAAACAGTTTAAAAATAAAAGAAACTAAAGAAAAGTATGATAAATATTTAGAAAAAGGGTTGTTACGCCATATTGACACAGAAAAGTATGCATTTTTCTCTTGGATATCAATAAATGGATTTGTATCAAATATGGTGTTATCAAATAATAAAGATAAAGAATTTACAAACAAGTTAATAGATGAATATTTGGATTTTATGATTTATGGATTATTTAAAAATAATGGGAAATAAATTTTAAGATGAATTTTCAAGGAGGATACTGATGAAATTCAAAAAAACTAAAATATTTTTAGGTGTTCTTTTAGTTATAATTGTGAGTGGACTTTTTGCAATGACAAGAGGAATAAAAGAAGGTAAAAAGCTTGAAATAAATAGTGTAGATATAAGCAAATTGGAAAATGGAACTTATATAGGAAAATATTCTAAGGACAGATGGATTAGTGAAGTGGAAGTTAGTGTGAGAGGTAAAAAAATAGAAAATATTAAAACATTATCAGAACCACTAACGCCAGATGTAGGATATGAATTATCTAAAAGAATAATAGAAAAGCAAAATGTAAATGTAGATATTATAAGTGGTGCAACTGTATCGTCAAAAGCATATTTGAAATCTGTGGAAAATGCACTAAATAAAATAGACCAGCTAGTTAAAGTCAACATATTTTATTGAATTTTATATTATGTGTTTTTAGACACAATTAATAGACTATCAAATTTCAACGAAAAATTGATGATTTACTGTGAAAATAGTTCGTAATTAGCC
>NZ_JAHZMO010000077.1 GCF_020748185.1 Terrisporobacter petrolearius | reverse complement strand
TTCTTTTTTATTTTTCATTTTAATACCTCCAAAAGTTTAATATGAATATTATTCCAAACTTACCAATTTTACATACAAAAAAGACTGTAGGTAAGTTTGTTTTACACAAATCTACCTACAGTCCCATTATTTCTAAAAAAAAACACCTTTTTACAAGGTGTACTTGACATGCAATTAAATTGGAATTACATTCAAATTAAGGCATGGATACATAATTTTCATATCCATGCCTTAATAAACTTATCATAGAAAGCTATTTACATAAAAAACTTCACAGTCTCCCTAAAAAACAGAAAAGAGCTTTTCATGTGTTTACACAAAAGTGCACAACAATCCAAGCTCTTTCCATTATTATATGTTTTTAATATTTATTTACCCTTCAACAGCTGTAGTAGCGTGACTTATTCTTTCGCTTACACGCAATACAATACTATCTGGATCAACCTGTAATTCAATTTTGTCACTATTTAGTTCAGGAATTTCTCCAACAGTTAAAACAGCGCCTGCCTTCATTCCATCAACATCAATAGTTATAGTATCAATCATATCTTTAGGTAGAGAAGCATATGGGATTTCAAGATGTATTCTCTCCAGTATGCCTGCGATTTTATCATCATTGATAACAATGATATGAATTACACTGTTAACTTTTTCGTCTGCAGTTAGCGCTTGAAAACTGATATGTAGAATTTCATTGTTAACTGCATTCAAGGATTTTTCCTTAATTTGAACCGGTAATGTTTTCCCGTCAATATTCATCATCACTTTACTGCCTTCACGTTTAAGGCGTATCAATTTGCGTGCAACGGTTTCTTCCATTTGAATAGAGATTGATTCTGGCAAAGAACTACCAAACACATCTCCAGGAACCAATCCGAGTCGTCTCATTTTTTTTGCCTTTAAATTAAAATCACGTTTTTGAACATTAATAGTTTCCATTTTGTTTCCTCCAAATTGTTTTATAATATATGCTTAATTGCAGCGACGTGCGTTGCAATGAAACAGGCCATAGAAGTGAGGCTTTTTTTGCTGTTTGTCGCAGCTTACCTCCAATTATCTTTATATAATGCATTGTTGTTTTCCTTAAATTGCTTCATTTCATTAATATTAAACTTGATTTCCAAAAGCAGTTCAAAGCAAAAATTCAAATATTTTTTCCTATAACTTAATATTTCCTTACCAAATTGATAAATATCCTTTCGAACCCTATAAAAAATTTGCTTCGCTCATATCGCCAACGAGATGCCTTCGCTACCGCTTCAGGCAACTCCGTTGCTTAAAAACACATTTTTTACATTTTCTAAATGAATTAATAATACATAATTTCAGAGCTTATTAACAGTGAAAATCGAACTATAATTTCCTAATATGTAAAAAAGAAGAGCTCTTTATACAACGCAATAAGCGCAATACCAAAAGCCCTTCTTTTAAAGACGGTTCTTTTTTATTCACAATGTTTTATTTTATTTACAATCAAGTATAGTATATAATAGTTTCCATTGAAAATCAAGGATAGCATTTTCCCTTTCTTATACACTCGCTTGAAACTGTTTATAAATTGGCAAAAAACATATTAACTACACACAACCTTTCCATCACTAATAGTAATAACACACTCTGCACTTTTAGCAATTTCATCATTATGCGTTATCATAACAAGAGTCTGATTGTACTCCTTAACACAAAACTTCAATACATCAATTACTTCTTTTGTCGTCTTGCTATCCAAACTTCCTGTAGGTTCATCTGCAAATATAACCGACGGCTTGTTTGCAAGAGCCCTAGCAATAGCCACTCTTTGCTGCTGACCACTAGATAGTTTATTTGGGAATTTCTTAACTTGAGATTTTAATCCTAATTTATCTATCAAGTTATCTATATAATCTTTATCAACCTTATTGCCACTAAGTGAAATAGGAAGTATTATATTTTCATAAACATTTATAACTGGTATTAAATTAAAGCTTTGAAATATAAATCCAAACTCTTCTCTTCTTATTTTAGATAATTTATCATCATTTAAAGTATATAAATCCAAATCATTCATAAATACTTTCCCATCAGTTGGCTTATCAAGCCCTGCCATGCAATGTAGTAAACTACTTTTTCCAGATCCACTTTGACCAATTATAGCTGTAAATTTATGAGGTTCTATTTCCAAATTAATTTTATCAATAGCTTTAACTTCACTATCACCTTTTCCATATATTTTTCTTAAATCTATAGTTTTTAAAGTTTTCATATATTTTCCTCCAAATAAAATAAATATTTTTTAGTCATTATCTTTTATTCCATCAATAATATTCATATTTTTTAAATCTCTACTGCTTGTCATAACTGCTATTAAACACACAGCAACAGTTATTATAAAAAATAATATGGATTCCTTAACAGGGAATGCAAATGACATAAAGCTATCTATGCCGTAGTTTTTATAAGCATTATTATTCCAATTTACAAATTTAGTTAAGTTTGCAACAGATGGAATTAAAGCAATTATAAAACTCAATAGGGCATATGATAAAGCTTCAAAAGCAATCATCTTCTTCATATTTTTCACGCTCATTCCTAATGCTCTAAGCGTTAATATTTCCTTTTTTCTTATTAATAAGTTTGTTTTTATTGTACAGAAAATATTAATTCCTGCTATTATTAAAACCAATGTTATTGTTGATATTTGTGTCTTCATATAATCTTTAATGGAATTTTTTTGCATTTCATTGAAACTTAGTTTACTTTCAAATTCAGATAATTGAATACTGTTAGAAACTTCTTCTACTTTTTTATTTACAGCTTTATCACTAGGATTTACTAAATTTATACCTAATTTAGTGTACTTTTTCTCCCCAATAAGGTCTTTAGCATGATTGTTAGAAATGATAACTTCAAAATTTCGTCCTAGGCTACCATCTCCCTTAGACATCCAGTCTGATTTTAAAATTGTACATACCCTTACTTTGCTTTCTTTATATACTGTTTCATTATCTTGGGTTGTTGGAACTCTTATAGTTAAAATGTCTCCTATTTTTAAGTTCGTAAAAACATTCTTCTTATTACCTGGATCATTTTCATCATAAAAATAATTATATACTGCCACATTTGCATAATTATTTGTTACTTTACCCAAGTCATTTATATTTCCTTCTTGTACAAAGTTTTTCAATGTGCTGTTTATATAGTCATTTCCATATAATTTAAAATCCATTTCATATTCCATTTTATTTTTTTCTTGTGATTGACCTATATTTGTAAAATTTTTATTTACTTCATAATTTTTATAATCAAAAAATCCTTTTGATACTTGTACAGCATTTATATTTTTTACACCATCTATATTTTCTAATTTGTTTACATCATTATCAGTATATTTCACCACATCCAAATCAGAGTTTATTCCAAATCCTATGGTAATATCATATCTTTTTTGCATGTTTGCAATTTTATCAGTTACCTCATTATGCATGCTAGAAAATGTAGTTAAAAATATATATCCCCCCAGGGCAATTGATATTATAGATATAAGTGCTCTACTTTTATTTCTTCCTATATTCTTAAGTCCCACATATGAAAATGCCACACCAAATATAAGTCCCAGTATTATACCAAGAGTAATTATAATTATACCTTGATACATTATCATTCTTCTAACGCTTCTTTTATTTGCACCTATTAATCTAAGCATGCCCATTCCTTCTATAGTTTCATTTAATGTAATATTAAAAAGATTAAATACAAAAATAGCTGCTGTAATTATAATTAAGATTTCTCTTTTCAAAGCTCCTGGATCTTCTTTTTCTATTTTTTTATCCATTAATTGGCGTACAAGAGGCATGTTTGGTGTATAACCAACTTCTTTTAAATTATTTTCTCCTATTATTCTATTAGCTTGTCCATCGATATTTTGCCAACCACTCTTTAGGTTCAGCACACTATTGTAAGTGATTATATTTTGTGGAATTACATTGTTTTTTTCACTATTTCCATAGGTAAATGCTTCAAACGGAATACTAATGTCATAAAAGTCGTAAAATCCTTCTGGCTTTTCTATAGTTCCCACAAGTTTGAATTTTTTATCTTCAGTATAAATTTTATCGTTTCCTTGTGAATCTTTATATTTCTTTTTAATTTTAAAAGTTAAAGTTGTATTTAGCTTATTTGATAAATTCATTGCTTCTAGAGCATCTTCTTCCATTACTAATTCATCCTTGTTCTTTGGAAGTCTACCTTTCGTAAGTTTTCCAGACTTACTCTCCATATAATTTTTATCTGCTGATTTTAGTGGAAATGAATTTCCTTTTTCATCTACTATGTTTCCTAAGTTTTCAACTGTAGTAATCTTTTCTACATCTCCATCTTTGCTAACTTTTTCAATATCAGATTTTTTTAAGTCACTAAACTCTAAATGATATCCTCCATAAAGTTTGTATATTGCCTTAACATCATTATTAGCCTGAGACTCCTTTATAACACTTGTTCCAAATATTAAAGATACGCCTATAGCAACGCCTAGTATCAATAATAAAGTTCTCAGTTTATTTTTCTTTAAATATGCCATGGACATTTTCAAGTATATTCCCATATAATCCTCCTTATAATACTTTTTAATTTTTCTTGCCCCTTAAAATACTTATATACGCAAAAAGGATGTTATCTTTTGCTATTAAAAGATAACATCCTTAGTTTTTAGTATCAATATATATGCCCCAAATGGTAGGTTAAAGAACCCAACTGTCAGTATTATGATTAAGTGGTATATATATATTTAGTGTAAATTTGTCTTTTTCGTCTTCAAATAATATTTCTCCTTCATACCTTTCTAAAGAAGATTTAATGCTTTGAATTCCTATTCCATGTTTGAATTTATCTATTTTGTCTGTCAAAAATATATTCTTATTAGCTTTAATATAATTAACTTTACTGTTTTCGCATTTCAACACAAAATAGGATTTTGATATGGTTCCTTTAATTCTAATATGTTTATTAATATTATCATCATGAATTTTATCACAGGCTTCTATGGCATTGTCTAAAATATTAGCAAATATACTAGATACATCCATAGGTTTTATAAAATTAGCTTTTGAAAAATTTATATCACAAATAAATTTAATTCCCTTTTTATTACATAGTTCATTTTTTTCATTAATTATAATATCCAGGATCATATTTCCTGTATTATAAATAGATTTAAATTCTTTAATCTCATCTTTTAAATTGTTTACATACTCACTAACTTCTTGACTATTACTTTTAAGATTGTCTATGTCACTAATATGATTATTTATATCGTGATAAAGCTTTCTAACTTTCATATGAGATTCTTTAACACTTAAATAATGTTCATATTGCATATCTAGTTTATTTTTCATTATTTCATTTTGTGATTTTATTTTATTGTCCTTTATTACTTTTACAAACAATAATACAAGAACTATACTACTTGCTAATATTAATTTGGGAGTTACAATATAGTCGAGTAAATGCCGTTCTGAAGTCAGAGCAAGTCTTGCAAATTTATTTGATATATAAATTACTATTATAGTAGTTAAATTAAACATTAAGGCTATAGACAGATATATGTAATTTCTTTTATCACTATTAAGTAATTCCAAATATTTATTAAGGTTCTTAGTTATTAAATAGGCAAATATATAAATAAATATAATAAATACATAACTATATATATCAATTTTTGTACAATCAAAATAAGGTACTAAAAGGGACTTTTCAGATGATACTGCAGCTCCTGTAATTATTAAGAACATATTTCTACTTACAAGATCTCTAAATAATAAGTAGTAAACATAAAATAAATAAAAGAAAGTTGTATATTTTACATATCCTATCTTATAAAAATACTTATAATAAATTGCCCCTAAAACAAATACTATCGCCGTAATAATATTATAAGCGTAAACATCTTCCACACTAAATAATTTAGTTAATTTAGCTATAATGTATATGAAAAACAATAAAATAAAAAATACAACTTTTCTTCTGTCAGCTTTTTCTTTGTTATAAGTTAATACACCATTTAGTATGATTAAAGGTGTAAGTATAGATAAAATTAAGTATAGCTCATATACAATGTTTAACATATTTCTTCACCCATAAACCTTAAAAACTTTTCCTTAACCTCTTATACCTATATCTACTAATAGGTACTTCTTCTCCACTTTCCAATATGGCAGTATTTGATTTTATGTTTTCCACATAAGTTAAATTAACTAAAAAACTTTTATGGCACCTTACAAATTTGTCTAGATTTAAGTCCTTCTCTACTTTTTCTAAGTTATACCTTACATGGAAATCCTTATTTATTGTATGTATTAACATATCCTTTTTTGAACTTCTATATATGTTATTTCATTTGAATAAATCTTGTAAGTATTAGATTTATTCTTTATTAAAATATAATGATTTTTATTTTTTTCAATTTCATTAATACAATTTAGAACATGCTTTTTTAATTCTTCTAATTCTATTGGTTTTAGCAAATATCCTTCTTGCACATAATCTATTAAAGAAGTAATAAAAATTATTTCCATTTTACTGTCCACTTCTCTAATCTTTCTTGCCGTCTCCATTCCATTTAGTTTACCCATTTGTATATCAAGAAGTAAAATATCTATATCTTTAAAATTAGCTTGTAATAATTCTTCTCCACTAATATATTTTTCTATTTTATATTCTCTATTTTTTAATAGATTCTGAAGATGGCTTTCTATTAAATCTTGGGTTTCTTTTTCATCTTCACAAATTCCTATCTTAATCATAAGTTCCTCCTTATACACAATTTTTATTTTCCTTATTTAGCATAACATTTTTTGCTTATTTATATCAATTATTCTTTCTACGATCTATTATTGTAATTCTAACATTGATTTGTGTTGTCTAAGAAACAGATTAAAATCCATAATAAAAAAGCCACGAAGGTAAAAACTTCATAGCTTAATTTAGAATTATTTATAATATAGGCGTAGTAGGAATATTTCCATTCTTTAAATATATATTAACTTTTTCTGAACTATCAATATATGCAAGTAAAACATCTTATAGATTTTCAATACCTTTGTTCTGTAATTGTTTTTTTAGCCATTTATTACTCTTTCCTATGGATTTTAAATGATTGTCTAGTATTTTCCCATCAATAATAAGATTTACACATAGGCCTTTATAATCAGTTTTAATATTTAAATCCTTTGATGTTAATGGCTTGTTAATAGACTTAAGCTGAATACTTAGATTCCCACTTGTCTCCAAAATAGCAAACTCAATATCTCCTATGTCGAATACATCTTTTAACCTACATTCTTCAAGCAAGTCATTAATATTCATCTTAGTCTTTTTTAATCTACCTTCATTTATTTTACCGTTTTGAATTAAAATAGTAGGTACTCTATCTAATATTCTTCTTCCTAGATAACTCCTTAAACTAATAATAGAAAGAAGTATAGGAAAAAGAGCATAAATAATCATACCTGTTATGCCTTGTATATATGTAATGGAATCATTTACAGCTAGTTCTGCGGCTATTGAATCAATTGAAATACCTACAACATAATCAAATAATGTTAGTTGTGATATTTGCTTTTTACCCATAATTTTTGTTAGTACAAACAATATACTTACTGATATTATGGATTTTAATGATACTTTAAATATTTCATCTATCACATTTACACAACTCCTTATCTATACTATATTTTTTCTTTATCATCAAAACTTATACAATAAAAAATGTAGTTACTAAGCTTTTATAAAATGGACCCTTTGTCAAGGACACTAGAAAAAACGACTGGCTAAGCCGTCATTAAAAGTTGACTTCTATACTTATTAGGAGTCAGCTTTTTTAAATTCCATTGACATCTATAATTATTGTAA
>NZ_JAHZMO010000076.1 GCF_020748185.1 Terrisporobacter petrolearius | reverse complement strand
ATTTCTTTTTCCTTCGCTAAGCTTTTGTTTTCTTTTTCCCATAATAAAACAGCCTCCTATAATAATTAAATATTATCATAGAAAGCTGTTGAATTTTGTTATTTACAGAGTTTTTTTCACACACTCTAGCTCTCTTTTTTACACTTATATTTTAAATTTAGTATGGTAAATGAAACACAGAAGTTAATTCAGGATCACTTAACAATTGGTCAAAATGACTATGAGCAGAAGTATACCCTATACCATGTCTATCTTCTCCTTTGTTAATAACTCTATATTCATTGCAAGCATTTACAATTGCCTCATAATCTTCGTGATTCTTAGCCTTGTATATGACTCTTTTATCTGCTGGAACTTTCTTTATATATTTAGGTTTTAAATAAAACATTGCATCTTTTATTTTTCCTTGATTATATAAATCAATAATTATGCTTCCATTTTTTCTATGCATGGTATGATCGTCGTATTTGTATGTGTGGGCCACATGAGTCACACTTTTATATTTTTCTTCAAAATTCAGTGCAACTTTTCTCATTAAATCAAAGTGATCTCCTGATTTATTATCCATATCTGCAAGGATTAAAATATTCTCTTCTTTAATTCCTAAATCATATAGTGCTGCATAAAACTCTTTATTTCTAAGTTTTTCTTTTTCTTTTCTACTTTTATTTTTATAAAATTTATCCTTAAATACATTGACTCCACTTCCATCTGAACCTAATACTACAAATACGTGATCTGTACCTAAGGTGTTTATGGCTCTTTTTAATGCACTTCCTCCCCATAATACCTCATCGTCTTGGTGTTGAGGATAAAATACAACATATTCTTTAAATACTCTGTTATGGATACCTATATCTCTTTCAATAATATAATCTGAATCTGTTTTTTGTATCCAAAATATTAATAAAACCAATCCTATAAAAATACAAAGTAATATCTTTTTATTTTTATTCATTAATATTCACCACTTACATAAGTCTTTTTATAGGATTATTCTATCCATTTAATAATAATATACTCTTTTAAAATTTTAAGAAAAAGAATTTTATTAATTGTTCAAATTCAAGTAATCTGAGATATCATAAAAGTATATGTCAAAAGTTGTATATAAGTCTTTTTGAGAATTAACTTCTATCCTATGCCCTAACTTATCTATCATATTTTTAGTAAAATACGAACCCATGCCTGTTGATTTATATAATTTGTTACGTCCATTACTACCTGTAAATCTTTTATCGAAAATTCTACTTGTGTCTTCCTTATTTATACCTATTCCATAATCTTTTATAGATAAGATAACTCCATTTTCTGTGCTTCTTCCTGTGAACTCAATTTTACCAACTTCCTTTGAGTATTTTATAGCATTGTTTATAATTTGATCCAAAATATATGACATACACTTCATATCTGTATACACATTAAAATCTAAATTATTAATTTTTACTTCAATATTATTTTTTATTAATAAAAAGGAATTATTTTTTACACAAGATTTTATTAAGTTTTCTAAATTAACTTTATTTATAAATACATCCTCAAAAATACTTGTACTTCGACTGCTATATAAAATCGAGTTAACTAAAAAGTTTATTTTTGCTATTTGATTTTTTACATCTATACTATCTTCTATATTATCAAGCCTATCAGTAATTATATTTAAAGAAGAAATAGGTATTTTTATTTCATGTACCCATTTTGCTATATATTCATCCAGTTCTTTTAATGATTTTTTATAGGCATTTATTTCTTCATTATTTTTTATTTTAGTATTTTCTATAATTGCTTTTATCATATTTTCTTCAAAAGATTTTCCACTAATTAAGTAAGTATCAATTTCTTGGTTTTCTTCCAAGGATTTGTATAAATCCTTGTATTTGTTTTTAGTATTTTTATAATCTATAGTAAGAAATCCTGCTATTATAAGTAGTACTAAAAAATTCAAATATATAAAATCGCCTAATTTATTAGAAAATGTATTAATAGCAATTAAATAAATATCTATTATGATAATAATAAATAGCAAAAGCACTATGTATCTAATTTTATCATTTAAATAATCAATTAATTTCATTCTATTATATATCCTATGCCCTTCTTAGTCTTTATAAATTCATCTACACCTAATTCTTTTATTTTTGTTCTTAATCTATTCATATTTACAGTTAACGCATTGTCTGTAACAAATTCATCATTATCCCACAAAGCCATCATCAAACTTTCTCTAGATACAATCTTACTTTTATTTTTTAATAATATAGTTAAAATTCTTATTTCATTTTTTGTTAGTTCTATATCCTTGTGATTATATTTAAGCATTCCCTTTTCCATATCAAATATTAAGTCTTTGTATCGCATAACATTAGTTGATTCACTATAACTATAAACTCTTCTTATAATTCCATTTATTTTTGTAACTAGTATATCTATAGAAAAAGGTTTTGTAATATAATCATCTCCACCATTGTTTATTCCCATTATTAAATCCATATCTGAATCTCTAGAGGATAAAAATATTATTGGAACATTAGATATTTCTCTTATTTTTTCGCACCAATAAAACCCATTATATAAAGGTAAATTCACATCTAAAATTATTAAATCAGGCTTTTTATCTATAAATTCTTCTACTATTTTTTCAAAATTATCAATCAAATCGACTTTAAAACCCCACTTACCCAGGGCAAAAGCTGTTTCTTTTGATAAATCCATATCATCTTCTATAAGTAAAATTTTGTACATTTTATTTTCTCCTTATTTTCGGCTTTATTATGTTAATTATTGTAAATCTTAATTAAAATATAATAGGCTATTACATGAACAATATTAAATTATTCTGTAATAGCCACCTTCATTCTACACTTCTCTACTTTTACTACTTCTATAAGTGTATCATTATAATAAATTAAAATCCATATTTCTTAGCTTCCATATATTATTGTCTTAAATTTTTTAACAGATAGGAAACCATAAATCACAAAAATTATTAAACAAACTACTAAACTTAGTATATATATGCTAAATAAATCTGACATTAATAATTCTCCTGCTAAATTTATTGCAAAATAACTAGATATTGCTGCACTTATCATTGGTAAAGTATAAAATATTGCTACTTCTTTAAATATAGCTTTATTTATCTCTTTTTCAGTAGCTCCTATTTTCATTAAGGTTTCATATTTATCTTTGTCTTCAAATGCATCACTGTATATCTTCATATAAATTATGCTTCCTGAAACTATAACAAACACTATGAATAAAAATACTAGTACAGCATAAGCAAATTTAATCCATTGGCTTTCATTTTGAGCCTTAAATCCATTTTGAATATATGTATTTTGTAAGTTTAACTTTGTTTCTAAGTTGTTAAACATATTTTTACTATTTACTTCATCATATACTTTTGCACCATAAAAATATATATAACTTCCTTTGTCTTGCAACTTAGAGTATATATTGTCGTTTACAACTATAATACTTTCATTAAGACCTGTTCCTAATACAGGTATGTTTATCTCCCCTTTTGATATATAATAGTCTGTTTTATCAATATTTACTTTATTTTCTTTTATTGCAAGAGTCATTATAGTTTGTGGACTTTTTAAATGTAGCACATTATTTACGCTTACTAGATTTTCTCCATACTTTTCTAATTCTTCTTCATTACCATTTACTTTTAAAATATGTTTAAAGTCACTATATTTCATAACTACATTTCCCATGTCATTTTCATATTTGCTGTTAGGATCTTTTATAACAATTAACTCTGGATTTATTTCGTATTTTATTTTATTTGTCTTTTTTATTATATTATCTATATTATCTATATTTTCTTTATCTATCTCATTTTTATCTGCCGATACTATACTCACTGTATATATATTTCTTTGTATCTGAGCATTTTCTTGCATAGATTTTAAAGCTACTGCTGCTCCAAGAGTTGATATAGTAGCCGCTACAACTATTGCTATTATTGCGTAGGTTTTATAATTTTTATTTAGTCTATAGTTTATATTACTTAAGGCTATTATATTATCTCCATTGAATAGTATCTTTTTATTTTTCATTACAATGCTAAACAATACAGGCATAACAGATCTAAATAAACCATAAATTCCTATTATTCCTATAATTATAATTGGTATTACATTCGTTATATTTCCACTTCTTATACCTAATGTCTTGTAATAGGCATATACAAGTATAATGGTAGAAATTATGGCTAAAACATATAACCCTATACCTACCTTGGGAATTTTTTCTTGTTTTTTAGATGCATTTATTAGATTTATCACACTACTTCTGCATATGGTTATAAACCCTTTGATAGCCATTATCATAAACATTAACATAAATATCAAACTAGCTGATATTAAAGCTTTCATACTAATTCCATTGGCAACTTTTATATCAAAACCCGATAGTTTCATTATTACTACTTGAAAAAATCTAGATGTTATTATACCTATAATTATACCTACTACACATGAGCTTATTCCTATTAGAATATTTTCTACAAAATAAATTTTACCTATAGTATATAAGTCAAGTCCCATAAAAGATAATATACCTATTTCTTTTGTTCTATTTTTAAAAAATGTATTCGTTGCATACCATATAAAGAAAAATATAAATACTGATAATATTACTATTACAGATGATAATATAGTCAAAGTAAACTTTTCATTTTCTCCTTGTAATACTTTTATTGCCTCTCCATATTGTAACAGTTCAAAGTTAGTCAAAACAACTACTGAAAATACCATGGCTATAAAAAATGCCATATATGTTCTTAAGTTGCTCTTAAAATTATTATAAGCAATTTCTAGTATTCCCATTTATCTTTTACCTCCCATAGATGCCAACATGTCCATGATTTTGCTGTAAAATTCTTTTCTGTCATTTCCTTTGTTTAACTTACATTTTATAGTTCCATCATTTATCATGTAAACTTCATTTGCATAGCTTGCTGTTAAGGGATCATGTGTAATCATTATAATAGTTGCATTGTTTTTCTCATTTACTTTTTCTAATGATTCTAATAATTCATAGGCTGATTTAGAATCCAGTGAGCCAGTTGGTTCATCAGCAAAAATAACTGATGGATTAGTAATCAAAGATCTAGCAGCTGCCCATCTTTGTTTTTGACCTCCTGATAACTGATATGGATATTTTTCTAAATGATTTTCTAAACCAAATTTTTTAGCTATAGCTACTACCTTGTCTTCTATTTCTTTACTTCTTTTTTTACCAAGGGCAAGTGGTAGGGCTATATTATTCATAAGAGTCATATTGTCTAACAAATTGTACTCTTGAAATATAAACCCTATTTTTTCTCTTCTTAATTTTGACAATTCTTTATTTTTAATTTTTGATACATCTATTTCATCTAGTGTTACTTCTCCTGATGTTTGTTTATCAAGTGTAGACATTATATTAAGTAATGTAGTTTTACCTGCACCTGATGGGCCCATTATTGCTATAAAATCTCCTTCGAAAATTTTAAGAGATATATTTTTTAATACATTTGTTTTAAATCCCTTTATCCCGTAATCTTTTGATATATCTTTAATTTTTAATATTTCTTTCATATGTAATCCTCCGTATGTTTATTTATTCTTATGTATTAATTGTAAACCTTATATAAAATTAAATCCTTAATGGAGTATTACATTTTCTCTGTTAATATTACACTTTCGTAACATATGAAGTTTTTTATAAAAAAATTCGCTTCGCTTAAGCCACTGTGTGGGCGCTATGAAATTTCAGGCAACGACCTTGCTCAAAAATGCATTTTTTACATTTTCTAAGAGAATTGATATAACTGAATTCCAGGACTTATCAACATCATAATGATTATTATAAAGCTCTAAGCGGTTATTTTAACTATATACAAATGTTTGAAAAATTAAAATTTGATGATATAATGACTTTCTTGAAAAATGCAATGTCTTGCTTATTTATTGATGAAGATGATTGGAATAATAAAATTACTATAAATCAAAAGGCATGCTAAAGATAATTATGACCAATATTTTAAACAAAATAGAATACCTATAATTGATTTATTACAGTTCTCTCTATGCTCTTAAAATTTAAATGTCAAGAAAAGCTTGTGCTATCAATTTCCTAACATGAAAAAAATACTGGAATGAAGTATCATTCCAGTGTAATGTACAAATTTTATAAACCTTTTATATTTAAGATACATCTTTTACCTGGAGTACTGTAACATTTATTACATGATACACACTTAGGCTTTTTTCTATCTCCACTTCTCCATTTATTTATTAAATCTGGTTCAGAAGTTAATGGTCTAGATAAAGAAAAATATTCTATTTTACTATTGTTTAATAAATCTTCCATAACTTCTAAATGTCTATTTCCACCTATTAATATAACTGGTATATCTATCATATCTGCTAATTTTATAGCATAATTTTTAAAGTAAGATTCCCTATCCTTTGATACTACTACCTTAGTTCTAGCTGCACCCATATTATCATTTACTACCTCTTGAATAGATTCATTTCCACCTGTTACTTCTATGGCATTTATTCCAAGGTCCGCTAATTTTTTAGCCACATATAAACTGTCTTCTTCAGTTAGTCCACCTTCTTTTATATAATCAGCAGAATTTAATTTTATAAGTATTATGAAATCTTCGCCTACTTCTTTTCTCATAGCTTCGTATATTTCAAAAATTATTCTTCCTCTGTTTTCTATACTTCCACCATATTCATCTTGTCTTTTATTATAATATGGTGATAAAAATTGACTAAGTAAATATCCGTGCCCACCATGTATCTCTACTCCATCAAATCCTGATTCTTTTACTCTACGAGCTGCTTCACCATAAGATTTTACTAAATATTTAATCTCTTCTTTAGTAATTTCCTTTGCCCATGTTCCAGTCACTTCATTTTTTATAGTTGATGGTCCCCAGATTGTTCTTTCCTCCACCTTGTAATTAGTCATAAATCCACCATAAACAATTTGCATTATTATGTTTGATCCTAAGCTGTGAATTTTATTTGTAAATTCTTTGTATTCTGGTATAAAAGAATCATCATATATTCCCATCATACCAGGATTAGGTTGTTCATCTTCTGTTACAAAAGCATATCCTGTTATTAAGGTTGAAGCTCCTCCCTTTGCTAATTCTTCATAGATGGCAGATAGCTTTGGAGTTAGATGCCCTTTTTCATCTGCTAAGTCTTCCCAAAGTGCTCCTCTAAAAAACCTATTTTTCATATTCATATTAAGTAATTTACTTTTATCAAAAAGAGTTTTCATTTTATTTTCCTCCTAAGTTTTATTATTTATGAACTTAGTATACTTTGTCTTTTAAATATAAAAAAGTAGGCACTTTTTTGTAAGTCTTAATAGTTACCTAAAGGTAAGTATTATATTATGGTCTTAAATAGTTTAAACTAGAGAGATAGAGATAATTTAGTTTTGAGGTGGTTTTTTTGATAAACAAAGATGGTAAAAAATATGTATGCAAACTTGACTGGGCCTTTGAGATTATTCGTGGAAAATGGAAGGCTGTTATACTTTGCCATCTGCTAGATGGTACAAAGCGTTTTTTAGAATTGCAAAGAGTTACCAGTGGTGTTAGCCATAAGGTATTAAATGAGAAACTTAAAGAACTTGAAGATGATGGATTATTGTTGAAGAAAGTATATAACGAACTTCCTCCTAAGGTGGAATATTCTCTTACCCAAAAGGGATATGATTATGCTAAAGTTCTCAAAGATATAGAAGCAATCGGCGAAAAATATTTTTAAAGAGAATGTCTATAGATTTGTGTAATAATTTTGTTTTGTAATTTATATTACTGGAAATTCAAAATTCCAGTAATATTTTTTTATTTCTAAGAAATACTAATACTAGCATTCTTTTCACAATTATTA
>NZ_JAHZMO010000075.1 GCF_020748185.1 Terrisporobacter petrolearius | reverse complement strand
ATAATTGTGAAAAGAATGCTAGTATTAGTATTTCTTAGAAATAAAAAAATATTACTGGAATTTTGAATTTCCAGTAATATAAATTACAAAACAAAATTATTACACAAATCTATAGACATTCTCAAAAGGGACTACATTAGAATATTTTTCTATATAGTCCCTTTATAATTTATTTACTTATAATTAATCTCTTAATAAATTTTTTTTTAAAATATTAAATTCTTCTTTAGTAATTAAGTTCAAATCTAATAAATTTTTCAATTTAAGTAATTCATCTATAATATTTATGCTTCTACCATAAGGCAAACTACATTCATTATAACTTATTAAATTATCTTGCACTAAATTCTCTTCTTTTGATTTTATATTAAAAGCAGATTCTTCAACTGTATTTTCTTTTATAAATTCTTCTTTACTTTTTCTTATATCTAAAGGGGTAATAGTATTTATATCTCTTGGTATTATTTTATCGTTATAAACCCTTATACTTTGTATTCTTACAACTTTATCTAAAAATTTAGTAATCATAAGTGCATTTTTAACACTAAGATTAGATAAGCTTGAAAGATCCATTATGGATTTTTTCAATTCTTCTTCTCCATCTTTATTTATTTCATACCCTCTATAAGTTATAAGATTTGTTGCAATTTCAAATAATTCATTTTCATTGTAGTCTTCAAAATCTAACCATATTGGGAATCTGCAACTAAGTGCAGATTGACTTAATACAAATTCCTTCATACCATCTTTTTGCCCACATAAAACAATAATTATTTTATTATTATTTTTATCAATAAACTTGATTAAAGACGATATTAGCTCTTTTTTATTGTACTTATTATTAAATAGATGTACTTTATCAATTAATACCATTTTGCCTAAATAACCATTTAGTATATCCTCAATTTGTACTCCTCCATCCAAAAGAGCAGTAATTTCTATTTCATCCATTTCTACAATGTGCTTTGATTTTAAAATTCCCACACTGTAATACATACTTGATAATATTTTTAATGTTGATTTTTTACCTGTACCGTTATTTCCTGTAAATACCATATTGCTATACTTACTTAACTGACTTTTAACTCCTAGCTTTTCTCTTTTTTCTTTTGTTTTTATAATTTTATATTGATTTCTTAAAAAGTTTTTAGCTTTTTCATTTGCTGCAATTTTTTTCAACTTAGATTCTAAATTAAAATCATTTGCAGATGTAAATTCATTTATATTATCAATGTCTTTCGTAGTTATTAGGTTCATTTCGTATACACTTATATCACTTTCAGAGATTCTAATACTCTGAGCTCTAATTAAATTTTCCACATAGTTTCTCACTAATCTTCCATTTCCAGATTGCATATCAGAGTTTTCATATATATCAACAAAACTCTTTTTAAGTGACGTATAACCATTTTTTGATAATTTAAATCCTTTAGACTCTAAGAGTTTTATTGCCATTTCAGAAAGTTCATCTGGCTTATAATCTTCAAAGTTAGTCCATAGAGGGAATCTAGAACGAAGACCTATATTCACATCAAAGAAATCTTCCATTTCTTTTTCATATCCTGCAAGTATTACTATTACATCCTTTGAATAATCCTCTATTAACTTAAGTAACGTTTCTATGGCTTCTCTTCCAAGAGGGTCGTAAGCTAGAGTATAAGCTTCATCTATAAACAATATACCACCAATAGCTTCTTTAAAAGTTGCTTCAGTTTTTTTAGATGTTTCACCAGGAATTTCTGAAACAAAGTTTGATCTATCAGTTTCCACAAGTTGACCTATTTTAAGTAAGCCCATGCTATTTAACATTTCTGCTACAAGTCTTGCTATGGAAGTTTTTCCTGTTCCAGGATTTCCTGCAAAAACCATGTTTAGATTTTGTTCAATTTCTGTTTCTACCCCTACGGATTTTCTTTTTTCCTGTGCCACAATAAGCTTGTACTGACTTCTTAGTAAGTTTTTAACTTCTTCTAAACCAATTATATTTTTTAGCTTTTCTTCCAAATTAAATTTAGCTTTAACCTTGAAGTTAAAGTTATGTCTTTCTAACAAATCTATTTTTTTTTGTTTGTCTTGTAAATACTTCCTAGATGCGTCCATTATGGCATTTTCAACTATGTTTCTTACAAATCTTGCATTACCTAAATCATTTTTTCCACTAATTTGGTTTTTTGCAAATAAGTCTATTAAGTCATCTTCCACATTATCTGCTATTTTATATCCTTTACTTTTTGCTATATTAACTGCTATGGCATACATTTCATAAGGAGTATAATCTTCAAAATGGATTTTATTTGGAAATCTAGATTTTAATCCTGGATTCATACTTAGGAATTTTTCCATATCATTTTCGTATCCAGCAAGAATTACTACTAAATCATCTCTATTATCCTCTATTCCTTTAAGAAGAGCATCTACAATTTCTTTACCAACTTTATCTTCTTCGCTTTCACAAAGAGAGTAAGCTTCATCTATAAATAAAACTCCTCCAATGGCAGAGTTTATAACTTCCATAGTTTTCTTTGCAGTTTCATTTGTATTTTCGCTAACAAAATCTGCTTTACTTACTTCTCTAAATACTCCACGAGAAAGTAACCCTAGAGCATTTAAGTATTCAAAAGTAGTTCTTGCTGCATTGGTCTTTCCTGTACCTGCATTTCCTGCAAATATCATATTCATTGATATTTTAGAAGTAGTAAGTCCCAATCGCTCTCTTATATTTTGTACTTTATAATTGTTTTGAACATTATAAATAAATTCTTTTAGTTCCTTTATACCTATAATAGAGTTTAATTTGTATTTAGCTTCTTCTAAAGTTGGGGTTGTGTAGTCACTTAATTTATAAGATTGAGAATCTACCTTACAATATATTTCATCATTTTCCACATAAACAAATAATCTACTATTTAATTTTATATTTTCTTTAATAACTAGATTTCTAAGAGGATTATTAAGTTTGTAGATAACATACTCTGATATACCAAAATCACTATCTTTTTTATAACTTTCTTGTAAATATTTACAAATACCAAAGTATTCTTTATTAGACTCGTCTTTATTTAGATCTATCATTATGTCCAAAGATAATTCTTCCTTTATCTTATTTATTGTTTCAATTACCCTTCTTTTTACTACAATATTTCTTTCTTTTTCATCTAAATCTTTTGTATAAAGCATTTTATCTATTAGATTATTGCCAAATACTTTTTCTAAATCAATATTTTTATCATCACTAGTAAACACTATAAACTTATTATTACATATTAGTTGATTTATTTTTTCTTTATGAATTTTTTCTGATTCCAAAATATCATTTATCTCTTCTTGGTCTTTTTCATCTGCTTTTACAAATACATTATTTTTTATAATATAATCATCATTTAAATTAAAACAAGAATTTAAACAAAGCTCAGAAATAACATTCACTATTTCTGCCATTGCGTCTTGTATATTTTTAAACATTATACATTTGGATTTAGATTTTAATTTTTCATGTAAATCACTTAAAAATGCATTATATCCTAACTTAAAGTTATATGTATCTAGATTTATTTCATTTATATTATCACTTTCTATTAGTTGTTCTTTGTACATTTCTTCAATCAAAAGCCTAACACTTGTTTTCTTGCCCGTGTCTTTTTCTCCAACTAGAAGAATAACTCCTTTTTCATTTTTTACTGTTTTATCTTTTATATAGCTTATTAAATTTTTTATATATATGTCTTGGCCTATAAGTTCACTTTTCAAAATTTTTTCTATTTCTTTAAATTTATTTTCTACTTCTTTGTATATTTCATCCATAAGTTTTCTCCTCTCTTTTACTCTTACCTATAATCTTATACCCTTTTTATCCTTATATTCATTATTATTTTTAAAATTTTAATTAATATGGTCACTTGTTATTATTTTTTGCAAGTATTAATTTTTCAAAAAATTTCTACAAATCTCAAAGTATGTTGTATACATATATAATTTATGAAGGTTTATATATTTTTATGTCTAATTATTGAATTAAGATAATATTTCAACAAATATTTTTCTAACTATAAATAAAGAAGGTTGGTGTAAAGTATATGGCAAGTACTATAGTAAATTTTCCTTATAATTCTTTAGGTGTTGCAAGATTAGATTCTGATGGTGTAATTCACAATCATTTGTATCACCAATGTCCAGTAGGAAGAATAGATGATAGTAATATAATCCATAGTCATCCAACTAACTACTTCCCTGTTGGAAGAGTTGATGATAATGGGTATATATATGATAATAAAAATGTTAAAGTAGGTAGAGTAGAGGGCGAAGAGTACCTAAAAGCAGGAAGTGCATTTTTATTATTAATTAATAATTTGAGATAATATAAAAATTAAGTATAAAACAAAAAGACTTGCTTATTAAGCAAGTCTTTTTGAGTTAAATAAAGATGCTTCTTTATTTAAAATCTAGTTATATATATTCTATCGTCCACATATGCTTTTTCATTATTTATAGCTAAAAACCAACGAACATGATCTATATCATCTGATTGAATGTCACCTGTTTTATAAGAAAAAACACAACCATTAATAAAAAAGCTATATTTAACAATTAATAAAGTTTTATTAATTGAAAATATAGCCGGTTGCACCACTAATTCCATATACCCTAGGTGCCCACATATAAGATATACTTCATTGTATCTATTTAGTTATTTTATTTTGTACAAATTCAAAAATAGTTATATAGATTTCCATAAACACTGCAATAATATAATTTCTAATAAAAAAAGCTATACTCAACAATTAATAAAAATTTATTAATTGAAAATATAGCCGGTTGCACCACTAACTCCATATATCTTAGGTGCCCATATACAAGATATACTTCACAGTATCTATTTTTTTCATATATTTTAAAAGTTTAGTCTATCTTCGACTTAACAACTTATACCTTTATACTAATGTTACCATATTTGTATATTTTTTTCAACTTTTACAAGATTTCTAACAAAAACTTAAGTTTTCGTATAAAATATACTATCTCATATAATTATAAACTAAAAAATAACATATTTCTTTTGTAGATTCTAGTAATGAATCTGTTCTCATTTGTAAGACTAGAGTTTCTGTTCCACCTTCTTCTTGGGCAACATCTGCTTCTGCTTCTTTAGTTTTTAGCCATATTTTTTGATTTTGTTCTAAACCTGTTATTTCTTCCTAAATTCGTCATTCGCTCTTTATAATATCATAAAGTTTACACAAATTCAGTTAGAATATATACTTATTCAGTTAAGGCTGTTATTTGTAAAAAAATAGTTGCAACATGGCAACTATTCTAAAATTTATCCAATTACATTTCCTCCATTAACATGTAATACTTGACCTGTCATATAACTTGAATCATCACTAGCCAAGAATACATATGCATTTGCAACTTCATAAGGTTGCCCAGCCCTATCCATCGGTACTTTACTTCTAAGACTTCCAAAAGTCTCAACTTCTTTTGCATAGAAACTGCTTACTATTAGTGGCGTCCATATTGGACCTGGCGCTACTGCATTTACTCTTATTTTATCTTTTACTAAAGACTGGGACAAAGATCTTGTAAAGGCTAGTATAGCTCCTTTTGTTGCACTATAGTCTATTAATAATTCTTCTCCTTTAAAAGCTGTTACTGATGTAGTATTAATTATGGAAGAATTCGACTTCATATGAGGAAGTGCTGCCTTTACTAAGTAGAAAAATGAAAATATGTTTGTTCTAAATGTTTTTTCTAATTGCTTTTCATCTATATCTAAAATACTTCGTTGAATATATTGAACTGCATGATTGTTTACTAATATGTCTATTTTGTCAAATTCTTCTATAGCTTTTTTATTACTAATTTGCAGTTTTCTTCTTTTTGTAAATCTCCTCTTACTGCAATACACCTTCTGCCTAAACTTTTTATATGTTCACAAGTTTCTTTTGCATCTTCGTCTTCATTAAGATAGGCAATAATTATATTTGCTCCTTCTTTTGCAAATGCATATGCAACTGCTCTTCCTATTCCGCTGTCTCCTCCAGTAATAATAGCAACCCTTTCTTTTAGTTTGTCACTTCCATTATAATTTGCATTGTCAGATATGGGCCTTGGGTTCATAAGATATTCCATACCAGGGTGACAATTTTGGTGTTGTGATGGAAAGTTAACTTTAACAACTTCACAATTTTTCCTAGTATCTATATTTTTGTAAACAGGATACATTTATATTCTCCTCTCATATTTTCTCTTAGTATAAATTATCCTCATTTTCCTTAATTTAATGTATTTTCAATAATATAAAAAATTTATTAAAAAATATTCATAAATTAACACAAATTTAATATATTATATCTATAATTATTTATATAATATATTAATAAAAACTTTAGGAGGAGTTTGATAATGAGTAGTCTTGACGACCTCTCGAGGAGTATTATTCCTCAACTATTTTTAATACTAATTCTTACACTGATTAATGGATTTTTCGCTGCTGCGGAAATGGCCTTTGTATCAGTCAACAAACACAAAATTAATTCTCTTTGTGAAGAGAATAATAAAAAAGCCATTCTTTTAAGGAAATTGTTAGATGATCCGAGTAATTTTTTATCTACTATACAAATAGGAATTACTTTAGCTGGATTTTTCTCAAGTGCATCTGCTGCAACTACACTATCAGTTAGATTATTTAATTTACTGGCACCATATAACATTTTATATATCAAAGAACTTTCCATGATATTAATAACAATAATACTTTCATTTTTAACACTAGTATTTGGTGAGCTAGTACCTAAAAGAATTGCATTACAAAAATGCGAAAAAATCGCCTTAGCCTCAGTAAAACCTATTTACTTTGTATCTAAAATTTCCAAACCTTTCATAAAAATATTGTCGTTATCTACTAAAGCTATATTAAAGCTAACACATAATGATAATGTAGAAGACGAAAACAATATTAGCACAGAAGAAATAAAATTATTAATCACACAATCACAAAAAAATGGAACAATTAATATTATGGAAAAGGAAATAATAGATAAGGTTTTTGATTTTTCAGACAAAATATCTAAGGAAATTATGACTTCTAGAACAGATACAGTTTTAATTGATATAGATGACCATATTAATATAAAGCTTAGCACTATTCTTAATTGTAAATATTCACGAATACCTGTATATAAAGATTCTGTAGATAATATAATTGGAATACTTTATATTAAAGATTTAATATCACATTTAGTTGATAGTAATTTTGATAATCTTAATTTAAAAAGTTTATTACACTCACCTTCCTTTGTACCAGAAACGAAGAAAATTGATGAATTGTTTCTATTGTTAAAACAAAGCAAGAACCACATGGCTATTTTAATTGATGAGTATGGTGGTTTTTCTGGCATAGTCACAATGGAAGATATTATAGAAGAAATAGTTGGTGACATTGAAGATGAGTATGACATAGATAATGGTAAAGTTAAAAGTCTTGGCAATGGTAGTTTTGAAATCAAAGGTAACATGTCTCTCTTAGATTTTAATAATATTTTTGGCACACATATTAAGTGTGAAGATTGCGATACAATAAATGGTTATATTATTTCAACTATAAATAAAATTCCTAGTAATGAAGAAATTATTATTTTGGATATAGAAAATTATGAGCTAAAAGTAGTTGAAGTTGACGATAATCGTATTGAAAAACTTAGAGTCAACTTTGCTAAACAAAGCGCAAGCTAAAACTAATAAAAAAGTCACAGAGCTTATCTAATAAGCATGTGACTTTCTTTATGATACTAGTGGAGTGTGTGAAAAAAACTCTGTAAATAACAAAATTCAACAGCTTTCTATGATAATATTTAATTATTATAGGAGGCTGTTTTATTATGGGAAAAAGAAAACAAAAGCTTAGCGAAGGAAAAAGAAATA
>NZ_JAHZMO010000074.1 GCF_020748185.1 Terrisporobacter petrolearius | reverse complement strand
ATATTTCTTTTTCCTTCGCTAAGCTTTTGTTTTCTTTTTCCCATAATAAAACAGCCTCCTATAATAATTAAATATTATCATAGAAAGCTGTTGAATTTTGTTATTTACAGAGTTTTTTTCACACACTAAATAAAAAAGGAGCGTATGCTCCTTTTTTATTTAAACTATTTACAACTTAATATAGGTATTAAATCATTTGGAGTATTAATTATATAATCAGCACCTAAATCTTCTAATATTTTTTTATCCCTAAACCCCCAAGCAACTCCTACAAAGTCTATATTTGCATTCCTTGCTGTTTCAAAATCAACTTCACTATCACCAATATATAAGCACTTATTTTTAGACGAATCTAAGTTATTCATAGCTGCTAACACTGTATCTGGGTATGGCTTTTTTCTTCTTTCAGGAGATTTTCCTATTGCTACTTGAATATATTCTGAAAAATAATGGTCATTTAACTCCCTAACACCATCTTGAAATTTATTAGATACAATTGCCATCTTATACTTATTTTCTCTCAAATAATCTAGTAATTCAATTATTCCATCATAAGGTTTAGTTTTATTTCTTAGGTTTTTGGAATAATATCTTTTAAAAATAAATAAACATTCTGCAAATTTATCGCAAGAAGTTTTATCTGGCAGTGAAAGCTCAATTAATTTTTCAATGCCATTTCCAATAAAAGAACAGATCTCATCCTTACTTCTAATCGGAAAATTTAACTTTTCTAAAGCATAATTAACACTATCAGCTAAATCATCTAAAGAATTTAAAAGAGTGCCATCTAAATCAAAAATCAAAGTGTTGTAATTCATCATAAATCCCCTTGTCTTTATTAAGTTATTATATACACCACGAATAAATTTTAATGTGGTATTTTTACTAATTTATTTCTAATATAATTTTCTATTTTAAGAATTAAAATAAATAATTTCTCACTAATATTAAATAATATTAAAAACAAGTATTATTTTAGGAGTGAAAAATGAAAAATAAAAGAAAAATAATTAGTATTTTATTGTCTATTATTATTATAGTATTTTTTCCTGTATTGTCTATTTCAAAAGAAAACAAAAATTGCTTTTTAGGCTATGGAAAAGAACGTATATCATTAGAATATTTCTCAGAAATATGCTTAACACCAGGAGAAGATGAAAGTATGCTTAATTTTTCTTGGTATAGCAGATCTTCTCAGGGTACAAGCAAAATAAAAATTTGGGAAGAATATGGAAAAGAAAGGATATTTGAAGGTGATAGTATTGATATAGGAAATGGATTTATAAGTAATAAAGTCACAGTTACAAACCTAAAAGCCAATACAACTTATATTTATTCATATGTGAGTGATGGGTTGTGGAGTCAACCATTGGAGTATAAAACGCAAGACTCTATAAATTATAAATTTGTATTTATGGCTGACCCTCAAATTGGAGCTTCATCAAAAAAAAACAAATCTAATATAGATGGAGTAGAAAAGGATGCTTATAATTGGAATAAAGTTATAAAAAAATCAGTAGATAAAAGTAATAATCCTAGCTTTATAGTATGTGGTGGAGATATAACTAATGCAACAGAAGATGGCGATGGTTTATCTAAAACATATACAAGTAATTTAGAATACGCTGGTTTTTTATCCTCTGATTATTTACGATATATACCAATAGCAAATGCCATTGGTAACCACGATAAAGATAATGAGAATTTTTATAATCACTTTAATATGCCAAACTTAACTAATTTAGGTGAGACTGTAGCAGGAGGAGATTATCACTTTACTTATGGAAACACTTTATATTTATTTATAAATACAAATAACTTAAATATATTGCAACATAAAAAATTTATAGAAGACACTATAGAAGAAAATAAAAATATGAAGTGGAAAATTGCTGTATTTCATCATGATATTTATGGTGGTGGACGACACGAAGATGATAAAGATATGAAAATATTAAGAAGTGAAATCCCACCCATATTGGAAGATAATAAAATTGATTTAGTTTTGTGCGGTCATGATCATATATATTCTAGAACTTACCCACTTAAAAATAATAAAAAAATAATGAATTTTACAGTGGAGAGAGTGGAAAATTCAAAAGAAAAAGTAGATATAATAAAAAATAATGAAGGAATAACTTATATAACAGGAAGTTCTTCTACAGGAAGTAAGTTTTATAAACAAGGCAAGAATAAAAACAAGTATATAAAAAAGATTTATTCTGAAGAAATACCAACATACACTGTAATTGAAATTAAACAGGACTTAATAAATATAGCTACTTATGAAGTGAATGAGGATAAACCTGTAGATAATAAAATAATTATACAAAAATAATTTATACAAATTTTTTTATTATATAGAATGAAATAATTAAGCTCTATTGTGGTGAGTTATTTGGACATGGTATATAATTATAAATATATTATATTAAATATATTTAAGGGGGTTCATATAATGAAAGAAAGAGTTGCAGAAGTACTAGAAAAAGTTAGACCTGTTTTACAAAGGGATGGGGGAGACGTAGAATTAGTAGAAGTTAGCGATGATGGGGTTGTTTTAGTTAGACTTAAAGGAGCGTGTTCTGGATGTCCAGGAGCTACTATGACTTTAAAAGCAGTTATAGAAAACCTATTAGTTAAGGAAGTTCCAGGGGTTACAAAAGTAGTAGGAGTATAAATTTTATTTATTATAGATGAAAGGCACTCATTATTGAGTGTCTTTTATTGTGGGAAAATAATAATTTTAGTTATATTTTAAAAAAATGGTAAAAATATGTAATTAATGTTAAAATATGGATTTGTATTTATATTTTCAAATATATGTAATATAATATATAATGCTTAAAATATGACAAAATTTGTAAATAATAAAGATTATTTATTAATTGTATTTAGTACATATGATGGATTTCTGTATAAATATTAAAAATAAATCGAAAAATAAGTTAAAATACAAATTAGACATTTTTAGCTTACAACTTAGTGGAGGAATACCTATGAAAAATATATTTAAAATATTTCGAGATGATTTAAAAGATATATCTACAAATATGGCGTTAATAATTGTATTAATAGCACTTGCAGTATTACCATCTTTATATGCTTGGTTTAATATAAAGGCTTCTTGGGATCCATATGGTAATACATCTAATATATCAGTGGCCGTAGTAAACAATGATAAAGGGGCAACTTTATTTGAGAAAGATTTAAACGTAGGAGATAAGTTAATAGATGAACTAAAAAATAACCGCTCCTTAGGATGGAAATTTGTTAATGAAGAAGAAGCAAAGAAAGGTGTTGAGACAGGTAAATATTATGCTTCAATAGAAATTACACCAGACTTTTCTAAGAATATTATATCAGTATTAAGTAAGGATATACATAAAGCAGAAATCAAATATACAGTAAATGAAAAAATAAATGCAATTGCACCAAAAATAACGGACAAAGGGGCATCTACAATACAACTACAAGTTGACCAAACTGTTGTAAAAACAGCAAGTGAGGCAGTATTTACAACATTAAATGATTTGGGAATATCTTTGGAGGAAAATCTTCCTATGCTTACAAAAATAGAAAATTCTTTAGTTGAGGTTCAAGGAAAGTTTGGTAAAATAGATAGTATTTTAGATACAGCTAGTGATGCATCTAGTCAAATTAGTGAAATATCCAAATTGCTTCAAAATGATATGCCTCAAATAGAATCAACGTTAAAAAGTTCTATTAATCTATCTAAAGATGTAAAAGAATTTTTACAGATAACAAAATCTAGTATGAATGATATTGCTCCGACTATAAAAAATGATATAAAAATAATAAATGAGATATCATTATCAGTAGCCAGTGGCGTAGGAGATTTGATAACAGCTATAGAAAATGGATATGAAAATGCACCAGAATTAGTAGATGGTCTTTATAATAAAGTTGATCACTTATTATCCATATCAACTAAATTATCAGATTTTTTAACTAAATTAGATAAAATAGCGCCAGAAACATCTATTCAAGGAACTATAGATTCTATTAATGAAATAAACAGTAAGCTCAATTTAGCTAAGACATCTTTAGCAAAAGTTAAAGAACAAATAAATAATGGAGAAAAACCATCATTAAATGACTTAAATGGAATTGTAACTGTGTTAAATGATGTGAATAAAATTACTGATAACTTATTAAATAATTATGACACTAAAATAGTAGCTCCTCTTAATGAAATATTTAATAAGGGAATAACTGTATCTAGCGATGTTATATCACTATTAGAAAAAGCAGAAGATAAACTCCCTAAAATAAATAATATATTAGGAACAGCGATTAATTTATCAGGAGATGCAAATGAAGCAATTGACTATATAGAAAAAAAATTACCAGAGGCAGAATCTGCATTAAATAAATTAGTATCTGATTTATCTATAGTAAATGATAGCGACGAAATGGGCGATTTAATTAAATTCCTAAAAAATGATATAATTAAGCAGTCAAACTTTTTAAAAGAGCCAGTAGAATTAGTAACGAATTCACTATATCCAATGGCAAACTATGGTGCAGCAATGACACCGTTTTATACAGTTCTTTGTCTTTGGGTTGGGGTTTTACTTTTAACTTCACTTTTAACAACAGAAGTAAAAGGAGAATACAGGCCTTATCAAGTTTATTTTGGAAGGGGACTTACATTTTTATCGATAGGTTTATTACAAGCATTAATTGTAAGTGTGGGAGATATATATTTATTGGGAGTCACAGTTGACAATCCGGCTATATTTATATTACTATCATTGTTTATCAGCTTAGTGTTTAATTTTATAGTCTACTCCCTGGTATCTGTGTTTGGAAATATAGGAAAAGCTATGGCGGTTATTTTATTAGTAATTCAGGTTGCAGGATCGGGGGGAACATTCCCTATACAAGTAACACCAAAGTTTTTCCAAAATGTTAATCCATTTTTGCCATTTACTTATGGAATATCAGCCTTGAGAGAGGCAGTGGCAGGAATATACGAACCTAACTTAACTGGAGATATAGTTGTACTTTTAACTTTCTTAGCATTAGCTATAGTACTAAATGTTCTGTTAAAAGGACCTATTAATAAAATGTTATACAGGTTTACAAAGAGAATGGAAGAAAGTAGACTTACAGAACATTAAAATATTTTATGAATAAAGGATAAATTGAAATAATCAATTTATCCTTTATTTTTTATATGAAAAGAATTACTATTTTTAATATAAGAGGTTAACAATTATTTAGTTAAAGAGGTGATTGAAATGAGAATAGGAACTTCTGTATCAACTAAAAAATTAGATGAGGCTTGTGTTAATGAGTACAAAATTCCTTTAATACTTATGATGGAAAATGCGGTGATTTCAGCAATCAAACATTTAGATACAAACTTATATAATAAGTATGTAATTGTTAGTGGTGTAGGAAACAATGGTGGAGATGGTCTTGGGATAGCAAGACAATTAAAAGCTAGAGAAAAAGAAGTAAAGGTGTTTATAGTTGGAAATATGGAAAAAATCACACCATGTTCAAAAACTAATTTAGAAATTCTAAAAGCTATGAATATACCTTATATCGTAATAGACACAAAGGAAGAAAATATTAATCATCTAGAACAGTTAGAGACTGATATTAGAAATAGTAATGTATTAGTTGATTGTATCTTTGGCACTGGATTAGAACGAGAAATTAAGGGTATATTTAAAGATGTTATAGAAATTATAAATAAAAATAAGAATTTAGTTTATTCTATAGATGTGCCATCGGGAATAAATGCAACTACTGGTGAAGTTTTAGGAGTATGCATAAAAGCGGATAAAACCATATCCTTTGAGTTTTATAAAAGAGGATTTCTTAAATATGAAACAAAAAAATATATTGGAAATGTAGTGGTAGAACATATAGGTATACCAGAATATATATTAAAAAAACACGATGATAATGAATATATCACTTCTATGAATTTTGTCAAAGATAATATAAGAGATAAAAACAAATTTAGTTTTAAAAGTGACTTTGGTAAGGTTACAATTTTTGCAGGTTCAAAAGGATTTTCTGGAGCAGCATTCATAGCCAGTGAGGCTGCTATAAAAAGTGGTAGTGGACTAGTTACTTTAGTTTGTGATGAACATATTCAAGATATAATAAGTTCAAAACTAAGTGAGGGTATGACTGCAAATTATAAAGAAGAAGATCGAATAAATGAACTAATTAAAACTTCTAATGCCATAGGATTTGGTTGTGGAATGGGAAATAATAAGACAACGTTAGAAAGATTGCAATACGTTTTAAATAAGAGTGACTGTCCAGTAATAATTGATGCAGATGGAATAAATGTGCTAAAAAATAATATAAGCATATTAAAAAAATATAAAAATAAGATTATAATAACACCTCATTTGGGTGAAATGTCTAGGCTAACAGGCAAGTCAACTTCATATATAAAAGAAAATAGAATAGATGTGGCAAAAGAATTTGCAAAGAAATATAATATAATAGTTTTACTTAAAGGGTACGAAACTATTATTACAGACGGGAAAGATGCATATATAAATCCAACAGGTAATAGTGCCATGGCTAATGGAGGTATGGGTGATTGCTTACTTGGAATGATAACTTCCTTTGTTGGCCAAGGAATAGAATTATTTGAAGCAGTAATATGTGCAACTTACATACATGGCTATATAGGTGACATTTTATCTAAAAAAATGTATACAGTGAATGCAACTCACATTATAGAAAAAATTCCTATTATTATGAAAGAATTTAATATTGAAATTAATTTGTAACTATTACCAATATTTATATTGTTATACTAGTATAAAGTAAGTCAATTTATAAATAGAGAAGAGGGGTATGATGAATACGGTTTGGTTGATTGTTGCGGTAGCATTTGGAATAGCTGAATTAATGACGACAAGTTTAACACTAGTATGGTTTAGTATAGGCGCTTTAGTTTTAATGGTTTTAAGCACTTTTATAGAGAGCGTAATAATTCAAATTGCATTATTTGCGGCTATATCGATTACTTTATTAGTTACATTTACAAAGTATTTTGTAGATAAAGATAAAACTTTTAAATATAATACAAATTTACAAGGAATAGAGCAAAAAACAGGTGTGGTTAAAGTAGAAATACTTCCCTACGCCACAGGTATTGTAACATTGACGGGAGAAGATTGGACTGCAATATCAGACAGCAATGAAAAAATTGAAGCTGGACAGCTTGTTAAGGTAATAAGAATCGAGGGTGTTAAACTAGTTGTAAAACCTATTGATGACGAAGAAAAAAGTAAATAATAAAATTAACCATAAATTAATAAAAAGGAGAAGAGTGTATGATAAAATTAGTAGCCATAATACTAATAGTAGTAGTATTAAGCTTAAGTTGTGTAAAAGTTATTAAACAATCAAAAGTGGGCATAGTAATGAGACTTGGTAAGTTCCATAAAAAAGCGGATACAGGTGTTCATTTCTTAATACCATTTTTAGATCGAATGGCGTATGTAATTGATTTAAGAGAAAATGTAGTAGATTTTCCACCACAAGCGGTTATAACAAAAGATAATGTTACTATGCAAATAGATACTGTAGTTTATTTCCAAGTGACTGATCCTGTTAGATATGTATTTGAAATAGCAAATCCAATATCTGCTATAGAAAACTTAACTGCCACAACTCTTAGAAATATAATTGGTGAGTTGGATTTAGATGAAACACTAACATCTAGAGATATAATCAATACAAAGATGAGATCTATACTAGATGAAGCAACTGATAAATGGGGTATAAAAGTTAACAGAGTAGAACTTAAAAATATAATGCCACCACATGATATACAAGTTGCTATGGAAAAACAAATGAGGGCAGAAAGAGAAAGAAGAGAGTCGATACTTCAAGCAGAAGGAAATAAAGCAGCATCAATACTTCAAGCAGAAGGAGAAAAACAATCAGCAATACTTAGAGCTGAAGCTAAAAAAGAAGCTATGGTTAGAGAGGCAGAGGGTGAAAAAGAATCTCGTATACTTAGAGCAGAAGGAGAAGCTGAATCTATAAGACAAATTGCACAAGCTAATGCAGAGGGTGAAGCCACTATAATTAAAAATGTATTCCAAGCAATGAAAGAATCTGATATTGATGACAACATGTTAGCGCTTAAGTCTATGGAAGCTTTAGAAAAACTTGCAGAAAGTGATTCCACTAAACTTGTTCTTCCATCAGAGACAGTTAATTTCTTAGGTTCTTTTAAAGGAATTAAAGAAGTATTAAGTAGTGATAAAAATAGTAAATAATTAATTAAAATACTCTAAAGATATATATCTTTAGAGTATTTTTTTATGACAGTTACTATATATTCGCTTATATTTTTTATGGAGGTAGTTATGAAAGCAATAGTAGAAAGATGCGCAGGTTTAGATGTTCATTTGGATACAGTTGTTGCATGTATTCTATATGGAGACTTAGATAAAAAGCCTAATAAAGAAGTTAAAACATTTTCTACAACAACTAAGGG
>NZ_JAHZMO010000073.1 GCF_020748185.1 Terrisporobacter petrolearius | reverse complement strand
CAAGCTAAGAAATGACTTAAGATCCGGTAGGATTTTAGATAGATTTTTAAATTTAGAAAAGTTGTTAATGTTCGTTAGATTATTAGAAAGTTTTCTATCAAATGTTACAACTAGATTATACAAGGGGGATTAGTTCATTTAATAATAATATAATTAAACCAATAAATATGTCAAAATTAGAATCATCTATTTCGAAAGCTAATTTATTATACAATGATTCTATAGAAGGCATTAATGTGGACAAATAAAATTCAAAAGGCCGCTATAAAGCAGCCTTTAATCATTAATTACAATTTTCTAAGATTGAAGGAATATCTTCAACTGCTACACTTTCATAAACTTGTCCGTTTACAGTTACGATAGGAGTTTTACGGCAAACGCCTACGCATCCACAAGATTCCAAACTAAATTTCATATCTTTAGTAGTTTCTCCAAATTTAATTCCGATTAACTTTTCAAATTCATTAAGAATACTAGAGCTATCATCCTTGCTACAAGCACTACCAAAGCAAACTTTTATATTGTACTTACCTTTAAGTTCAGTGACAAAGTAGCTATAAAAATTAACAACACCTTCCACCTGGCTAAAAGGAAGATTTAACTTTTCTGAAATATGAATCTGTACATCTTTTGGTAAATATCCGAATATACTCTGAGCATGATGTAGAGTATTCATCAGTGTTTTTTTATTATCATGGATTGAATTTATAAATATATCTAACTCATTAAATAATTCTTTATTTTTAGAGATAAAATCACACATATTAATCTCCTTTATATGTTTAAATATGAACCTTCTTTTTATACCCTACTGTTGTTAATGAATATAAATCCTCTAAGGACTATATGATATACCATAATCATTAAAAATACAAACTTATTTATATAAAGCAAATGTAAGATAAGTATTACATTAATGTGTGTTATTATTTATAATATATTTGAAAATAAATGAAAGAAGGTGTTAAGGATGAAAATTTCAAAAAAAGAAGCATTTTCAATACCTAATATAATGGGGTATTTTAGGATAATTTTAATACCTGTATTTTTATATGTTTATTACAATGCAACATCAGTGGAGGATTATTATGTTGTGGCAGGTATAGTATGTATTTCTGGAATCACAGACTTTTTAGATGGTTTTATAGCTAGAAAGTTTAATATGATTACTGAGTGGGGAAAGTTTATAGATCCTTTGGCAGATAAGTTAACTCAAGCAGCTCTTGTATTTGCTTTATCATTTAAATATGAATTAATGTGGTACTTAGTAGGCTTATTTATAGTAAAAGAAGGGTTTATGGCAATTATGGGAATTATAATGCTTCGAAAAGGTAAAAAACTAGATGGGGCCAAGTGGTTTGGAAAGCTTTGTACGGCAATATTGTACATAGTAATGTTTATATTAATGCTATTTCAAAAAATGAATAATGATAATGCAAACTTATTAATATTAGTATGTGGAGTATTTATGTTAATGTCTTTTATACTATATATGCCTGTATTCTATAGGATGTACAAGTAAAATAAATAAGATGTTTTTTGTATAGTATTATATCTTTTATTCATATAGTTATATATAAGCATAAAATCAGGGGGGATTATATGACAACATATATTCTATATACATTGGCAGCTGTAATGTGCTTTATATCATATTTAAAAAATAAAGAAAAAACAAAAAATGCTTTAATCAAAGCTTGTAAATCTATGGAAAATATCATGCCTCAATTTTTATCTATAATAGTAATTGTAGGGTTAATGTTAGCCTTTGTGGATACCAATACAATTTCAAATTTAATAGGAAATGAATCAGGTTTTTTAGGGGTTTTATTTTCTGCAATTGTGGGGTCAATTGTTATGGTTCCAACTTTTGTAGCATTTTCAATTGCAAATACTTTATTAAATAGTGGTGCGGGTTACGCCCAAGTGGCGGCCTTAGTATCAACTTTAACTTTTGTTGGGATAATGACTTTTACTTTAGAATCTAAATATATTGGGAAAAAGGCTGCTTTTTATAGAAATTTATTTGCGATTTTATTTTCATTTGTAGTTGCCTTTTTTATGGGGGTGATTTTAGGGTGAAAAAGAAAATTTATTACTTAGCAAATAGATATAAGTTTTTTCTTATTGTTTTTGTTATCATTGTTTTAGTTATTATATTTGAAAAAAATATTGGTATAAAGGCATTTAATAGTTCAAAAGATAGTTTTCTACAGATGTTATCAGTACTACCACCCATTATGATTCTTCTCGGATTAATGGACGAATGGGTATCTAGAGAATCAATGATGAAGTATATGGGTGATGATTCTGGAATCATAGGAATTGCCATTGCCATAACTTTTGCAGCTTTTGCGGCGGGGCCGATGTATGCAGCATTTCCATTTACAGCTGTCTTACTGAAGAAAGGTGTAAAGTTTACTAATGTAATTATTTTTATGAATGCTTGGTGTGTTATAAAAATTTCTACTCTTCTATTTGAAATAAGTTCCTTAGGGTACAAATTCACTTTCTATAGATTATTAATCGATTTTATCGGGGTTATTGCAATGGGATATTTGGTTAATTATTTTGTTATGAAAGTAGGTAAGGAAGACAAAGTTTTAAGTAGTTACATGAAAGAAAATATTTGAAAATAAAAATGAAAGGTATGAATTATTTAAATAATTCATACCTTGTTTAAATTCTAATCTATATAGATCGGGCAACAAATTTTTATGAGCCCAGGTAATTTTTATATAAAAATAAAAGTTATTAATTTAAGAAAGAATACCAACTTTTCTCAATAAGTATTCAGCATTTGTAGTAAGGGATCTTTCTTTTTTTAACTTGTAATCAAAGTAAATTTCATCATCTATATAGTGCTCATTAAAACTATAGTTTATAATATTAGGATTTTCATATTCTAAATTACAAACATCTAAATCATGAGTTGTAATCATTCCTGAAACATGACATTTACATAATTCCCTTAGGACACCTTGAGCACCTTTAAGTCTATCAATGGAATTTGTTCCCCTAAAAATCTCATCTATCAAAAATAATGTATGAGAGTTAATATGAGATTGATCAATTATTTTTTTTATTCTTTTTAGCTCAGCATAGAATGTTGAAATCCCTTCGTTTAAATCATCTCTTATACGCATAGATGTAATTATATTCATTTTAGATGATAACATGCTATTGGCACATACATAACTTCCAGAGCAAGCAAGAACCATATTAATACCAACAGTTCTCATAAAAGTAGTTTTACCAGACATATTAGAACCAGAAATAATGTAAATATTATTATCTAGATTAAAATCGTTGCAAATACGTTTATCATTGGCGATTAAAGGATGCCCCATATTTGTAGCTTCAATTATGTTGTTTTTCTCAGTGAAAGTAGGAAGACAAATATTTTTGCAAATTCTAGGAAGATTGGCAAAACTAATTAAACTTTCCAGTTCTCCTAAAGTATGAAACCAATTTTCTACTAAATCAGAATATTCTTGTTTCCAATTATCTAAATCTATAGCATTTTTGTAGTCCCAAAGTAATATGCAGTTTAAAATAATGCACATAACACCATTATTACGCTGATTTATATTTGAAGCAATTTTTGATAGTTTGTTAACTCCAATTTTAGCTTTTTCTATATTCTTTTCAATCTCATTTAATTTATATGAAGTAAATTTTACTTTTGTAATATTGTTAATAACATCGTCGTAGCGACTAATTTTAGGTGCTAGCTTTTTAAGTGTTCCAACATAACTATTTGCACTTAAATAACCAATGACCCATAGTAATAGTTGAAATATAATTAAACAGTTAAGAATAATAAAACCAACAGTATTTTTAGTTACTAGAGCATAAATCAAAGCAATACAAGTTATTATACTAGATGTTTTAAATAATAATTTTAAAAATTTACTTTCAATAAATCTTTTTTTATCTTGAAGTTGTGTAATTAAATTGTCAAAATCCTCATCTACACCTATAAGAGAAAAATCATATTCTGTTTCAACAGAAAAATCATAGTTTTTGCTTAGCTCAGTAATAGCATCATGACGATATTGAATTTCTTTATCTGAAAAATTAGGGCTTAGTAAGTCTTTTACAAATCTTCTTCTTCCATAATAAGTACCAGTACTATTAATCATTTGGAATAAAGAATTTTTTCCTACTATATCCAAGTCCGTTGCATAAGGGTGATCATAATTTATAAATTCTTCACCAATATCTGTGAAATCAGACCATTCACCAGAAATTCTCTTCATATTAGCCTCATCAATTTTTATAATCCCTTCAGCTTTATGTATTTGTTCATAAGTATTTTTATGAAATAGAGATGCAATAATAAATATAACTATTTCTACAACTAAAAGTAAAATTAATTTTAAAGGATAATGATTTACATATATTTTGTATATGTTATAGCATATTAAAATAAACAATGCCATTTTGAATACAGAGATTATATTAGCAGTTTTGTTATGTTCTAATACACTTGCTTTTCTTCTTTCTATATCATCATTAAATTTTGACTCCATAAGTTTTACCTCCAAATTTATCCTGTAACTTTTATGATAACCAATATTTATAAAAAATCCAACTGATTTGATGTATTTAATGTTTAAATTAAATTTTTAATAGTAATTCCTTGCTTTTCATGGTTAAAATAAATATTAAAAATTGTATTGACTCTGACGTTGCGTTATAGAATATAGTTATAAGTGTAATAGGGAACTGAGGAAAGGAGGTTGAAAAATGAAGATAAGTGAAGTAGCAAAATTGACAGGCATAACAGTTAGGACTTTGCATTATTATGATGAAATAGGACTGTTAAAGCCTAGCGAAATTACAGAATCAGGATATAGGTTGTATTCCAAAGATTCTCTTGAAACTTTGCAACAAATATTGTTTTTTAAAGAACTAGATTTTCCTTTAAATGAAATAAAAGAAATAATGACAAATCCCAATTATGATAAAGGAGAAGCTTTGAATAAGCAAAAAGAATTACTAGTAAAAAAACGGCAACGAATAGATAGTTTGATTGGCCTTATAAATAATACTATAGAAGGAGAGAATAATATGAGCTTTAAAGAATTTGATATGAAAGATATAGAAGAAAGTAAAAAGAAATATGCTAAAGAGGTAAAAGAGCGTTGGGGAAATACAGATGCATATAAAGAATGTGAAGAAAAAACAAATAACTACAGCGAAAATCAATGGGGTGCTATTAATAAAAAAGGTAGTGAGATTTTAAAAGCTTTTGGTGAGCATATAGGTTGTGATCCAGGAAGTGAAGAAGTACAAGACTTAGTAGAAAAGTGGAGAAATCACATTTCATCTAGTTTTTATAATTGTACAAAAGAAATTTTATCAGGTTTAGGTTTAATGTATATAAATGATGAGAGATTTCAAAAAAATATTGATCAAAATGGGCAAGGAACAGCTGAATTAATGTCAAAAGCCATTGAAATTTACTGTTCTAAATAAAAAAATTAAAAGGCCTCTTAATTTTATAAAGTTGAAATTAAGAGGCTCTTTTTAATATTTAATATATATTAATTCAGATTCATTATATCTAGCAATAGCATAAATTACATCGGAAAGTCTATTTACATATTTCAATAACTGCGGATTAACAGTTTCAACCTTACTAAGAGAAATAATTCTTCTTTCAGCTTTTCTACAAATTGTTCTAGCTATATGTAAGTTAGCAGATATTAAACTAGTTCCAGGAACTATAAAAGCATCCATTTTATCAATTTTTGAAATATAAGAGTCTATAATTTTTTCCAGTAACACTACATCATCCTCAGTTATAGGTGTTTTATATTTTCCTTCTTTCCTCGTTGCTAATTCAGCAGATATAGCAAATAACTTTATTTGTATGCTTCTTAAAATCTCTTTATCTTCGTCTTTGACATAATTTGTGCAAAGACCTATATAAGAGTTTAGTTCGTCCAACGTTCCATAAGATTCCACCCTTATATCATCTTTATCAACTCTACTTCCGTCATATAGAGATGTTTTACCTTTATCCCCTGTTTTAGTATATATTTTCATAATTGTCCTCCTTATATATTTTTATCAATAATATACCCATGAATTATTAGTATATATTCAAATATTTATTAAAGATTACACATTAAAATAAGAAATTGTGGGTATATACTAATTATAAAACGAATTTATAAAAATTGTTGATGATATAAAAATTAATAAATAATAGATAAATAACTATAATCTATGGAGGAAAATAAAATGGCAAATTGTAATTCATGTCCATCAAAAAATAACTGCAATAAACAAGATACTTGTACAATAGAGAATAATCCAAATAATAAAATAAAAAATATAATAGGTGTTATGAGTGGAAAAGGTGGAGTGGGGAAATCTACCATAACTTCACTAATAGCAAAAAAACTTAGTAAAGAAGGACATAAAGTAGGAATATTAGATGCAGATATAACAGGACCAAGTATCCCAAGACTTATGGGAGTTCAACATGAAAGAGCTTTTTCAAATAATGGGAAAGATATTTATCCTATAATAACTAAAGAAAATATAAAAACCATGTCTGTAAACTTTATGGTAAATGATGAAAGTCAGCCAGTAGTATTTAAAGGGCCTTTAATAAGTAATACAATAAAACAATTTTATAAAGATGTAATATGGGAAGAGTTAGATTACTTATTAATAGATATGCCTCCAGGAACAGGAGATGTTGCTCTTACGATTATGCAATCTGTTCCTTTAACTGGAATGATTATGGTATCTGTTCCTCAAGATATGATATCTATGATAGTTACAAAAGGCGTAAATATGGCCAAAATGCTAAATATAAACATATTAGGTCTAGTAGAAAATATGAGTTATATTGAATGTCCAGACTGCAATAATAGGATTAAGTTATTTGATGGAGAAGAAACAGAAGCATTCTTGAAAGAAATGGATTTGGATCTTTTAGGAGAATTACCAATGACTAGAGAAATTGTGGAAATCACTCATAAGGGATCAGAAGAAGTAAGTGAAGAATTAGAAAATATTTTAAGTGGTATAGTAGAAAAAATAAATGAAAAAATATAAAAGAATTGAATTATATAAAATTATATTAAAATGAACTTGTTAAAATTATTAAAAATACTATAATTATTTCTAGGGTAAAAGGATACTAAAAATGAAAGTAAAGGTTATGACTGTATTTGGTACTAGACCAGAGGCTATAAAAATGGTTCCTCTAGTAAAAGAATTAGAATCTAGAGAAGAAGTAGATAGTATAGTATGCGTAACAGCTCAACATAGACATAGATACATTTAATATAAAACCTGATTATGACTTAAATATTATGAAACCAGGTCAAACCCTTGCAGATATAACTAGTAGAGCTTTACAAAATTTAGATTGTGTTATAAGAGAAGCTAAACCGGATATTGTATAAGTACATGGAGATACAATGACAACTTTGGCGGCTAGTTTTGCAGCGTTTTACAATAAAGTAACTCTTGGACATGTGGAGGCAGGTCTAAGAACTTATAATAAATATTCACCTTAATATGTTACAAGAAACACAGCAATAGATTGTCTAAAAACTACAATAAGAGAAAATTATACTAATAATATAATAAAAAAATAGGTAATGACAGAATGATACTTCTTACAGCTCATAGACGAGAAAATTTAGGGCAAAATATGAAGAGTATGTTTGGTGAAATAAAAAGAATAGTTGATGAATTTGAAGATGTTCAAGTTGTTTATCCTATACATTTGAATCCTATTATTAGAGAAACTGCCAATGAAGTATTTGGAGATTGTAATAGGATACATTTGATAGAGCCTTTGGAAGTATTAGACTTTCATAACTTTCTTAATAAATCTTATATAATAATGACAGATAGTGGTGGAATCCAAGAAGAGGCACCTTCTCTAGAAAAAACTGTATTGGCACTAAGAGACACAACAGAAAGACCAGAGGGAATAGATGCAGTCACTTTAAAATTAGCTGGTGTAGAGGAAGAAACTATCTATAATTTAACAAAGAAATTATTAACTAATAAAGAACTATACAATAAAATGTCAAATGCATCAAATCCATATGGTGATGGAAATGCAAGTAGATATATTGTTGATGAAATAATAAAAAAATTTAAATAGGAGTTGAAAAAATGTTAGAAGTAGGAGTAAAAGCACCTGAATTTAAATTACTAGATAAAGACGGGAATGAAGTAAGTTTATCAGATTTCAAAAATAAAAAAGTAGTACTGTATTTTTATCCAAGGGACAATACAGCTGGATGCACTAAACAAGCATGTGCTTTCAGGGATAGTTATGAACAATTTACATCAAAGGATGTAGTAGTAATAGGAATAAGTAAAGATAGTGTAAAATCACATAGTAATTTTGCTACAAAGCATGAACTGCCATTTATATTACTATCAGATCCTGAACTTGAAGCAATAAAGGCTTACGATGTATGGCAGGAAAAGAAGTTATATGGAAAAGTTAGTATGGGTGTGGTGAGAACAACATATATTATAGACGAAAATGGAATTATAGAAAGAGTATACAATAAGGTTAAAACTGACAAGAATGCAGGAGAAATATTAGAATATTTAGGATAGATATAAAAGAACCGAATTTAGTTATGACCCTGTCAAGTAGACACTCATAAAAAAGGCACTTTAAGCGGCATGTGTTCGGTATTCAACTGGACTCATGCCATTTTTTATTTGTACACGTTCGTGATTGTAGAAAGAAATATATTCCTCTATAAGTTT
>NZ_JAHZMO010000072.1 GCF_020748185.1 Terrisporobacter petrolearius | reverse complement strand
AGGTGTACTTGACATGCAATTAAATTGGAATTACATTCAAATTAAGGCATGGATACATAATTTTCATATCCATGCCTTAATAAACTTATCATAGAAAGCTATTTACAGAAAAAACTTCACAGTCTCACCCCCTTTAATCTTACTATCTATCTTTATCTGTTACTACAAATACATATGGTATATTTCTATAATAGTCACCATAGTTTAATCCGTAACCTACAACAAATTTATCTTCAATTGTAAATCCGCAGTAATCAGGTACTAAGTCTACTTCTCTTCTACTTGGTTTATCTAATAATACACAACATTTTATACTTGCTGGATTTTTAGATTTTAAATGATTCATTACATGATTCATAGTATGTGCTGAATCTGTTATATCATCAACAACTAATACATCATATCCCTCTAGATCAGACTTTATGTCATTAACGATTTGAACTCTTCCACTAGAAGCAGTCCCATGTCCATAACTTGAAGTTGTCATAAATTCTATTCTTACTGGAACATCTAAAGCTCTAACTAAATCTGAACAGAAAATGAAGCTACCTTTTAATAGAGATACTACCATTAATTTCTTTCCTTGGTAATCTTTTGAAAGTTCTTTACCTAATTCTTTTATTCTATCTTTTAACTGTTCTTCCGAGCATAGAACTTCCCATACTTTTTTATCAATATCCATTGATTAACCTCCTAAATAAATGATGATATTTCCATTTTATAAAAGATTAACTTCTTTTGCAAGATAGTTTTAGTCAACTTTATTCATATCATTCATTACATTTAATATTATTTCGTCTGTTATTTGCATTCCTTTATCACTAACTCTACCTAAATTTTGTATAGATTGCTCAACTTGTGTACCAACTATACCATTTAGTGGTGGTACTGCATATCCTTGTTTAGCTATAACAGCACTTTGAACTGCTGCTGATGCTGCTGAAGATAATTTTAGCGCACATCCTGCTTTTGCACCATCACAGATCATACCACTTAAGTCAGCTATCATATTTTCTATAGCTCCGTATATATGATTAATCTTTCCATCCATTAACCAAGCTATACCTGCACTTGCTCCAGTTGATGCAGCTACACCACATCCACATACAGCAGATAATCTTCCAGTAAAGTTTTTAACATATGCAGTTACTAAGTGAGATATTGCAAGAGCTTTTGCTAATTTTTCATCACTTTGTGGGTATTTTGAGCTGTAAGCAACTATTGGAAGTATTGCTGTTAATCCATGGTTTCCTGATCCATTTGAACTCATAACAGGAAGTTTTGCTCCACCCATTCTTGCATCAGATGCTGCAGCTGTTAAAAGCATAGCTTCTGTCATTATTCCATCTCCTAATAATCCTTCTTCCATAGATTCTTTTATACCTCTACCAACACCAATACCGATTTCATTTTCTAATCCGTATTTTGCCATATCCATATTCATTGTTACACCATCTAATAAGAATTTAATATCTTCTAAATTCATATTTTCAACATTTTCAACTATTTCTTGTATAGTTATAGTGTCCATTATGTTTTCTTTTTTCTCTGTAGTTTGTGCTTCAGCTTTTTCTGCAAATCCGTCCACTTCATCTAATAATACTAAACCGTTTGCTTGTAAGAATACAAAGTTATCATGCTTAGTTTTTATTATAACTCTTGATGTATTGTTCTTTCCTTCTAATTTTACTTCTATAACAACCTTTTCCTTAGTGTCTAAAGGTTCTATACTTATTGGATTTTCATCTACATATTTTTCTGATTCTTTAACTTGCTCATCAGTTAATCCTTCTAATAAAGTTAATCCGTCCTCAGATTTTCCTCCAACAAATCCCATAGCAACAGCTATTTTTAATCCTAATCTATCAGTTCCTGGTATTCCAACGCACATTGCATTTTTGTAAACATTTGGGCTAACTAATACTTTATGTTTTACTATTTCTTCTCCTAATAGTTCTTTTGCTTTTGCACAAGCTAATGCTACGGCAACTGGCTCTGTACACCCTACTGCTGGTTTTACTTCAGCCTTTAATATATCAACTAAATTTGTTCTTAAATCTCTCATTTTATAATCCTCCTAGTAATTTAAAATAAATTATTATTTTCATATTGTTCTCAAATTATAATAATAGCAATTTACGTGCCAAATTTTTAAAATTCAATAAAATAAAAAAATGAGATTAACAAGCCAAATTTATATACTTTTATAGGTTATGTAATTATAAACAATTATATAAATCTCAAAATAAGCAAAAAAAATCTCAAAATGAGATTTTTGTATCATTTTGAGATTAAATTATATTTTTCAAGTTTTCTATATAATGTAGCTCTAGATATACCCAAGGCATTTGCCACTAATTCTTTGTCCTTTTTATAATGTTTATATTTATTAAAGGCTTTTCTTATTTCTTCTTTTTCTAAATCTTCTAAAGTTCTTATTTCCTCTTCTTTATGTGATTTTTCATCATAATATGTTGATTTTATATTGTTAGGTATAATATCTAAAGTTAACAAGGGTGAATTTGACATATTTATGCTATATTCAATTATGTTTTGTAGCTCTCTAACATTACCTGGCCATGTATAATCAACCAATGTCTTACTAGCATCTTCTTCTATGCCAGTTACATCTTTATTTAGCTTGTGGGCATATTCTTTTATCATATAATCAATTAATAAAGGAATATCACTTTTACGTTCTCTTAAAGTTGGCAAAGTTATAGGAATTACTTTTAATCTATAATATAAATCTTCTCTAAATTGTCCATTTTTAACTAAATCTTCTAGATTTTTATTAGTAGCTGCAATAACCCTAACATCAATAAATATATTGGACTTTCCTCCAATTTTATCTAGCTCTCTTTCTTGTAGCACTCTTAAAAGTTTTCCTTGTAAGTGAAGACTCATATCTCCTATTTCATCTAAAAATATAGTACCATTATGAGCCAATTCAAATTTACCTAGTTTTCCACCTTTTTTAGCTCCTGTAAAAGCGCCTTCTTCATACCCAAATAGTTCACTTTCCAACAAATTATCTGGTATAGCTGCACAGTTAACTGCTACAAAAGGATAATCTGTTCTATCACTATGATTATGAATAGCTCTAGCAAAAAGTTCTTTTCCTGTGCCACTTTCACCTGTAATTAGTACTGTAGAATTTGATTTGGCTGCAATTAAGGCTTTTTGTTTTGTATGTTCCATTATTTCACTACTACCAACAATATTATCTAATGTTATTTTATAATCTTTATTAATCTTATTATAGTTTTTAATTGCTTCTTTATTTTCAATAAAATCAATAACATATCCTTTTAATTTATTTTTAACTACTATTTCGCTAATATTATATATTCCTTTTAAATTTCTTCCTAGTTTCTTGTAATAGAAAATTCCAGTTTTGTATTTTTCAAAATCTGAAGTTGATGGTTTTTTTATAAAGTCTAGTAGATCAAAAATGTTTCCACTTTCCAACTTTTCATCCTCTATATTGAAAATTTCTCTAAATTTAACATTATACTTATCGATATTACCCCTAGTATCTATAGATACTACAGCTTTGTTCATACCATTTAGTAATATCTCCAATTTTTTCTTTTCCAGTTCTAATTCTTCTGTTTTGTTTTGAGCCTTTAATTTATTAGATATTAAGTCTGCCATTTTTCCCAAAAAGTTAGTTAGATCCTTTGCATTATCAGTTATTATTGAAGATTGCTCTTCATTAAATGCTATAAGGCCTACAACTCCATAAGAATATCCATCTAGAGTAATTGGACAACATACCTCTGCGTACTCTTTGCAGTTCCCGTTGTTAGAACATATTTTACAAATATCATTTTGCTCCGAATCATCAATATAAATTAATACTTGTTCTTCTAAGCATTTTTTAAAAGCAGAGTATCCATTTACCCTTTCACCAATCTTATCTAAATAAATTCCTGTCCCAGCTATTCTTACTAACTCTTCATCTACTATAGTAACATCAATATTTAAAACTGAAAGCATAGCTTCAGCTATATTTTGAATATCATCTTTTATATCTTTTAGACCATTCATTTTCATCAATCCTTAATTTTTTTTATATTTAACAAAGATTTTATTTCTTTTAAAACAACATATATTTTATTTAATGTTATTTGAATAGTTATAAGAATCACAAATAACATTATAGCCCCCACAATTGTAAAATTAATGCCCAGTTTCACTTTTATCTCTCCTTATTAGTAGATTTTCTTAGAGTATAATAAAAGACTAGGTTAACCTAGTCTTTTATTATGTTATTTAATTATATTCTAGCTCTTTTACTTTTTTTTTCCTATATAAATATATCTTTTATTTTCTATTTCTTTTAACTTTCCTTCAAAGTTAAATCTTTTGAATATATCTTGTACTTCAATAGGATAATTATAATGTATATTGTCTCCACAAATCCTATGTCTAAAATATTTTAATTTTACTTTTATATCTTTTAAATTTAAATCCTCTACTATTACTTCTCCGTTGTTTTTAAGCACCCTGTTGATTTCTCCTACAGACTTATTACAATTTGCTGTATGATTTAAATAATCTAATACTATAATTTTATCAAAATAATTGTCATTGAAAGGCATATGTTCTAGCTGTCCACTTACTACTGTACAATTCTCATTCATTACATGAGAAAAGCAAATTTCTTCTCTATTGTTATGTTCTAAAATAGTTACCTGAACACCAAATGCTCTTATTCTCTTGCCTAGTTCGCCAACTTTACCCACTAATAAGACTTTGCTTCCGATATCATGTTTTATATTATTTAAAAATGATAGCACTTCTTCGGAAAATTCAAGCAATCCCGAACATGATTCGTATTTATTATATAGTAAACTTTCCACGTTATCCTCCCTATAAAGCTTTTCGTATAATTCCAGTCATTATTAGATTATAATAAATCCTAATTAAGTATTCAATACATATATTATAATTTGTAATATTCTTTATTCTTCGTCATCTAATGTAACTTTTTTTATTTTTGATACAGAAACTTCATAGGCTGTTCTTTTTACAGAATCACCACCTTCTACCTTTTTATCATATACTCTACTTTGCACTCTTCCCCACATTTGGATTCTATCTCCAACGTTAAGACTTTTTGCAAATTTGGCATTCCTTCCCCATACTATAGATGGGATGTAGTCTGATTTATTATAAGGTCTATTAATTGCAACTAGCAAATCTGTTATTTCTCTTCCCAGCGGTGTTTTTCTATATATTGGCGATTTACATATATATCCATCTAAGAAAATGCTATTAGGATCTTTTGTATCAATTTCTGATATTGCTTTTATTTCGCGAACAAATACTGTCAAAACAAGTTTATTTTTATTATCAATATTCTTATTATATGATCTTAGTTGGCCAACAACACTTACCAATTTTTCACTCTCAAAATCTATATCTTGTAATAATCTTTCTGAGATAGTCATTGGAAGAACATCGTAGGAATTGCTTAGTCTATTAATTTTTATTTTTGTACTATAAAACTTTTCACCAAATATTTCATGGCTAAACTCTAATTCATCTTCTAGTTCACCTTTTAAATTTACAACATTAGTATCGTCCTTAACAATTATCATATTATTTTTCCCCCCAAAATTGTTAATTATAACTTTATCTTTTCTTCTACCATAAATATATTTATACTCTTTACTTTTTATTACATTTAATCATTTCTTTGAATACTTTGCTCACCAGAAGAATTGATTTTGTAATTGTTTTTGTAAATCAGATTAGATACTGTAACCATTTCATAATTTTTCTTTTCTAAATTAGACAGACAACTATCCAAATATAAACTTACGTCTTTAACATTTGCATGAAATAATATAATTGATCCAGGTGAAGTATTTTTACTTACTCTATCTAATACATGCACCGGTCCAATATTTTTCCAATCTCCAGAATCCACATCCCATTTTATTGTGTAATATCCTAAAGATTTACAAGTACTCATAGTTTCTTTATCCACATTTCCAAAAGGAGGTCTGAATAAATTTACTTTTTCACCTGTTAAATCTTTTATTTTATTACTTGTTAATATTATTTCATCTATCTTGTTTTCATTAGATATGTCTGGAAAAGAGCTATGTGTGTTTGAATGATTACCAATTTCATGACCTCTATTATGTATTTCTTTAACTAATTCTTTGTTGTCATCAACCCAACTACCAACTAAAAAGAATGTAGCTTTTGCATTATGTTTATCTAATATGTCTAATATCTCTTCAATATTCTCACTTCCCCAAGCAACATCAAAAGTAAGTGCAACTTTTTTGTCCTTTGTATCAACTCTATTTATAGGTGTTTCATACCCTTGAATAGCAGAGCATATATTTTTTATTCCAAACGCGAAACAACCTATAATAAATAAAGCTGCCAAAAACAAAGTTATACTTAAAATAAAAGCTTTTGTTCGTTTATATGCTGAGTTCATTTTTTACCTCCTATTTAAAATACTCCTACCATATATTTATTTAAAAAAATTTAAAAAAATTCCAAAAGCATGTACTAAAATTCGTCATGCTTTTGTATTAATTTGTGTAAACAAGGTAAATACTCACTTTAAAATTTTTTACTAAATTCGACTTTTTTGGATTTATTTTTCAGAATATAACTTTTGAATTTGGAGAAATTATAAGTAACATCAATTAGATGATGTTAATAAAAAATTATATTTCAACTTTAAGGAGGAAATTTACTATGTCAACTTCTAACAACAGACAAGTGGTACCTGAAGCAAGAGCTGCATTAAATCAAATGAAATTAGAAATAGCTGGCGAATTAGGAATGTCTAATTACGAAAATATTGACAAAGGTAATTTAACTGCAAGACAAAACGGTTATGTAGGTGGATATATGACTAAAAAATTAGTTGAAATGGCTGAAAAGCAAATGGCAGGAAAATAGTTTTTTTTTAAAAAACACATTAATGTAAGGCTACCTAATTAGGTAGCCTTTATTATATATTTTTTTATTTTAAATATCACTTTTAATTTTTTATAATTTAGTTTAATATAGTAATATAAATTGTTTCTTGGAGGATAATAATATGTTTGAAAACTCAACTGAAGAGTTGGCATATCATAAACTTTTAATTTTATATATTTTAGACAAAATAAATATGGATTTAACTAACTCACAGATGACACAAGTTGTTTTAGAAACTGATATGATGAACTATTTCTCATTCCAGCAAATATTATCACAACTTATGGATTCTAAGTTTATAAAACCATACAAAGACTCTGGAAGAGAGTACTATTGTCTAACACAAAAAGGACTTGAAACACTAGAGTACTTCTTAAACCGAATACCAGAATCTTATGCAATTAAAATTGACGAATACATAAAAAATAATAAAGAAAGTTTATTAGCTGATACTCAAGTTAAATCTAGTTTTGTAAAGCAAAGTGAAAATGAGTTTATTGTTAATTTAAGAGTTATTGAAAACCAAAGTAACTTAATAGATTTGAACTTAAACGTTTCATCGGAAAAACAGGCAAAACAAATATGCAATAATTGGAATAATAATGCTTCTAATATGTATGCAGAAGTTATAAATTTATTGATCCGAGATATACACTAGGGCCTACATACAAATAATTGTTGTAGGCTCTTTTTCTACTTTTATTTCCTTTATTAATTTATTTGTAGAAGTGTCATAAACTTTTACTGAGTTCCTTTGAGTGTCAGATATGAATAATTTTTCTTCGTCTGGAGAGATTTCTAATCCCTGAGGTATTCCATCTATGTCTATATTACCAATATACTTTCCTAAACTATAATCTAGTATTTTTATATTTTTGTATCCCAAATCGGCTATATATACTTTTTTATCCTTATAATTGAAAGATATCTGAACTGGTAATAAAAATTCGTCAAAAACTTTTTTTGTAGCTAAAGTATCTTCGTCAATAATTACTACCTTCCCATCTAAAGTTGATACATAAATCTCACTCTTGTACTTATCTAGTTGTACATGCCATGCTTTGAAATCTATATCTATTTTACTTTCTATAACTTTATTAATAATATCAATGCACGTTATGGAGTCCATACATGGAACATACAATTTTTTTCTAGGTAAATCAAAGCAAAAACCATGGGGCATGTCATCCACACAGATTATTGCTATAGGATCTAGAGTATTTTTATCCATAAAATAAATACTATTAGAATCCTCATTGGCAATAAACACTTCTTCTTCAAACATAGCTATTTGAGTTAAGCTTCCTCCAATAGATGATGAGTCTATTATTTTTTCCTCTTTCATGTCTAACACATATAAGATACCATTACTGGAACTGGGCAAATACATCTTGCTTTTCTCCTTATCTATACAGAAGTGATGGGGATAAATATTGTCATCCAGTTTAATTTCTTTTTCTAAAGTTAAAGTCTCATAGTCTATTACGCTAATACTTTTTGATAAATAGTTCGAAACATACACCTTCATAGATTACCCTCCCCTCTATGTTTTTTATACTATAATAATATATTAGATAAAATATATAATTATTCTATTATAGTTGCTTTATATTTTATCTATTGTTATCATATTCATTGGAACATTTAAAATAAGGAGTGTACATATATGAAAATAGAATTCCAAACTAGCGGTGTTTGTTGCCGTCAAATAACTTTAGAAGTTGATGAAAATAATATAATCAAGGAAGCCAATTTTGAAGGTGGATGTAACGGAAACTTATCAGGTATAAGCAAATTAATAGTTGGTCAAAACGCTAAAGAAGTTGCTGCAAGATTAGAAGGAACTACTTGTGGTACTAAAGATACTTCATGCCCAGATCAATTATCAAAAGCGATAGTTGAGGCTTTATAAGAGAATGTCTATAGATTTGTGTAATAATTTTGTTTTGTAATTTATATTACTGGAAATTCAAAATTCCAGTAATATTTTTTTATTTCTAAGAAATACTAATACTAGCATTCTTTTCACAATTAT
>NZ_JAHZMO010000071.1 GCF_020748185.1 Terrisporobacter petrolearius | reverse complement strand
GCTAATTACGAACTATTTTCACAGTAAATCATCAATTTTTCGTTGAAATTTGATAGTCTATTAATTGTGTCTAAAAACACATAATATAAAATTCAATAAAATATGTTGACTTTAACTAGCTGGTCTTTCTATATCTGTTTTTATATTAATTGCATCTTTATAATTAATAAAATAATTATTTAATAAGTCTTTTCCTTTATTTAATGTATTTTGAAGTTTTTCTTTATTCTCGTTAGATATATTTCCAATGTCACTTCCCACGGTAGTTTTATTAATTAATGACTGACCTTCAGAAATACACTTTTTAACCTGCTTTATTATATCTTTATCAATTATATATTTAAAAGTTTCAACATCTGTACAGTCTCCATTTTTATTGTATCCTATTATTTTTATATTTGTACTTTCTGATATATCTATTTTTCCAATATACTTAGATGAGTTTTTATTAGGTATACTTCCATCTATTGTATAATAGTAACTATGTCCAACAGATATTATCTCGTCCAATATTTTTAAATGTAATGAATCTACATATTTTCCTGGCTCTATATTTACTTTTGGATTTAGTGGAGGCTTATTAGCTGAATTAATTATATATTGTATTGCAGGTGATAAATTAGGTTTTTGTACAGCTACTACAAATGTATTCAAAAATTCATATGCCAAATCTCCATCTATGTAAGTTAAAATCCCTAATATTTCCACAAGTAATTTTTCATTATCAACATCTATATTTTGAGCTTCTTTTAATGTTTTAGTTGCCTCTTTTATTTCATTATTTAATATGTATGTCTTTCCTAAGTAAACTCTTGCATTAGTGCTATTTTTCTTAAATTTTATTGCTTTCTCAAAAGATGATATTGCTTCTTCATATTTTTCATTTGTTAAAAAGTATAATCCTGTATTTATATAATTGTCATAAATTTTATATGTTAATACTCCCTTGTACATGGTCAATCCTAGTATGACAGTAACTGCCAGTATTATAAATAATTTACCTTTATCCTTTTTTCCCATGGTTAATCCTCACTTAAACGTCTTAAATTTTATGATGCTTTTATATTATACATATAAATAATTAAATTTGGTATCATTTATAATAACATAATGTATTTACTATTTTCCTTGCTTTACTTGTGATTAATTTTATATATAAAAATCAACGAAAATAATAAAGTCGTCCCATTTTTAATAATTTTTCATAATATAAAGTATCTTGACACTTTTGGAGGATTAAAAATGGATTTTATAGACAGTATGATTTCAGAAAGATTGGGCGATTTATCTTTCTTTAATACAGCTACACGATTATACAAATTTGAAAAACTAAAAAAATTGACTAATGATGCTAAAATAAATAATCCTGATATACCACTTATCAATATGGGAGTTGGTGAACCTGATAAAATAGCTCACTCTTCAATTATTGATGTTTTATGTAGAGAATCACATAAGAATGAAAATAGATTTTATGCAGATAATGGAATATTAGAGTTTCAAGAAGCAGCTTGTAGATTTATGAAAAACGTATATCATATAGACAATTTAACTTGTGATAATGTTATGCATGGCATAGGCTCAAAATCTATTTTGGCTATGATTCCTATAGGTTTTATAAATCCAGGGGATGTTTGTCTAATGACTGTGCCCGGATACCCAATTATGGGTACTTATACTAAATTTCTAGGTGGAGAAGTCTACAATTTACCCCTTTGTGAAGAAAACAACCTTTTCCCTGACCTAGAAGATATTCCTAAAGATATTTTAAAAAGAGCTAAACTTATTTATATTAATTATCCAAACAATCCAACTGGACAAATTGCTACTAAAGAGTATTATGAATATTTAGTTGACTTTTGCAGGAAAAACAAGATTTTTATAATCTCTGATATGGCTTATGGCGCTTTGACTTATGATGGGCATAAACCTCTAAGTATTTTAAGCGTTGATGGTGCTATGGATCTTTGTTTGGAAATTCACTCTTTATCTAAAAGCTTTAATATGACTGGTTTTAGAATGGCTTTTGTAGTGGGTTCTCCTAAAACTATTAAACTTTATTCAACTATTAAAGGTCACACTGACTCTGGTCAATTTATTCCTATACAAAAAGCTGCTTCATTTGCTCTTGACCACTATGAAAAATTTATTTCAGAAAATATAGAAAGATATTCTAGACGTTTTGATTTACTGATTGATGTTCTAAGGAAAGTTGGATTTAAAGTGGAAAAGCCTAAAGGTGGTTTTTATCTTTATGTCCCTATTCCTAAAAGCGCTGGTGATGTAGTATTTAATAGTGCAGAAGATGCATTTGCTTATATTTTAAATAATGCCATGATATCCACTGTTCCTTGGGATGATTGCGGCGCTTATTTAAGACTTTCCGTTACTTACGAGGCTTATAGCAAAGAAGATGAAGTTAGCCTTATGAAGGAAATTTATAATAGACTCAAATCTCTTGATTTAAAATTTTAAATAAACTAATCCTACTTCTTTTTGTTTCAATGGGAATCTTTTTAGGTATGTATATTATTAATTATTTAGCTAGAGGTAGGATATACAAAAATATTTTAAAATTTCAATATTTTATTTAATTTTATGATTAGCATTAGGAGTTTTTTATAGAGAGTTTACAAGAATAAATAATTTCACTGGAGTGACCTCATTAAGTGTAACTCATGCACATACATTAATGCTTGGATTTATGTTTTTTATAATTGTATTACTACTAGAGAAGAACTTTAACATATCTAAAATAAAAGGTTTTAAATCATGGATTATAACTTACAATATAGGTCTTGTGTACTTAATTTCTACATTAGTTTATAGAGGTATATTACAAGTTAATAATAGTGATTTTGCTGTTCTTAGCCATATATCAGGTCTTGGCCATGCTATTTTAGGTATAGCTTTAGGATGGTTTGTTGTTATAGTTAATAAATCAATAAAAAATTATGATTACAAAATTTCATAAAATTTAAGGTATTATTAGATGTAAGTTTTTAATTTTCATCTAGTAATACCTTTTTAGATTAAAGACTATTTATAAATTTATCATATTCATCTTTTTTGTCATCTATAATTTCATGTAAACTGACTTTGCTATCTTTTAATTTTTTTAGAATAATATCAACATTTCTTTGTAATTTACAAATATCTTCATAAGAATTACTTATCTGACTGTTTACAGATATATCTGTAAATATATTATCAAAAAATATATCAAAAGTTTTCATGGTATTAGAAAAATTTAAGCTATTTATATTAACATCTTTTAATTCCTTATTAAAATTAGATAACAAACTTGAAATTCTTCTAAACTGATTTTGAGCTTGGTCAACTTTTTCATGCTTTGCTATGGAAGAAATAAAGTCTCCTCCAAGTAAATCAATAGTTCCCCAGTTTTTTGCAGACTGTAATATCTCTTTTGTATATGAAAGTTCTTCATATAAAGTATTTCCAACTTCTATAGATTCTTCCACTTCCTTAAGCTCTTTAAAACAATTGTCCAATTCTTTTTCCATGTTTAGAATTCTATTTTTCTCATTTGCATCTCCATATATATTTATTAGAGCTAATTTTGTATCTAATAATTCAGCATACCTATTTTCGCAATTCGCTAATGAGTTTAATCTATCCTCTATTCTTAATTTGCTGTTTTTCGCTGAAGCAACTCTAGAAAAGCAGTCATCATATTTAAATTTTGCTATTAAATATTCCTTTTCTTCTTTTTCAATCTTTTCTTTTTTATTTCTCGTAATTGTACATATAATACTTGATAAAGATACCTTCTTTAATTTCTCTACATCATGTAACTCCTTATTTAACATTTCTTCTAAATCTCTCAATTCACACTCATACATAGAAATTTCTTTATTCAAATTATCAAGTTTTTCTTCTAATACTTTTTTCTCCGCAACCTGCTCCTTTATTTGGTTTATTTTTACATTTATATCTTTTAACATAATATCCCCCTTATTACATATTGACTATATTATATACTATTTTTATCCATATAATCTTTTTATTATTTTTATATTTCATTCATATTTATTTGCAAATTTTCAAAATAAAAATCACCCATCCTAATAAATAGAGTGGGTGATTATAGTTTTATATTACATATTCAAACACTGAGATAAAGTGACATAAACTTCCTAAAAGAATAAATATATGAAATATCTCATGAAATCCTAAATTTCTAAATTTAAGTGCAGATGATTTAAGTCCATATATTACTGCTCCTATGGTATAAAATATACCTCCCATAAGTAATAAAAGTATTCCTCCAAATGGTATAGAGCTATAAAGTGGTTTTATCATAAATACTGATATCCATCCCATACCTATATATATACAAGTTGATATCCATCTAGGACAATTAAACCAAATCATTTTGAATAGAACTCCACAAACTGCTATTGTAGCAACAACTGTAAATAAGATCCAACCTTTGTGCTCTTTTAATGCAATTAAACAAAATGGAGTATATGATCCTGCTATAAGTATAAAAATCATAGAATGATCTAATTTTCTTAAAAATGCAATTACCTTGTCTGGTGCCATTACTAAATGATATGTAGCTGATGCTGCATAAAGTAAAATCATACTTATTCCAAATATGATTACTGCAGTTAGATCTATAGCAGATGCACTTGTTAATGTAGTTTTTATTACTAATGCTAAGAGACCTACAAAAGAAAGAATCGCTCCACCTAAATGAGTAAATCCATTAATAGGTTCCCTAATATATGTTCCCATGAAATACCTCCTTATTTCTTGTCGGTCAGTTGACCGATAATAGTTTGATTGTAACTCTAATAACAAGAAAAGTCAACTCAGTAAATAAGTTTTAATATTGTATTAACCATTTTATATGTTTTTTACAATATTATTTGCCCATCTCTTAGATAATACTCTTGGTACCCCAAATATAAACTTTACCATTTCCTCCGTATAAGTTAAAGCAACTAAAATATAAATGGGAAGACCTTTGTAAGCAGCAAAGAATGTTAAAGGTAATGATACAAACCACATACATCCCATTTCTAAAGTTAAAGCATATTTTGTATCTCCACCACTTCTAAGCACACCTATTATTATAAAAGTGTTAAAAGTCTTTAATACCATTAGTACTCCCATTACAATAAATATCTTTCTTATATCTGGTACAAGGCCTGGGCTTACACTAAATACTTTTAGAAGAACAGGAATTGATAAAATTAATAATCCGCCAAAGACTAGCCCAGCCAAAGATACTATAATTGCAAACTTCTTTGAATAGCTAACTGCTTTTTCTATGTGGTCCGCACCCAACTCATTTCCTATCATAATAGATGAACCAATAGCTATACATACTGATGTCATTATAAAGAAATTTCCTGTACTTGATGCAATTTGACTTGCTGCAATAGCTGATGTTCCTGCTTTTGAGTAAGCCACTGCATATAGCACAGTCCCAAATGCCCATAAAGCATCGTTAAAAAATACAGGCATTGTTTTAGATATAAACGCCTTAAATAAATCTTTATTGATTAATTTTATATCTTTAAAAGTAAATCTTAATTCATAATCACTTTTAATAAAATAAACATAACTAACTAATAAGATTAACTCAACGACTCTTGATATAACTGTTGCCAAGGCTGCACCACTAGCACCTAAAGCTGGCATTCCAAATTTGCCAAATATAAATATATAGTTTAGAATTATATTTAATCCTAAGGATATAGAACTGCAAATCATTCCAAGCTTTGGATTTCTAATACTTCTTGATCCCATACTAAATACATTACTAATTGCAATAATAGGATAACAAAATCCTATTATTGCAAAATAATTTACTGCAATTTCAATTACACTTTCATCAAGAGAAAAGAAGTGAATTATAAACTTTGGAGAAAAAATTGCCATTGTGCCAAATATTACTCCTAAAGTTATAGCTGATAATGCTCCTAAGGCTGTGATTTTTCTTATATTTTCTTTATCATTTTTCCCAAAAAATTGAGCAATAAATAATCCTGCTCCTCCTATGATTCCGGATAAAGCCATATTGTATAAAAAGAAGTATTGATTAGCTATACCAATTGCTGCCACTGATACCTCTCCCAGTCCTCCAACCATAATTGTATCCACCATATTTATTAAAGTTGATAATAAGTTTTGAATTATTATTGGAATACATAAGGTAAGCAAGGTCTTATAAAATATTTTGTTTTCTTTGTCTAATTTAAATATGTATTGCAAAGTTTCACCTCATTTTTCTTTATTACTTAATACACTTATATTTTTACATACACCTCTTAATAATATCACATTTTTTTAATATTTTGACTATATAAAAAATGCCCCAATCATTGGAATTTTGATCCAACAATTGGGGTACAGTGCATTATTGAAATATCTTTAGCTTATTTATATTTTTTATACATAAACTATTTCTATACCTGCAAAACTAGCACTTCCTATTATAGTTAAAATATTATCTGAATTTCCCATGTTTCTGTTTTTCTCATCTACACCTGCAAAGGATGTATTAACCCTATTTTCCACAGTCCAAGTCTTAGGTATATATAACTCTACTCCAGAAAATGATGCATCTATTCTAACTACTCCACGTCCATTATTTAGTTTAGTATTATCAAAATACACCTTCATTGAACCAAAACTACAACCCAAATCTGCTTGTTCAAATTTGTCTGAATTAATATATTTAATACTTCCTCCAAAACTAGTATCTAATTTTATATGTCCCTCATCTTCAATATTAATGGTTTCATAATCATCATATTTCCAATCATGTTTATGTTTATAATTATGCCACCTAGGACCATTATAAAAAATCATTGATAGACCAAAGCTGCCAAGAGCCGCTGCTATTAACACCGTCCATGGTGTAATTGCTGTAATACCTAATTGATTATCAAATATAATACAAATAAATGCTAATGGGAATAATATTCCTGGAAAGCTTCTTCTAAGTGCACTTTTTATCATAATTCCCAAAAGAAATACTGTTAATAATACACTAAATACATTTATATGAGAAAAGTAACCAAGTTTATTAACTATTAAGGCAACACTTCCTAATACAAGTAAAAAGCCCCAAAAAATTCTTTCTTTTTTCATTTTATCTCCTCTTTTCTAATAACTTAAATTTTAGTGGTTTATAATAATGTCTTGAAACATACACTTGTTTATGTGTATTTTGGAATTCAACGATACTTGACGATGTTAGGTTTCGTGTTATGGAGTAAATGTGATTTATATTTAATATAGTAGATTTTGATATTCTCATAAAATTATTTGGTAAAATCTCTTCCAGTTCATAAAGCTTGTACTTAACCTGATAAATATTATCACTTGTATGAGCGCTAATATTGGCATCTTCAGTTTCAAAGAACAATATTTCTACCAATGATATATAGTACTCCACATTATCTTTATAAAAAGTAATTTGTGTTTTTTGTGCTATTATTTCAGTTATTGCTTTTTGAATATTACTCAATTCTTCATTTAATTGACTGCACCTAACTATTATTTCATCTTCTTCAATTCTTTCATCAACTTCAATTCGTATTTTCATATCTTCACTCTCCACATTATCAATTATAGTCATTAGGATTTCTTTGTAAACGAATTTAGAGTAAGTGGTTAATTTATCTTTGTAAGAGGTAGATTTTTAATTATTAGTTACAAACATTTTATTTTTAAAATAAAAAGCTGTATTACACCTTTTATTAAGTGTAATACAGCTTTTTTAAATTATTATTTTTATATTAATTAAGCTTGCTTTCCAAAGTATCTTTCTAATAACCCTAAGAATGCTTTACCATGTCTAGCTTCATCCTTACACATTTCATGAACTGTATCATGTATTGCATCTAATCCTAATTCTTTAGCTCTCTTCGCTATTTTTAACTTTCCTTCAGTAGCTCCATATTCAGCTTCAACTCTAGCTTCTAAGTTTTTCTTAGTATCAGCAACTACTACTTCACCTAATAATTCAGCAAATTTAGCAGCATGTTCTGCTTCTTCGAAAGCTATTCTTTTGTAAGCTTCTGCAACTTCTGGATGTCCTTCTCTATCAGCTTGTCTTGACATAGCTAAGTACATTCCTACTTCTGTACATTCTCCAGTGAAGTTAGCTCTAAGCCCTTCAACTATTTCTTCGTCAACTCCTTGAGCTACACCTATTCTGTGCTCGTCAGCCCAATTCATTTCACCTTTCATTTCTTGGAACTTTTCAGCTCCTACTTTACATACTGGACATACTTCTGGAGCAGCTTCTCCTTCATATATATAACCACATACTGTACAAACAAATTTTTTCATCTTATTATTCCTCCCTAATTTTTATATAAACTAAATATTATATACTGTTTAAATTTAATTTTTAATTATGCTATATTAATACCACGTATTTTTAACCTTAAACAGTTTTTTTGAAATTTATTATTATTTTTACCCTTCTATAATTTTAACATAAAATTTTCCATTATGTGAAGCATCCAATTTACAAAATAGGCTCTTGCTAACATCTTAATATATGTAACTTATGTATAATAAGTAGTTGTGATGTTCACATTATTTATGATTTTATATAGACATGAAAATTTTCTTCAAAATATTTGTAATAATTATCCTGAGTTGGATATACTTTTTTAATTAACTTAAACTTTAATCGTAAATTTATTATTTACCTTGTGTTTAATACTTAGGAGTTTATATAATAATACATATATAAACTATCTTATCAAAGGAGATTATAATGTATTTATCAAAATTTACAGACTATAGCTTTCGAATACTAATGTATTTAGGTAATCACCCAGATAATCTTTCTACTGTTGATGAACTATCATCCATTTTAGGTTTATCAACTCATCATATAAAGAAAATAGTATATAAATTATCTAAAAACAATTATATATCATCATCAAAAGGAAGAAATGGTGGTATAAAATTGGGTATGGATCCTAAGGATATAAACTTAGGTAAGCTTCTTGAAACAACTGAGGATAACTTAAATATTCTTGAATGTTTTTCTATTGAGAGTAATACTTGCTCTATAAATGATTCTTGTAAACTAAAACCTATTATAGATGATGCTCTGAATTCATTTATACTTACTTTAAGTGAATATACTTTAGAGGATATACTTTAAAAGGATGGATCACCTATTGGTTATCCATCCTTTTTCTACGTCAGAATGTCTCCATATAATCTCTATTTTTTATTATTTACATTTCTTTATCATATTTATATCTGTAATACATCCCATAAAATACTACAAATAAATAAGCAAAAACTAGCAATATTAGAATCACCATCTCTACTGCCATAAGAGCAAAAGAAAAGATTAATGTTCCAACATCATTTCCATGATCATGCCTAAAAAATGTAGCTACCAAGCTCATATAAAATGGACCCTATAAAGTGGATACTAGAAAAAGTGTTTACTTGTATAGGGTTTATTTTTGTGTAAAATATTCATTAAGGAGTTGAGTAATTATGAACAAAAAACTATTTTCTAAAGAAGAGA
>NZ_JAHZMO010000070.1 GCF_020748185.1 Terrisporobacter petrolearius | reverse complement strand
ATTTAGCTACTTTTGAAGCAACAAAAAAATGGACCTTACCCCTTAGAAATTGGGGCAAAGTTTATGGTGAATTATCAATAATGTATGAAGGAAGACTTATTTAAAAAACAAATTATTTCTAAAAAAAACACCTTTTTACAAGGTGTACTTGACATGCAATTAAATTGGAATTACATTCAAATTAAGGCATGGATACATAATTTTCATATCCATGCCTTAATAAACTTATCATAGAAAGCTATTTACAGAAAAAACTTCACAGTCTCATTCAGGTCAAACAAAAAAGTATAAAAGCTAGATAAACTCCCTAGTTTTTATACTTTTTCTTACTATATTGAATAATACCAACCATTATCATCCTTATATATCATTAATTTTGACATTCCGCCATCAACTTTAATATCTTCACCAGTAATAAAACTTACTTTTTCACTACATAAAAACATAACCATATTAAAAATATCTGAAACTTTGCCAACCCTACATACTGGATGCTGTAATTTATCTTTTTTTGAATGTTTTACATTATCTTCTGTTTCAATCCAGCCAGGACTTATGGATCTAATATACCCTTTCCAATTCCATTGGATTCACCTGTTAAAACTACTATCTTATCTTTCCTATGTTATTCTCCTCTTTAATATAATTCTTATAAATTTTAATACCCAATATTATATAATTTATAAGCTTTCTTTATACTTTCTATTAATAAAGAATTTATCTAACATATCTAGCTTTGATAAAATAAATCCAATAAATCCTGCTAATCCAATGAATAAATCTATCAATAGTAACTTATCAGAAATTAAATATAAGCCACCTTTTAGCCCAATTTCAAAGTATAATTTATTAGAATTATCTAAGTCATCATTGCTATTTTCTAAATAAATAGTATCTGCTAAATTCCCTTTAGTATAATTATATTTTAAATTTTCTTTAGACTCGTTATTTTCATTTGAATAGATTTTCAACTGTTTTACTTCCCCATACTTTTCATTTAACATATTATCTAATTTATTTTTATATTGTTTTGGATTATTTATATCTGCAATTGTTGTATGTAAATCCTTACTTACTTTGTCATATATTTGCGTATGATAGTCAATCATTTTGTTGTTATAAAAAGTCAAACATGCATAAACTACTACACTTACAATTAATATGTTTCTAAAAAAACTAGTTATCTTATTTTTTATGTTATTTTTTTCAAACCAAGCTTGTTTAATAATTCCTTGTAACTCGTCTTCCATTTCTATCCCACCATCAAATCTGTCAATTGATATTTCAATAGCCTCTTCTTGGCTATAACCTTCATCCTTTAACTCTTTCACCGATTCCAATAAATGCTCTTTCATTTCTAACTTAAGGCTTATTGTTTCTTTACTTTTGTCCTCTTTATATAAACTATCTAAGTATTCATCTATTTGTTTCATATTTTAATTTTCCTCCTCTAAAAATGAATTCATTATATTTTGAATAAAGTACCACTCTTTCTTTTTTATAGTTAGAGCCTCTTTTCCTTCTTCAGTAATTTTATAATATTTTCGTCTTCCTCCAGCTCCTGACTCCGCTCCCAAGTAGGATTCAATCAGCGATTTTGACTCCATGCGTTTTAGTGCCAAATACATAGTCCCCTCTTTTAACTCAAATGTATTATTGCATTTTATCCTCACTTTTTTTGCTATTTCATATCCATAACAATCTTCTCTATTTAATATTGATAGAATCAATGTATCTATATGTCCTTTTAGCGCTTCTTTGTTTAATTGCATAATTCACCTTCTTTTAAGTATATTTATTCACTACTCTGTAATGCAATGTATTAATAATATAAATATAATATATAATACTATGTAATGCAAGGTATTTTTATTCTATTTTATGAAATATATCTGAAACTTTTATTAATATATTATTACTTTGATTTTTTATAATATCATTATTTATGCGAATATTAGCATGTATTGAGTAAATACTAAATTTGACAATACTATATACTTGGAGGAAAATATGAAAAAAATTTTAACATTAACACTTTGTTTTTTACTACTTTTTACAAATACATCTTATGGTCAGCCCAATAATATCAAAACTGCAATCCAGGATTTAGATACAGTTAACAATAGAGTAAACCTTATGATAAAAGAAATAGCAGGAGATGACCCTCTAAATATTAACGAATTAACAAAGGATATAAAATTTTGTGAATCTATTTTAGCAGCAAGCTCTAAACAAATATCAAATGCATATTCAACTGAAACTAATATACAACTTAGAAGAACATATTCTACAATATTATATACCATAGCTTTATATGAGCTAAGTTTAAGCAACATGCTAGTATATATAAATGATGATAGCAAAACCAACTTCTTTATAGATACATGCGCTGTCTTTAAGCAAGGAACTATATCATTACATGATCTTAAATCAGAAAATAGTTAATATATTGAACTAATACTAAATTAACTAATACTATATACTTGGAGGGAAACATGAAGAAACTTATATCATTAACACTTTGTTTTTTATTGTTCTTTACTAATATTTCATATGCCCAGACTAAAAATATCTCCACCCCCATAAAAGATTTAGAAATGGTTAGAGATAAAATTAGTCTTATGGTTAAAGAAATATCTGGGGACAGACACATAGATATACCTAAGTTTAAGGAAGAAATAAAGTGTTGTGAATCTATACTAGTAACACGTTCAAATCAATTATCAAAGGACTATTCAAATGAATCTAATATTGAACTTAAAGCTGCTTATTCATCTTTATTGTATGTATCATCTTTATATGCATTAAGTTTAAACAGTATAATGGTATATATGCATAATAATAATAAATCCCAGTATTTTATTGATATATGCACAGCTTATAGAGATGGAACTCTTGCCTTAGATGAGATGAAATTAAATTAAACTTTTGAAACTGGTGACTATAAAATCACCAGTTTTTTTTATAATAATTCATTAGCACATATATATCTTATTTTTTTCCATTTTTTTATAATTAGGATTTTTACTGTGATATAATTTATTATATATAAAAATTGGGAGGCAATGATAATGGGATTAAATAGTACACCTTCTGCTGAGCGTGTTCATATTGGTATATTTGGAAAGCGTAATGCAGGAAAATCCAGCGTAATAAATGCAATAACAGGTCAAAGTTTAGCTATAGTATCTGATATTAAAGGCACTACTACAGACCCGGTATCAAAAGCTATGGAATTACTACCTTTAGGACCTGTAATAATTATAGATACTCCTGGTCTTGATGATGTTGGAGAATTAGGTAAAATGCGTGTGCAAAAAAGTTATCAAGTATTAAATAAAACTGATATAGGTGTTTTAGTAGTAGATGGAACTTTAGGTACTACTCCAGAAGATGATGCTTTAATTTCTAGATTTAAAGAAAAAAACATTCCTTATATTGTAGTCATGAATAAGTTAGATTTAATGAAAGAAAATTCTTTTCATATAAATGGAAGTACATATGATTTATCTAATACTATTTGGGTAAGTTCTACTACTAATGAAAACATACATGAATTAAAAGAAATGATAGCTAAACAAGCTATTACAGATGAACCTAAATATAAAATTGTTGCTGATTTGCTAAATCCTTCTGACTTTGTAGTTTTAGTTGTACCTATTGATAAAGCAGCGCCAAAAGGAAGACTTATTTTACCTCAACAGCAAACTATTAGAGATATATTAGAAGCCAATGCTACTGCCATTGTAGTTAAAGAATGCGAACTTAAAGAAACACTACAAAGTTTAGGTAAAAAACCAAAGCTAGTTATAACAGATAGCCAAGTATTTGCAAAAGTTTCTGCTGAGACTCCAAAAGATATTTTATTGACTTCATTTTCTATTTTATTTGCCAGATACAAAGGTGATTTAGAAGAAACTATAAAAGGTGTTAGAGCTTTAGAATCTTTAAAAAATAATGACACTGTTTTAATTTCTGAAGGATGTACTCATCACCGTCAATGTGATGATATAGGCAAAGTAAAAATTCCTAACTGGGTAATGCAATATACTAATAATCATCTTAACTTTGAATTTACTAGTGGAACAGAATTCCCTTGTGATTTATCAAAGTACAAAATGATTATACATTGTGGTGGATGTACATTAAACGAAAGAGAGATGAAGTATAGAGTAAAATGTGCTAAGGACCACAATATACCAATAACCAATTATGGAATATTAATATCCTATATACAAGGAATATTAAAAAGGACTGTTGAACCTTTCCCTCATATTTCTCATTTATTAGAAGAAGAATAAATAAATAAATAACAAATATTATTCTTGCTGAATACAAGTATTCTTTGAAAAAGAGCATTTCAGCTCTATACTGAAATGCTCTTTTATTTTTATAAATTATTATTTTACTACTTTTTTACTAAGTTCCATAATTAAACTTGCAACTACAGCAAGACCAAATGAAATTCCTAAACTATTTAAACCAAATGATATTGGCATTGAAAAAATATCTCTCATAAAAGGTAATAATGTTAAAGAGAACATTCCTAAACAAACGCCAACTGCACCTAATGCATATTTATTACTGCTAAGTCCTAGACTAAATATTGTTTCAGTATTTGATCTTGCAGCAAATGTTTGAACTATTCTAGATAATGTAAGTGTGGCAAAAGCCATTGCTGTTCCAAGCTCAGGAGAAGTTTGCATACCTATATATTGTGCTAATATTGTCACCATACCTATTACACTACCTCTAAATGCTACTGAACTTAAAGTTCCTCCAGCTAATATACTTTCGTCTGGATGTCTTGGAGGATTTTTCATTATACCTTTTTCTGGTGGCTCAAATCCTAATGATATAGCTGGTAGAGAATCCGTTACTAAGTTAATAAATAAAAGTTGTATTGTAGTAAATGGATTTGACCAATCTGCAATAACTGCAAATAATATGGCAATTATACCACCTAAGTTTCCTGAAAATAAATAAGTGATTGATTTTTTTATATTATTGTAAACTGTTCTACCTACCTCGATGGCATTTACTATTGTTGCAAAGTTGTCATCTAAAAGTACCATGGCAGACGCATCTTTTGCTACTTCTGTTCCACTTCCCATGCCTATACCTATGTCTGCTTGCTTAAGTGCTGGGGCATCGTTGACACCATCTCCTGTCATGGCAGTAATTTTATTTTTTTTCTGCCAAGCTTTAACAATTCTTATTTTGTTTTCAGGAGATACTCTAGCGTAAACTGAAATATGTTCTAGTTTTTCATCTAGTTCTTCATCAGTTAAATCATCTAGTTCCTTACCTGTAAGGGCTAAATCATCTTCTTCCATTATTCCTATGTCTCTGCCTATGGCTGCTGCAGTAGTTTTATGATCCCCAGTTATCATTACTGTTTTTATGCCTGATTCTTTAGCTTCTTTTACTGCTTCATAAACTTCTTTTCTAGGTGGGTCAATCATTGCCATTAAACCTATTAAAGTAAGTTCATCTTCATCTTCTAAAGTTGGTACAAAGTTCTCATCTTTAATTTCTTTTGTAGCAAATGCTAAAACTCTTAATGCTTTATTTGAAAAATCTTCGTTTGCTTTTTTAAATTCATCTATAATTTCATCATTAATAGCTACAACTTCTCCATCATCTAATGCATATTTACATCTGCTAAAAATCACGTCTGGAGCACCTTTTGTAAACATGTATATATTATTATCTACTTTATTTATTGTAGACATTAGTTTTCTATCACTATCAAAAGGTAACTCATTTAATCTATTGCATTTTTCTCTTAATGTTTTGTAATTTATGTTGTTTTTTTCTGCATGATTTATAAGAGCAACCTCTGTTGGATCTCCTATTTCCACACCTTCTTCTGTTACATCTGAGTCATTACATAAAGTTGATGCTAGAGTTAATGCTATTTCACTCTCGTTAGCTTCACTAGTTGATGCTATGTCATCGTTTCTAGATAAAGCTATTTCTTCATCCATATTAGTAGCTAGTGCTTTTTCTTTATCACCATACATATAAAAATCAACAACAGTCATTTTGTTTTGTGTTAGTGTTCCAGTTTTATCTGTACATATTACACTTGCTGAACCTAAAGTTTCCACTGCTGGCAACTTTCTTATTACTGCTTGTTTTTTAGCCATTGTATTTGTTCCTTTAGCTAAAACAATAGTTACTATTGAAGACAATGCTTCTGGTATGGCTGCAACTGCTATGGCAATAGCAAACATAAATGAATCTGCTATATTTGCTCCTCGAATAACTTGCACTAAAAAAATTAATCCTGCTAATATAACTATACCAACACCTAACTTTTTACCAAACTCATCAAGTTTCTTTTGCAGTGGTGTCTCTTTATTTTCTGCGTTATCTAATAAATCTGCTATTTTTCCTATTTCACTTTTCATTCCACAAGCTGTAACTACATAAGTAGCTCGGCCATATACTACCATAGAACCACTAAACACCATGTTTTTCTGATCACCTAAGGCACACTCTTCATCTATTTTATCTTCATGTTTTAGTACTGGTTCACTTTCTCCAGTTAACATTCCTTCTACTACTTTAAAAGTCTGAGCTTCTATTATTCTTCCATCTGCTGGCACATAATCTCCAGCCTCCAAAACAACAATGTCTCCTTCAACTAAATCTTTAGACGGTACTGTAATTTTAATTCCATCTCTAATTACTTTTGCATTTGGTACAGATAATTGTTTTAAACTATCTAAAGATCCTTCCGCTTTTTTAGTTTGAACTACTCCTAAAATAGAATTTAAAATAAGTACAGCAAATATAATTACAGATTCTACTACTTCGCCTAAAAATATTTGTACTAAGGCTGCTATTAAAAGTATAACTACTAGTGGATCTTTAAAACTATCCAAAAACAACTTCCAAGTTGGTACCTTTTCCTTTTCTCTTAATTCATTTGGTCCATTTTGCTTTAGTCTTTTCATAACTTCCATTTGAGACAATCCATCTAGACTACTCTTAAAATGTCTAATTGTTTTTTCACTTGTTTCCTTATAAAACATACCATTTCCTCCCATTATTATAAAATCCATCTTCTGAATTAATATAAATACTACTAAATTTTGTTAAAGTGATAATTCCAATAAAAAAAGACCAACAAAGTAGATAAAACTACTCTGAAGGTCTTGCTAACAAGTTTAAACTCGCTAATCAACCGGGATTTTAATCCGTTTTGACGACTGATTATCACAATAATGTGAAAGCTACTCCCCTTCATGGGAATTTCTTTATTTGTTAATTATTATAAACATAAAGTAGATCTTATGCAAGTTTTTATTTGTTAATTATTTTTTACTTTACTTATTCTTTTTTATTTGTTTACTTAATTTTAGACTTCCTGTTTTAAGCAAGACTTTAAATCATCATCTGGTGTACTTATTGTTTTCAAATCAAAAGTATCAACCAAATATTGAAGTACATTAGGGCTTAAAAATGCTGGAAGAGTTGGTCCTAAGTATATACCATTTATCCCTAGAGATAATAGTGCAAGTAAATCTGCCACTGCTTTTTGCTCGTACCAAGATATAATTAGTGATAATGGTAATCCATTTACATCAGTTTCAAAAGCATCTGCTAATGCTGTTGCTATTCTAACTGCTGAATAAGCATCGTTGCACTGACCCACATCTAAAAGTCTTGGAAGTCCTGCAACTTCTCCAAAGTCTAATTTATTAAATCTATATTTTCCACAAGCTAAAGTTAATATTACACAGTCATCAGGAACTTTTTCTGCAAATTCAGTATAATAATTTCTACCTGGTCTTGCACCATCACATCCACCTATTAAGAAGAAGTGTCTTATTTTGCCATCCTTTACTGCATTAACAATTGTTTCTGCATGAGAAAGTGTGGCCTGGTGTCCAAATCCAACTAAAATTTCATGTGGCTCTTGGTCTTCCTCATATCCACCAAGTTCCAATGCTTTTTCAATAATTGGGCTGAAATCTTTTTTTCCGTCTTTTCCTACTCCTATATACTGAACTCCATCCCATCCAACAACGCTTGTTGTAAATATTCTATCTTTGTAAGACTCTCTTGGTTTCATTAAACAATTCGTAGTCATAAGTACACAACCTGGAATATTATCAAATTCTTTTTGTTGATCTTGCCAAGCTCCACCAAAATTCCCAACAAGATGATCATATTTTTTAAGCTCTGGATATCCGTGACATGGAATCATTTCACCATGAGTGTATATGTTAATACCCTTACCTTCTGTTTGTTCTAATAACATTTGTAAATCCCATAGATCATGGCCTGATACTACAATAAATGGGCCTTTTTTTACATGAACATTTACTTTATTAGGTTCTGGATTTTTATAAGTCTTTGTGTTTGCTTCATCAAGCTTTTTCATAACAGCCACACTTATTTCACCAGTTCTCATAGTCCATCTGATTAGATCCTCTACACTTAGACTATCGTCAGTTGTGGCTTCCAATGCTCTTACATAAAAATTATCAACTTGATCATCAAAGTATCCTAGCTCTCTTGCCTGATGGCCATAAGCTGATATTCCTTTTAATCCATATACTATAGTTTGTCGTAAAGAGCGAATATCTGGGTCCAATTCACTATCATACATTATCCCAGCTTTTTTTGAATCCTTAAGCATTTCGGCTTTAGTTTCACTTAAGTTATATGTAGCGTGCTCTGTATCATTTTTAATTTTTCCTACTTTTTTTCTTAATGCTTCTTTTAATTTTTGAGATTCTTTTAACATTTTCACATGAACTTCAGCATCAAAGTTTACATTTGTTAAAGTTGTAAATAAAGAATTTTCAATAAAGCTTACTATATCCTTATCTACATTTTCTCCTTTTTCAACTATTTCTTTTGCATAACAACTTATGCCTTTTATTTGGTAAATAAGCAAATCCTGAAGATTAGCAACTTCTGGTGTTTTTCCACATACACCTAACTTTGTACATCCTTTGCCTCCTACTGTTTGTTCACACTGATAGCAAAACATAGGATATTCCATTGACATATTGTTTTCCATTCTTTTACCTCCAAAAGTTTTATTCATATTCTAGTCTTTACTAAATTCATTAAAAATATAGTTACTTATTTGATATTTCGAAGGTTTTCATAATCATGAAATTAGTTTTTGAATGTAAAGAAATCCCCAATTTCAAAGAAGGTGTTAATTTTTAAAGCAAATCGTTATATAAATCAATATACAATAATACATTTCAGTTTTGTAATATTTATGGCAATTAATGGAATATAAGACTATAATATAAATTGTTTTAAAATAGTAAATCAAAAATAATCTGAGGTGATATTATGAAAAATAATGTATTAAAAAAATTTATGATTACAGGATTAGTATCTACTGTTTGTATGTCAGGAGTATTTACGGGAGACTTCTCTACAAAAAATAGTGATTACATAACAACTGCTTTTGCAGCCACAATTAAGGAAACTATTTGTTCAGCAAAAGGTACTACTAAATCAAACCTTAGTGTAAGAAAGGGACCTAATACTACTTATACTAAAGTTGGCTCTTTAAAGAAAAATGTTAAAGTTACTATTGTTGCTAAAACTAATAACGGTTGGTATAAGATTAAATTTAATAATGATTGCGCATATGTTTCTTCTCAATATATAGCTATTGCAAATAATAAGCCTGAGCCTAGTGAGACTCCTTACTCTGCTAATGGTACCGCAAATAATAATGTTAATGTAAGAAAAGGGCCTAATACTACTTATGCTAAAGTTGGCTCTTTAAAGAAAAATGCTAAAGTTACTATTGTTGCTAAGTCTTCTAACAACTGGTATAAAATTAAACTTAATAGTGGTTATGGATATGTTTCCTCTCAATACATAACTATTGCAAATAATAAGCCTAACTATAGTGAGGCTCCTTACTCTGCTAATGGTACTGTGAATAGTAACCTTAATGCTAGAAAAGGGCCTAATACTACTTATGATAAGGTTGCTTCTTTAAAGAAAAATACTAAAGTTACTATTGTTGCCAAAACTGATAATGGTTGGTATAAAATTAAAC